>JAGQOY010000184.1 GCA_020427005.1 Planctomycetales bacterium
GTTTTGTCGAAATGGCGCCCTGACATTGATCAAACACGATCCTCACCATGTTGTTTCATGAATAACGCCAGATCCTCCAACGCCCGTGAGTGTACCCGCGAGGCCCAGGATTTACTCTTTCCAAGAGAAATCGCGATGTCAGTGAGTGACTTGCCTTCGTAATAGGCAGATCTCACAATTGTGCGTGCGGGTTCACGGAGTTGCTCAACCGCAGCTCGTAGCAGTTCGCAAGTTTCCTGCTGGGTTACTAACTCATCGGGAGGCAAGTCGTCATCAGCTACAATTTTTTCTAGACCTTGCCCACCCTCGCTTGTACTTTCGCTCAGCAAATGTACTAACGTAATCCGCTCAGTAGATCGTACTATCTGCTCAGCGTCCGACGCCATGGAGTCCAGTTCTTGCTCCTGGGATGCACGAACCTGTTGTTCAAACAATTCGGCACTTAAACGCTCGGCACGAATCCGTTGGCGCACTGCTTTGTTAGTCCAATTCATTTTGCTCAAGCCATCGTAGATTGCACCGCGTATGCGATGGTAAGCGAAAGTCTGGAAGGCCACATCCTTGTCGGGCTGAAAGGCGTGTGCAGCTTGCATCAAACCGAGTTGACCATAGGAAACCAGATCCTCGTAATTGACATGAGAGGGCAACTGCGAAGAAACTTTCGATGCAATCGCTCGAACTAATCCCTGCGATTGGTCAATCCAGATCTGCATTTCAGGGGAAATCGATTGCCTATCCACGCGATCGACCTTCCTGCCACAAGCGTTCGAGTTTTACCGCGACTTCTGGCTCGTCAATGAGCGTTTGGGCGACTACCCGAATGACTCGCGGCGAGAGTTTCCGCATACCTAAGCGTCGCGTTACGATTTCACGGACAACTTCCTCGACAGCGCGAATGTCCGTTGTGTTTTCATACCTCGAGGCTCGCGCGACATCAAATATTAGCTCCAACGCATCGTGCGACGAGTTATTGAGCGTCTCTTTGAGTACAGCATCCAATAATTCGGAGTCTTCCAGCAGATCTTCGCCATCGGAGGACTCTTGATATTGTTGGAACTCTTCCTCTGGTTGTTCCATTTATCGAATATCCTGTTGTTTTACCACAATTGTTAGCGGCCGTACTTTTGATTGGTATCAAACCAGATCAAACAGTTTCTTCGCCTACGCCGGGCTGTGTCCTCGCCTGCAACGAGGCAAGGAGTAGGCGCAACGAATTCTCATTGTATGCGATTATCGAGCAGCAGGCAGCCACTATCCGTAGCCTGGGATAACTGCCCTTAGAATCAAGTGGACCCCGCGTAGTATCAAGTGGGATCGTAGGGCAAATCAAGAATCACTTGGTGACAGAGCACCCCCCTACGTCATTTTGAAGGGGGATGCCTTACACAAAAAAGTACACGTGAAATAGTTTATCGGCATTGAGGTTTTCATCAGAGCCAGTTCGTACCAGACATCGGGTTCTTACTTGGAAGTAAGATACGAAACGTCTCCGGTTTCACCAAGTTGTTTCGTAATGCCATCGAGGGAGTCCTCGGACATCCAAGTAAATTGTCGGTTCAAAACATCGGTCGTAACTACATTGGAACCGTCCGGCGTGAACTGGATTGAAAGCAAATCAGACCCAGCATGGCCTTCAAGAGCGAAGAGTTCATTACCCACTTCTTCTAAAGTTGGGGACGCAAAGTATACGGTCACGTTACCACTGGTAGTTCCCACCAATAACACGCCTTCCCGAGGCGAACAAGAAACGACGTGTGCTTCGGGCGCCAACACAAGAGAACTCGGGGCGGGAGGCTGGTTAACCTGAATATCCAATGGGAAGTAATGTAACCTATTGTCTGCCGGATTCTGTGCATGCACAGCCAACCAGGAACTACTATTATCGTCACTCCAGGCCTCATTGAACAGCTGAATGCTGCGAACTTGCAGGTCACTATCGGCTGGCAGCCGGCCCAAGATTAAGTCTTGGCCAGCCTGGCGCAGGACTACAGTGCCATCAGATTTAACAATACTCAAACGCCCGTCGGACAGCAACGTCCCATATTTTGTGTCGGCGATCGCAGTCTCTTCGCCGGTCGTTTTGTTTGTTAGTACCATACGGTCGGCTATTCCAGGGCTACCATAGCTAACCAACAACTGATTACCGTCGGGCGATAAAACTACGTCTGTCGCATCACTGTTTGTAGTTGGCAATTGTGTCCAGACCCATTGATCCTCGGTCCAATCTGCTTGCGAAAGAATCCCTCCTTCATGCAATAGTACGATTCTCTTGGCGTCAACATCGCCGGTCGCTGATACCACAGGTGGTGTGCCGTAGGAGACTAGTTGACCATCCCCAGTAATGCGATAAACGGCACCACTAGTACTCGCAAAATATGTGCTTTCGCCCGCAGTATGCACGGCAACAATATCACTAGCCCCGACTGGCAAGCGTGAAATTGGACAGGCCTTTAACTCTGGTACGTCGTCGTCGCTTAGAACGACTCTTATATCGGGAAATGTATCTTCGACCGATTTGGCAACTGGTTGACGAGCGTCGTTGCCAAACGCAATTCTTGTTAACCGGACCCTTCCTTCAACGCCCGGAAAACGAACGACTCGATAGACTAAATTGACACCCTCCGACTCACGAACCTTCAGGTCGGATTGCCAACGAGAATTGATCCGAAAACTGCCCTGTCGCTCTTGGGAGGAATTTTCGAATTGAAGTCCCAGCCCTAATTGGATTGCTTCTGGCCCTCGAATATCTCGGATAATCGACAATTGATTGTTCTGCCAGGAGAATTCAGTAATTCCGCCAGACGCCCAGCACAGATAGTATCTATTCCCGCTCGGAGACCAAGCTCCCAGTAAGGCAAGGTCACGGTCCGCTTGGAGTTGATCTCTTTCCTGGCTATCCAGGACGTCAACAAAGTCATTGCGGTTCGAATCATAGATACCGACAGTACCGTTGGCTTTGGCGATGAGTGCTAGTTCAGAATGCTGTGGGTGTTCAGAAGCAAACAATACGCTTCCCAATTGATTTCCACTGAATACTTCCTGTGCATTATCGGCGGTTCTATTGATAATGGCCAACGGCTGTCGATCGCTGGAATACATGATAAACTTGCCACCTTCCAATAAAGAAATCTGGCGGCCGGAATATCTTCCGTCCAGGTTGCTGGTCCAACGATTGAGCATTTTGCCTGTCTCAATATCCCACTTGCAAAATTCCCAAGCCGCTTCCGAATTGTCTTGTAGCCGAGGCAAATGTGCAGATGTAACAAGGGTTCCTGATTTGGCATCTACTGCCATATCCGAAAACACTGCGTTTGGGGAATGTCCAACGAAACTTGGGGGCATCTCTCCGTGTGACGTCAGCGATTGGCCAGTAACCACATCCCACGAATCCAACATGCCGTTTCGATCGATCGATACCGTTCGGCGATTATCAGTGCCAGTAATTGTTTTCAATACTGGCGCCTGATAGCGAATCTCTGCTCCTTTTTCGTCTGTGCGTACCAATCGGCGGCGCTGCTTTTGTCGCTCTACGTCCCAAACGATGGAGTTTCCTTTTTCTCCAATGCCAAGCACCAACGATGAGTCGACCATGAAGGAAACATCACCAATATTGTCTTTGGTCCCTACGAGGTTTGTATCGTATCGCCAACCTGACTCTTGATCGAGATCCGGCGCCCAGACGTGTACCACTGGCTCGAAGGCGGTGGAAAGCATCGTGCCATCATTGTGAACATGGATAGTACGAACTTCGCTTTGATGTTGACGTGGCAACACCTCGCGGAACTCGGGCCCTACCTGTGATAACTCATTCATTGGCCTGTTTGTGGAAAACGGTATAGTAAATAGTCGACCGGTAATTGTTCCCAGGATGAGTCTGCCGTTACCAAATGCAACCGCAGACAACTCAGCGGGATCAAAGCCGTTTTCTTCAGAGGCTTCAAAACTAAGGCTGGCAATATCGTTTGAAAGTCCGTCGGAACTTTCAAGCTGAAGTAAGTGAACAATATGCCGGTCATTGAGCCTTGATAACACCAATGCATGTTCATCACCTAGCATTTGAAGAGAAAGCAACTGGCCTCGAATCCGTTTGACACGGACTGGGTCACTCGCCTGCCAATTGGGATTGGTTCGATCCCAAATCCAAATACCGGAGTCAATGCCTCCAATAACATGATTACGGCTAACGATGAGACGTTGAAGCGAGCCGTGCGTTGGGAAATTTACACCGCCATCTTCACGAAGGTTGGACTGACTGACAGGTTGAGGGGCTGAGTTGGATTGCCAGCGCCAGGCATAAACGGAACTTTCATCATTGGCCGAGTGGAGTGAATAGATTACTTCACTTCCATCAGGAGAAAGTGCAATACTATCCACCACACTCGGAGTAGGTAGAACCTGACCGGAAGTACTAAGTTGGCTTCCTTCGAGTCGGACAATTGCAATCTCTCCACCACCGTTTGCATTGAAAGATGCGATAGCGCCTACGTTGGCAGCGCCGGCGAAGCCCATTGCTGAAAAACCTTCCCCGAAAGATTCAGGCGAAAGCAGATCCTGATTGCCCAATAAATGCACTCTTCTCCAAGCCCAATTTTGTAGCTTGGGAACAAAAACTTGATCGCCTCGCTTGAAGGCTTCACTATTGGTAAGTACTTCGTCGACAATCCCCAAACTCTTGTCGCTAGCAGCAACATCATATTGACCAATCTGTGCTTGGGATAAGGAAATCTTGGACTGGTAATTACCTAACTGAATTTTCGAAGTGGCCGTTTGCAGCTCATCGAATTGCCCCTTGATGGTATCGCGAGCAGCTTCTAGGTCCCGATTCTTCATTTCCAAGTCATCGAACTGACTTTGGATCGTATTGCGAGCCATTTCGAGGTCGCTATTCTTCATTTGCAAGTCGTTACGTGCCATTTCGAGGTTATCATAATTTTCCTGGAGCTCGTCTTTTTGCTCTTGAATGGTCGCAATCTGTCCTTGAATAGTCTCATTGCTTCGAGTTAAGTCTTCGTTTTGCTTATTGATCAAAGTTTGTTTATCAGTCAATTCTTGGTTGGCTGTTTGAAGTTTGCTTCTCTGGGACGAGACCACCGCCAAGAATATGCTCAAGCCTACGATGGAAAGTCCAAGAATAGCAATAAAGCCTCGTCGCAGAGTTTTGAATCTAGTTTCTCGTTCCAGGATTGCTTGCTTACTTTTGGCTGCTTTGGCACGAAGTTCGCGCTCAATGGGCACTTCATCGCTCAAAGTCTGTAAGCAGAGGTCAAAGTCCGATTTGTCGAAGGCGGCTTGACCATAGGCCAGTCGCGCCTCCCCTAATCCCTCCACGGCGGCCTTGTTGTTCGACCATAGGTCAATGGCCTCTCGATATCCAAATAAACTGCGCGCAAATGCCTCGTAGTCTTTGGACTGAACTGCATGCTTGAGCGTTACCTCAGATCGTTCGGTAAGTTTGATACTCTCCGCATGCCGCTGGTACTCACGAATCGCATCCTGCATCAATTCAACCGTCGCGTACCGCTCTTCAGGTTCTGTTGACATCGCTTTCAAAGCAATGCCGACCAACGCATCCTGGGAATCGATTGGGATAATTTTGTTGTCCGCTACGGCTCGCAGGCAATCTGTAAGAGTATTGCCCGGATGCGGCGGATGCCCAGAAATGATCCAGTAAAGGATTGCGCCTAACAAATATATGTCGCTCTTGGAACCGATTTTGGATACTTCATGTACTCCCATTTCTGGGGCCATCCAGGCAGGAGAACCAGCGAGCCCGAACGGTTCGTTTCGATTGAGGTCAACGGCACATCCCCAGTCAGTTACAAGTACTTCACCGAACTCTCCGATCATCACGTTTTCGGGCTTGAGGTCGCGGTGTATGATTCCTCGTTGATGTGAGAATGCCAATGCATCGGCAACCTTCATAAAGACATCGATATTTTCGTCACGAGTCTTTTTGGCACGCGTTTTCTGCCACTCCTCCCCCATGATTTGTTTCATGGAATAAAAGAGGATCTCATTACAGATTCCCAAATCGTATACTGGAACGATGTTGGGGTGATCTAACATCCCCGTGATTTGGGCCTCATAAAGAAACTTCTTCTTCTGCACGCTTGTGCTGCTTTTGGTGCCATCTCCTCCAGGTTGGATCATTTTGATAGCTACATCGCGACCGATCGACTTTTGGCGGGCTTTGAGCACAAGCCCCATGGCTCCCCGACCGAGATAGTCCGTAATGTCGTAGTCGGAAGTTGCGGAATTGCTTCCCTCACAAGCTTGAGCGACACATTGCTGCAATCGCTCTCTAATTTCCGCACGAGCGCCAGTTGCACGCGTTAGGGCCTCCGCAATCTTAGCCATCGGATCCTGAGCTAAAACACGGTGAGATACCTGTTCAAAAACTGAGTCAGTAGCCAGCGCGTCATCTCGTTTGAGAGTATTCATTGGGTTTGCGCTTGAACCCGCTGCTCCCTCCCAAAGTCGCTTGAGCCGACCCGCAGTTCCCGAACCTCCTTTGCTCCCTTGAACCTCTTTCAGCTCTTCAGGGCTGTACGCATGCGTACCTTGCACCGGAGTAGAAGACGCGGCATCAATTTGAAGGGTCCGCGCGTTTTCATCTTCCGCAGGTTGGGCTTCTTGTTGGTCGCCCGACTCAGTTGCTGAGTTCACGAGAGTTCGCTCTGGCGTGCCTTCAGCTGGTTTCTCAGTTGCATATTCTGGTGCTGATAAGGTTCCTTCGCCCGTACTCGGCACGCGATCGACCGAGCCGCTGGCAGGTATTTCATGATCCGCCGACTCCGTGGACGGTTTCCCAGCGTAATGTTGTTCCACATTCAAAGTGCCAGTAACGTTGGATTTCAATAGATGCCCACATGCTGGGCAGGAATCCAATTGGTCATCAACAGTTTGGTTGCATTTGGGACAGGTCCCCATTGCATTTCTCCATTAAGTCAAGTCTTGGCGTGTTTTTTATTTATGTTTAGGCTCTGGAACAAAGCCTGAGGCTAGTTTACGTTCAGATATTGCGAAAGAACCTTTTTCGTCGCGCTGTGCGGCCAAAGTCCTGGTTGGTTTGAGATTGATCGTCCGCTGTCAGGCTGGGCGAAGCTGGCTGTTCAACTGGTTCTTTTTCGCGTCTTGCTCGGAGCATCCACAGGGTTCCCATCAATAGTCCACTAGACGAGGCCTCCCATTTGGGGCGTTCGGAACGGTTGGATTGCCAGAGACTCGTATCTGAAACACCAGGTGTGCCGTTAACCGGTGGATCCACGTCTGGTTCATTCGTTTCGACCGGTACCGGTGAGTTCAAGTCCTGAATGTCGAAGGGTTCCAGTTTAGGCAAAACGACATCTTGCTCTAACGTAGAATCTGCTTCTTTGCCTTGGGATTCTGTCCAATCTCGCAACGAGAAAACCTCAAGGACTGTCTGGATTCCGTCTGCATCCTTCTTGATGATCGCATATGCACCGCTCGGTTGACTGGGATCCTCTCGCAACTGCAGCTTCTTGCGTTCGATATCCTCGGGCGTCGGTTCTTCACCGCCTTGACTGGGATTAATGGGGATGGCCTCGCGTTGACTTTCGTCACTTAGATTCTGGCGCAGGACTTCATCGAATGTTGGCAACTCATTTGCATCAACCTGCCCATTCATGTTGATGTCGTTGTAACTAACAGCATAGATGGCTACTTCTATCTCCCTAACTGCCAAGGATGGCAGTTCGACAGTTTGCGTAGCAAAGAAGATAGGAGTCTCTGTCGAAACATAAACGGTGGGGATGATGATAATCGGCGGTGGCGCGACCACTGTTTCAGTAATGATGGATGGCGATACATTACCATCGCTAACGATATCCATAAGGTCATGTTGCAGGGACGCTTCGTCAATCAGGTTCCCGCCGTTGGTGGAAAACATGAAGAAGTCCAGCGAACGTCTAAGCACCAAATCGGTTGGGATCTGTGGATTTTCGTTTAAGAAAATGTCTGTAAAGCTGGTGGCACGTGCGAATAACTTGCCAGCCGCGTCGGCAGCTGTGATGACGCCAACCGGCAGGGCCGTGGTGTCCAAAGTGAAGTTGTTTGCAAGTGTATGCGCCAGATCTTCATTGCCATCGAATACTTGGAAGTTTCCATCCGCGTAATGGATTACGGACATGAAGCCAGCTTCTCCTGGTGAGCCAAATTCCATCAGTATCCGCTGCAAAACGTGCGAAACCAGGTTCTCACGCCCCGTATCCTCGGGACCGACTCCATTTGGTGGAAAATCATTGATAATGAATTGGGTAGACACCGGTGGGTTGCCAACTGGTTGGCCCCCATCAAAAATGGTCTCATTCAAATTAAGTGTATTCAACACTTGCTGGAAGGTAGCCGCCGGCGTGCGACTAGTGATAATCTGACCACTGATTACTAGCTCTGCGCCCGATATAAGAACAATGCCAGGATCCGTATCAGCACTCGTGCTAGTCAGTAGTGAAGATCCACTAATCGTTAGTTTGCCGCCAGGCTTCGTCTCGATGTACACCCCTGGCTGATCACCCACGATTTCCATCGCGTTGCCAAAGGTTTGCGGCATGACGATCAAATCGCCGCTGTTGCGAATCAGCAGAGAATAGCCACTACTGAAACGATTCGTGAACGCAAAACTATCGCGTACGTCTCCAAAAGATTCACCACTCAATGCAACCGAGCCATTTGTAAGTGGTTGTCCACCGGTTACACCAGTATGCTCGAGCTGATCAAGCACTTCCTGACCGAGAGCATCAGCTGCCATATTCTCATATACAGTATTGACATTAGTGGCGGTGAGAATTCTGGCTTCTACGGTTCTCACATTCGTGTCCGGAAGGTGAACCCATTCACCCGCATTCAGTCGCAAGTGCTGTCCTTGAACAACAGCTGATTGAAGAACTACGTCCACGCCAGCAGAAAAACTAGCCGTCAATGGATTCGCCAGCGTAAGTGTCGTACCCGTGATGGCAGTCACAGCAGTCTCGTGCTTGGTCGTTCCTTGATAGACTACGACCCGGTCACCTACGACGACGCCTGAAGCATCAGCTACCACGATTTGATTTGCCCCCAGGCTAACTGGAGCTGCCAATACGGTACTAAATATTGATTCTGAGACTATGTGTCCTAGGGCAGATAGCTGCACGTTGCCTAGCCCTGCAAAGATGACGTCGCGATCGGCATTACCATCTTGCAAAACGATACTACCTGACTGGCTAATGAGCTCAACCGCATTTGAGCTGGAGGTCAAATCTGCCAATGCGGCCACCGAGCTGTTTTGTGCCGTACTAGCGAGAGAGCTATTGAAATTGACGCGGTCAACCAAGATCTGCACGCTTACAGGGGATACTTGCGACACACGAATGTCGTCCGCCTCTTGAATGTAGATACCCGTTGTAGATTGCGCCGCGACGACTTCGACTTGTGTGTCAATTGCCTGCAAATTGTTGGTGGGTGTACTCGCTCCATCTTGGGCTCCGATGCTTCCTCCCGCCCGCATGCTTAGTTGAGTGGCCGTCACATTAACTTCGTCCACTCCCGCCATATTGCCATCGAGGATGCTTCCACCGGCACTGATGCCAACCACGGTGGCTGAAAGGCCGCCTAGGAAGATGTTACCTCCGGCGCGGTAGACTATTTGGCTACCTCCGGCAGTAATAGTGCCATCAAACATAGTGATGTTCAGGCTAGCATCGACTAACACATTACCGCTGGTAGTTATATTGGCTACTTGTGAAATGCTCTGTCCCGCCACCAGGCCAACATCACCTGTTGTGCTAGTGATTGGTGCATTAAGGAAAATACTCGTATTGGCCCGTAATAAGATGTCTCCCGCGACACTGCGAATACCATCGGTGTCGACATCGTTGCTGTCTGCAACTGAAATGAGTCCCGCAAATGCTTGCATAAGAATTGAGCCACTGGCTGTCGTCGTGACATCGTCTCCTACAAAGATGCTATCGTCCGCAATTAGACTAATGTGCCCCCCTTGGCTAGAAATCCCCGCCAAGTCGAGCACACCCAATGAGGTAATAACATCGCTACCTACGCCGCGGGCCTCTAGCAGGATATCGCCACTTCCAGTTGATTCGATTCCCAACTCGTCATAATTGGCATCTAGGATGTTGGTAATTCCCATGCGGACTGTTATGCTTCCGCCAAGTGAAACCAACTTAATTGGGCCACCGCTCGTTAGGTCATCCAGTGTGGTAGTCCGTGATTCATTGATGGGCGTTGTTGAGCTATTAAAATTAACACGCTGGACATCAACGCTTACATTTACTGTGACCACGTCGATGGAAACTGCATTCAGTTCTTGGATATAAATCCCATTAGCACTCTCTGCGGATAGCACGCTTACGGCCACGTCGATCGCATTGAGGTTGGTGTTAGCTGGACTGCCGAGATCCGGGCCACCGATGATGCCTCCAGCCTGCAGGACTAGTGCATTGGCTGAAATGTTCAGCAAGCCAGAATTCCCATCCAAAATATTCCCGGCGGCATCGATACTGATTGAATTGGCGGATAGAAATCCCAGAACAATCGATCCACCGGTAATGAGCGACAGGTTGGAAGCCGAAATGGATCCGGTTTGAGTAAGGTTCAAACCCGCATCGAAGAATGCGCTTCCTCCAGTAGTTACATTGGCTGACACCGTAATATTCTGACCAGCAGCAAATCCGAGGTCGCCAGTTGTGCTATTAATGGACCCATTGAGTGCAATATTCGTTGCCGCGCGCAGAAGGATGTCACCGTTTACGCTTCGAATTCCATCGGCATCCCCGTCGGTACTATCGCTAATGCCTATGGCTCCGCTCCCTGCTTCGACATATATCGATCCATTCCCGGTAGTGGTCAGATCGTCACCGACCTGCACGCTGTCGGCTGCGATCAAGTTGATGTGTCCACCTTGACTAGACACACCCGCAAAATCAAATGCACTAGTACCAGTGATGACATCATTGCCTGCACCTCGGGCCTCAAGAAGAATGTCTCCCGCTCCCGTCGATTCCACACCAAATTCATCAAAGGCCAGGTCGAGAACATTGGTGATACCCATAGTGATTGTAATGGTACCATTTTGGGTCACTAGTTTTATGTTTCCTACAGCCGTTAGGTCGTCTAGTCCCTCTGCGGTTCGATTGACCGAAATCGGGCTGGTAGTACTATTGAAATTGACGCGGCTAACGTTGACCGTCACATCGAGCCCCGCCAACTCGTCGACCGTGATGTCATCCGTTTCGAGAACGTAGATACTACCGCCACTTGAAGCAGCTAAACGAGCGACATCGGTATCGATCGCGTTTTCATTTACGTTGGCAGGATTACCCAAATCACTGCTTCCGATAGAACCGCCAGCGACCATTATCAGGTCATTGGCTGTCACATTCATATCATCTACGCCAGCAATGTTGCCATCGAGAATATTACCTCCAGCATTGATTCCTACCCGTGTTGCCGTAAGTTCACCCAACGTGATATCACCGTCGGCACGGTAAATGATCTGGGCACCGCCGGTGGTATTGGTCCCATCGGACATAGTGATATGCAAGCCAGCATCTGCAAAAACGTCACCACCCGTGTTGATGTTCGATAACTGGAATATGCTTTGCCCGGCGATCAAGCCAATGTTACCGCTCGTACTAGATACTGGGGCAGTCAGCGATATGTCGTTGAAAGCAGCCAACAAGATTTCTCCTGTAGCTGTGCGAATTCCATCTGCATCCACATCTGCCGAATCTGCAACTGTGAGGTTGCCATTGCTGGCGATGACAAAAATGGAACCCGCAAGCGACGTGACTAGATCATCGCCGATATCGATGCCATCTGCGGCCAGAAGTGAAATGTTCCCACCGTTGGTTGTTACTGCAGTGGTAGTGATAATGTTGCTCGCCGAGCCAACATTCCGTCGGGCCTCCAACAGGATATCACCGCCCGACGTGCTTTGGACACCTAATTCGTCACCGTCGGTGCCATCATCAATCTGAATAGAACCATCGATGGTGACCAGTTTGACAGGGCCACCACTAGTCAGATCATCTAGGGCCGCCACCGATCCGGACGCATTTTGATTAGCTAGCGACCCGTCAACTTGAACTTCATTCACGTTGACCGTAACGGATATCGCGTTGACGTGTGTAACAATAATATCGTTGTCCTCTTGAACATAGATCCCATTAACACTGGATGCTGCAAGAGTACTGACTGCGATATCAATGGCATTCGGATTCTGTGCTATTGGACTCAACGGGGCTGCAGCACCAATGAATCCACCGGCTCGCATACTTAGGTTCGTAGCGGCCACATTGAGGTTATTGCCATTGGCGTCTGATATGTCTGTGCCCGCACTAAGGCCCACGTTAGCGGCGGAGTGGCGAGCGAGTTGTATTTCTCGTCCTGCCACAGCAGTAATACTGCTTAAGGCAGTGACGACGGACGCTGCAGACATTGAATAGTCACGCCCAGCATCAATTAAGACACTTCCAGCAGCAGCCAAGATATCTGCATTTTGGAGCACGTCCTGGGCAGCTACCAAACCAACATCTCCAGCGGTGCTGACAATATTTGCAGTTGCACGGATGTCTTGTTGCGATCGGATCAGGATACTTCCATTTGTGGACGTAATCGTCTGATCGATGTTTACTCCGTCAACTTCAGGTGCGAGTCCATCCGCGGCAGTGCTGTTGCTAGCGGATACATAGACGTCCAAGCCAGCGGATATGGACGAATTGACGTCAACATCGTCACCGGCGGCTAAAGTTACATTACCTCCAACGGAAGTGACTGCGCTGTCGACGATAACATCGCCGGAAGCGGTTAACAGCACATTGCCACTCTCAACGGAAACGGCAAACAGGCCATTGTTGGGAGTGAACAGAGCATCAACAACCCGCAACAACCCATTGAGAACTTCGATCCTCACATCACCCGTGTTGGCTGCGTTATCTGCGTTTACCAAGAGTAAGTCGCCACCGCTAGCCAATTCGCTAATCCAAATATCGCCAGTGGCAGCTAGAAAGGCGTCTGTATTTCTGGCGTCGAGAGCGTAGACAGACGTCTCGATGCCATCGGAGTCACCAATTCCCTGATTGGCAAACAATGATGTAAGCCCACCTGAAAAATTTGCCAGAAAATCGATGTGTGTGTCGCCTGCATCGACAATCCCTCCATTAAGACTCCTTGCCCGAATGGCTAATTGCGTGCTATTGATCGATTGGACAGATCCAACCGTAAGATTTTCATCAGCAAACAACAAAACCTGAGCATCGCCTGCGCCACTGGCTGCAGCAGCTAACGATACGCTAGTTATGGAAGCCAAACCATCAACATTGGGATTGTAATCGATACTTGAATCGCGACCAGCCACAATGCGCGAATCATCAACCATGCGAAGTTCACCGCCAGCTCCATTGCTATCCAAATCCGCGTCCGCGATCAGAGTTACGTTGCCAAATATGGTGGTAATCAGGAATAGGTCATCGTTGGCGGGTGGCGACAAATTATCGCGAGGACTTAGGGTTGAGGCAACGCCCAGAAAAATATCATTATTAGCCGCCAGCGAGATATTTCCATCATTGAGTCCCGCTGTGCCGTCCGTTAGAACGACGTCGTTGACGTAGATATCAGCGCCGGAAGAAAGACTGATGCTGCCGGTACTGGTCGTCGCCCCATCGAAGCCAGCCACGATGTCGTCGGATACAGTAATATTGCCTGATGCGGTCACGCTTATAGAACCAGCCGCATTGATCGTTGCCAATGCAAGATTATCACAGTTCAAATCTAGCAGTTCGATTGCCTGTGTCGTGTTGACAGTCAAATCACCGTTTGTGATTGCATCCAGTATGACTGGATTGGCATCCGCAGCGGAATCCGAAACATTGATTGTTTCTGCAGCTCCGGAAACGAACAAAATTCGATTGGCTTGTAGGTCAATGGACGCATCGATGGCGACTACATCTGCAGCTTCAATGCGCAGATCCCCAACCACCACCAAGTCGATAATATTCAGCACGCCTGTTGAGAACAGAACAAGATTCGGTGAAATTAAAGTCTCGACTCCGCCAACATTTGTATTTAATACGTTCGCACCCAAATTGGCTGTAGCGGTCAGGTTCCCACTAGCCTGAACTTCCAATGCAT
>JAGQOY010000185.1 GCA_020427005.1 Planctomycetales bacterium
TCTTACGAGGTTGAAGTTTGTCCTGACTTTGGGAGATTTCTTATGAAGGTGGACGTATTTCGTTGGCGCGCCCTATGAATGCGTGTTAGTAGGAAGTTTTTGATGGCGTTGGATCTTTTGGTTCCTGTTCACGTCGGGTTTTTTTGGGGCAAAGCCCTGGTATTTTGCCCAGCCCAGCCGCAGGGCAGGGTGACGGAGCCTTCCGGCCACAAGGGGCCAAGCAATCCATATGAATGCAGCGGTAACTCGGAAACGATACAATCTGAGCTCAGAAGGGGTTTTGCGCGCTATCGATTGTAGGTGAGCACGGTCTGAATGGTTCATAAACTCGATGCGTAATCTGTCATTGCTCACACGACTCATGTGAAAGGCTGAATTGTGCGTGTTTTCAGACAACTCCAGGCCTGCCTATTTGGCCTACTATGCTTGCAAATTTGTTCCGTGGATATTTCCGATTTGGGTGCTCAAGAGCCGGATTCCCGTCCCAATATCCTGTTCATTTACGCAGATGACCAGTCATACAAAACAATCAGTTGTTATGGCAATTCTCCGGACTGGGTTCGCACTCCGAATATCGATGCACTTGCTAAGCAAGGCTTGCGTTTTCATCGAGCCTACTTGGGGGCTTGGTGCATGCCCAGTCGTGCAAGCATATTAACGGGGCGGTTGCAGCACGCGATTCCGACGATGCGCATGGAGGGTACGTATCCAGGTAGCGCTTACGACCCCGAACAATGCCGTTTCATTCCAAGCGAATTTCGCAAGCAAGGTTACCACACGGCTCAAATTGGTAAGTGGCATACTGGAATAGATACGGGCTATGGGAGAGATTGGGATTACCAAATCGTCTGGAATCGCCCAGGACACCCGGACAATGCAGGTAACTACTACGTGGATCAAATTCTAACGGTTAACGGTAAGGAGCAACCTGTCAACAAAGGATACTCGACCGACAACTATACCGAGTGGGCCGTGGACTACATTCGTGGAGCCAACCGTACGAAAGACAAGCCCTGGTATCTGTGGTTATGCTATGGAGCTATTCACGGCCCGACAACTCCAGCGGAGAGACACCAGGGATCTTTCGCCGGCAAAGAATCTGAAGCTCCAGCTGACATACTTGGTCCTTGGCCGTCCAAGCCAGAGTACTTGGACGATGTGCGTGCGTGGGTTAAGGGGCCCGATGGCAAGCCCGCGATGCGGCGCCGGAATGCCGTTTCCAGTAATTTCGACACCAACGAATCGGGAAAGGCCTACGAAGCTTGGATTCAGCAGGTCAACGAGTGCAATCGAGCTGTCGATGAGGGAGTTGGACGTCTAGTGGCAGCTTTACAAGAGACGGGGCAACTCGAAAATACTTTGATTGTCTACACAGCGGATCAAGGCTACGCGTTAGGCGAACATGGACTTAATCAGAAAGTTGCACCCTACGATGCAAGTCTCGCATCTGCGCTAATACTTAGTTGCCCAGGGAAGGTGCCCATGGGAGCATTTTGTCCCCATGCAGTCAATTCTACCGATTTGAGTGGTTACCTGTGCCAACAGGCTGGTGTGAAAATTCCTTGGAAGACTCACTCAAGAGACATTCGTCCGCTTATCGAACAGCCCGAACGTCTTGATTGGAACCAGCCGATGTTGATGACGCATACGGGGCGTTATTACGGTGAATTTACAACTTCGATTCCTGCCAAAGATGACCCCGCACTAACCGAAACTGCAGGTGTACCTTGGTACGCTATGTTGCGGGAGGGTAATTGGAAATACGTGCGGAATCTAGTTGAAGGGGAAATGGAAGAATTATATGACTTGCAGGCAGACCCAGAGGAGTTGACGAATCTAGCTCTAGATCCGATGCATAACCAGCTTCTAAAACGATTGCGCTCGGTCACAGTCGAAGAGCTCAGGCAAACCGATGCGCCTTTCGTGGATCACTTGCCATTACCCAGTACCTTTTAGCGGGATTATCCCTGAAGTTGCTGCATTACTTCCTTAACGATGCGTTCGATGAAGTCATCGCCGCTACTTGAGTTGTTCGAGGGAGAAGCGTGGGCGGGTGATATTTCTGGTAGCCAAGCTCCAAGTTCGCTAAGTGCCTGGACGAGTTGTTCCTGAGTCTTTTGGGCAGCAACCAGCTGCTCTTTTGAGAGTGGTTGGCGACTTTGCCCCAGATTCCAACCTCTGGCCAGAGCACCACGTCGAAAGCCCTCGGGGAATTCAGGTTGACCGATCATAGCGTCAAACAGGGGTAGCAAGCGATACTGCAACTGCATTGCACGGTCCCACTGGGCACGTTGCGATGCCTCGTAGATGGCGCGCGTCAATTCGGGAACAACGCCGCTGGTGGCATTTGTGCCACCGTTGCAGCCGATCAGCAACATGGGAGCCAGGGCAGCGTCCCAGCCAGTTAAAAATGAAAACTCGGGTCGCTGGGGGCGTACGGCCGCAATCATTCGCATCATGTGTGGAATGTCACCTGAGCTATCTTTGATTCCAACAATTCGTGGGCAGTCGAGTGCTAGTCGCCTTACCGTGGTCACGTCAATTGGGGAGGCAAACAGCGGGATGTTGTAGAGAGTCACATTGACCGAAACGTGATCGCCGATTTCTTTGAAATATTGGTAAACCGCCTCCGGTCCCAGGCGATAGTAAAACGGTGCCACTATGGCGACTGCGGAAACTCCCATTGCTCCGTACGTATCGCAGGCTTCAATCGTTTCCCGCACGTTGGCTTCGGCCGCACCGGCCAAAATTGGAACGCGGTTTCCAACATGTGCGCAGAGCACCTCAATAATCCGTCGACGCTCAGCTGCAGTAAAGCGAGTAAATTCTCCGGTCGAGCCGTTGGGATAAAGGCCATGTACACCGCGCTCAATCAGCCAATCGACGTAGGCGCAGAGCTGGTCTTCGTCGACTCGGCCTTGGGCATCAATGGGCGTAATGTTAGGCGTGTAAATGCCTTCCATAGGGAGATTTGCCATGGTAATTCTTCTAGGTAAGTTCATCTATGTTTCCGATGGGTTGCTGCCGGAGTTGGCTAGCAAGTATCGGGGCTAGGGTATTCGTTACCAACTATTCTAAAACGAGAAGCTCCTGCTCACTGCCTTGGGCATATGAATTTTGTAGCTCACGATTTGGGGAAAAACGGTGTAGACTACGCTAAGTCTGATCTTCACCGCTTAACAGTCAATCGAAGAAGTAGCCAAAAGGCAATTCCGCATGAAAAAATCGGGCCCTCGAAGAGAGTCGCAGATAACCACTCACAGAAATGTAGCTTCTTTTATGGTGCACGATTCGCTTGGTACGCGAATTACTTTTTCGGCAGCCATATCGCTTCTACTGCTCGCGTACGGGCTGCTGTTCTTGCGAGAACCTTCGGTTTTGGGATTGTCGGACGAGCGCGGGCAGTTGTTGTCACGAGCGTACGACTTCTTGCAGGTCTTTCTATTGGGTGACCTTGTAAATGCTTTTTTTGGCCATGGGCGTTTGCCTATCGGTATCGTTGACCGACTACCAATCATCCTAGCCGCGAGCGCTTGGCTGGGAAGTGCAATTTGGGTCGGAGGAGCGCTCATGGTTAGGGTGCAGATTCCATTGACGCACGTCGAAAGACATTCGTTGGCATGTTTGGTTGGACTAGCTCTGTTTTCTACGACGACGCTGGTTATTGGCTCGTTTGGGCAGCTTCATTCTCGCTGGCCCCTTGTTGTTGCTCTCATTTCTTTAGTTGCATGTGCCTACTTTCTGCGTTCCACTCCGATCCCACGCTCCACAACTGCTAAGTCCCGAGCAGCCGACTTGATCCAGAGTTTTCCGGATCAAGTCGCGTTTCGACTAACAGTCATAAGCGTGTTTGCTCTAAGTGTGGTCTACCTTCTCGGAGGTTTGGTTACTCCGTGGGAGTTTGACGTCTTAGAATACCACCTACAAGCTCCTAAAGAATTCTACCAACAGGGCAGAATCTCTTTCGTAGAAAACAATGTATACGCCAACATGCCACTTGGCGCAGAGATGCATAGTCTTGCTTGGATGGTAATTCTTGGGACCCATGATGGCTGGTGGCTAGGAGCCCTCATTGGGAAACTGATAACCAGCTGCATGACTTTGATGTCAGCTTGTTTATTGTGGGGTCATTTTGGCCGCCGTTTTGATCGAGCGACGGCGTGGTGCGCTGCGCTGTCTTTTCTTGCTATGCCAGGTATGGCACACGTGGCCATGGCTGGTCTAATCGATGGAGTTTTAGGGACCTATGTATTAGCCGCCCTGCTCGTGGTTGTTGAATTGTGGCGCAAGCGGCAAGCAGAACGAGCGATCATCCCAATCCCTGAGACGGTTCTGTTGGGAATGCTCAGTGGTGCGGCGGCAGGTTGCAAGTATCCCGGATTGTTGCTGTCCGTTTTACCGACCACACTTGCATTCTGCTTCGTATTCAGGGCACCCCCTGGGATCGATGGCAGGGCCATCAAGAAATTGTGCTGGTTCGTGGGGAGTGTATGCGTAACTGGCGGTGGATGGTACTTAAAAAATGGGTGGTTTACAGGCAATCCATTTTATCCCTTGGTACATGGTTGGTTTGGGGCAAGGGCCCTGACCTTGGAACAGCTAAGTCGCTTTGACGTTGCCCATGCGTCAACCGGTTTTGGAATTCAGAATCTCGCAGAAAGTTTTGCTAGGGTCGGTTGGCAATCCGATTTCCTCCAGCCCGCGATTATTCCGTTGGCCTTATTGGGGCTTCTGAGCGCCATTACCTGGAAGGGAAGAGACGATAGGCAATCGATCCAAATTGTGGTGGCATGGATTGCGTGGATCTTAATGGTATGGTGGTTTGGAACGCATCGCATCGATCGATTCTGGCTACCGGCCGTGCCATTACTTTGTATTTTGGCCGCTGTGGGCTGGAACCTGTTTGCGCGAAGGGCATCGCTTGCACTGGCGACGGGATGGCTGTTGGTTGCGTCCTTATATGGAACCCTCGTGCTTACTTCGGTAATGGGGGATAATCGTTTTTTTGTATCCTTGGCGGCACTGCGCGTTGATGAGGGAAATGATGAATTCCCGGGTCGCATTAGCCCAGTTGTCAATTGGATCAACGAAAACTTGGATGAACATCAAGATCAAGTATTGTTGATAGGCGAGGCCAAAGCTTTTGATTTTCGAATTCCGGTTGTGTACGCTACCTGCTTCAACACCAACCCTGGTGAAATCTGGTTGGCTGAATCCTCCGGCAGGCGTGAACGGTTGTCGCAAGCAGGAATAACTTATATCCTGATCAATTGGAGTGAGATAGCGCGTTATCGTAGTCCAGGGAACTACGGGTTTAGTGAGTGGCCGAAGCCGGAAAACATTGAACAATGGTTGGCTAGCGGGCTAGTCTCTAGGGTCCCTTGGTCTGCGACTCGAGAGGATCTCGAGCTTCTGAAGGTAGTCCCGCCGTAAAGAATCCAGCCCCCATTCAGGAGGTGGTCCCTATTGAGGAGGTATCCCCCAGTACGTGGCCCTGTAAAGATCGAGCTTATGCTGTCGTTACTTGCGAGATCGCTGATTGGATTGGTCCGAGTTTATCAACGAGGGATCTCTCCGCTGCTGGGTGCGAGCTGTCGTTTTCAGCCCAGCTGTAGCGAATACATGATTGGAGCCATCCAAAAACACGGACCTTTCCGAGGTGTTTTGAGAGGAATTGGTCGCATTCTCCGTTGCCATCCGTTTTGCTCAGGCGGATACGATCCTCCGTGACACCGCAGTCTCGTCCTGCGCTGAGTAGGAGTGCGACCTCTCGACAAACAAAAATGGGCCTGAGTTTTCACTCACGCCCATTTGTGGTCATTCTGGTTATTTGGATTGGTAGTTAGAAGGTGAAGATCATGTCAGTACCGAATGTAGTTTGGCTCGCGCCCAACTCGTTACCGACGACACCGTCCTTGTCCCAATCCCAACGAACTTCGGGACGCAACAGGATGTTGGTTCCTAGCCCGTAGTTCAAGCCTGAGGTGAATGCATAAACATCGCTTCGGCCATTGGTTACGCCATAGACACCCTTGTCGATGTTGTACCATTCCATTCGGTTACCCCAAGTGAGCTTGTCGTTGATGGTGTACAACAAGTAGTTGTTGATGTCCAACGTTTGTCGCTCGCGAGCGCGTCCCGTACCATCGGTGTCCAAGTAGTCGCACCAGAACACGTGCTTCAGGTTGTCGGTTAATTGACTCGCCATAATGAAGCTGTTCATGAAGCCAACTTCGTTCTGAGGTCCAAACTCGCCGAATCGTCCAACGATGGTTTGGTTGGTGATATTGACATCTTCGCTCAGCTGGAATGAGAACCCGCCGAGATAAGCGTCGCCGTTATCCTCGAATCCACTATCCCAGCCCAATACGTAGCCACCGTACAACGTCAGATCATCGGAAGCGTTGTAGGTCGCCATGACACCGGTATGAGTAAATGGCTCGCTGTTGTACATGGTATAGCTGTGCGAGTAGAAGAAGTTACCAGTAGCTGGCACAACTTCGTACCCGATCAGCGTGAAAAAGTGACCCACTTTGACCGATAAGTCGCCATAGGCTGCCTCTAGGTAAGCTTGGGGCAGTGCATGGCCATAGATACCATTGTCCCAGCTGTTATCCCAGTGATTGTTCAAAATACCGAAGCTTTGGGTATCCTGGGCATCGACGCCATAAATGTAGTCGACTCTTCCTCCAAGACCTAAACCGCAGCTACCATCAGCAACTTTCTCAGCGTACAGCCACGCTTGGTGCAAACGCACTTTATCTGCGTGCTGATTGAATAGCGTGTTGTTGTAAGTGTGGTAGCCCAACTGGGTCCAACCTCCGACGCTGAATCCCAAAATATCATTCTGGAAAAGCTTCCAGGGCTCGTCACTGCAGCCCAGTGAGTCGCAGCCACCGTCATCGCAACTACCAATGTCGCAAGCTGAAAACGGTTTGTCAGAGCAGCTGCACGATGCCGGAATCACAGCCGCTGCATAACTATCAGCTTTGGCTGGAACCGAGTCGGACAAGTAATAGCTGTTGGAAGTCTGCGCAACAGCAGACCCTCCCCAGCAAGCCGCTGCAATTGCAGCGCATAGAGCGAACTTATTGAGTCTCATCTCAATCCATCCTTGAATAACCAGAATCCGTTGCGACCACCACTCAAACTGGTGGTCAGTTTCGTAAGCGAGAACCTCAGCTCCGCCAGCCAGCTTTTGAATGCAAGCTACTGAAAGTTACGCAGAAAATTACCCTCCTCGGTAATTCCTAGGGAGTGCTATCGGAAATCCTCGTTCGGTAAGATCATTCACTTTTCAATAGTCGTATTTTCTTGAAATGCACTAGCGTACCGAAACGGTAAGATGTAGCGGTTAGAGGGAATGTTACGTTCGATTTCGAGTTCAGTGCAGGATTGATTCAGCCATTGAATCCCATCGAACTTCATCTTGGCCCCGTTAATGACAGCATCCCATCCAAGCTCAAACGGAAGCATTTCGAACTCTACTAGTCTCCTTCTAGCATGCCTTGCGCAAAGTCTTGTGGATCGAAATCAGCGATGTCGTCGATTTTTTCGCCAGTTCCGATGAGCTTCACGGGCAGGTTAAATTGATGGTGAATCGGAACGATGACTCCGCCCTTGGCAGAGCCATCGATTTTTGCCAACACGATGCCCGTGCATCCCGCAGCGTCCGAGAATCCTTTGGCCTGACTGATCGCATTTTGCCCCGCCGTTGCGTCCAAGACTAACAGGACCTCATGGGGAGCCTCGGGTGCATGTTTGGCGATAACCCGGCGAATCTTGCTCAATTCTTGCATTAAGCTACTCTGTGTTTGTAAGCGGCCCGCGGTATCCAAAATACAGATGTCGAAATCCTCTTCAACTGCCCGTTTGGAGGCCTGAAAGGCGACCGTACCTGGATCTGCACCACGTTCGCCTTTGACAATCTCACATCCAATTCGCTCCGACCAAATAGTCAACTGCTCGACGGCCGCAGCACGGAACGTATCACCGGCTCCTAATAGGACTCGTTTACCTTGCTGGCAGAAGCGATTGGCCAGTTTGGCGATAGTGGTAGTTTTGCCGGAGCCATTTACGCCCACTACCAGAATGATAGTAGGCCCTGATTCGGCCATGCGAATTGCTCCTGAGCCCTGGGCCAGGGAGCTATGGATTTCATCGGCGATAATGCTAAGTATTTCATCAAAGCGGACTTTCCGGGCTCGAAAATCGTGTCCAATGCGATCACGAATTTTGCCTGCCGCTTCCGTTCCCATATCGCTTTGAATTAGTCTGGCATAGAGTTTCTTTAGGAACTCATCATTGACCAATTCCCCTTGACTTTTCCACAAGTCACGAATGTCTGTATTTAGGGCAGAACGAGTCTTTTGAAGTGCGGCTCGAATGCTACCCAAAAAGCCGCTGCCAGGTTTGGCTGAGTCGGCTGCATCGGGATTACTACTTTCGTTTTTCTTATTCCAAAATGCCATTAGTTCAGTTCACAGGCTTCTTCATAGTGTTCATAAAGCTGCAAGAGTTTCTGCTCTTGCTCAACAACTTGCTGTTGCAAGTCCTTCATCTTGCGTCCATCTCTCAAGTTATTTGGATCGAGCATACCTTTGTGTAACTGGTCCAGGGAGCATTCTGCCTCGGCAATCTCAGTCTCGAGCTCCACTACTTTGCGATAAGGATATTTCCGTTTCCGCTTTCCTCCGTCGGAGGATCGCAGTGCTAGGCCCGGATTCTGACCCGTGGTGCCCGTAACTTCGCTACGAGTATATCCAGTCCCGGATCTGCTGGCAGAACCTAATGCCCCGATCTGGCCTCGATCTGCAATGGCCAGGCCCTCGCGCAACCAGTGACGATAAGCCTCATAGTTGCCGTCGATCTGGCTCACCTTGCCTTCGCCCATCACCAGTACATGATCGGCCACCGAGTTTACCAAATACCGATCGTGCGTCACCAGCAAAACCGTTCCATCGAATTGATTCAGTGCCGCTTCAAGTGCCTGTCGTGACCAAAGGTCAAGATGGTTTGTTGGTTCGTCTAATACCAAAAAATTGGCCTGCATGGCCGATAACCAGGCCAACATCGTGCGATTCCTTTCACCTCCAGAGAGCATCGACAATGGTTTTTGCGTAACGTCACCGGTGAGACCAAAAGCGGCCAAAATATCCCGTCGCTCTCGGTCAATTAAATCCCTATGAGGCACACGAATCGCTTCTGCGGCACTAACATTTTCGGGTAGGCGTTTTAGCAGTTGATCAAAATAGCCGATTTGTAGGTTGTGCCCGAGATGAACGTTACCAGCATCCGGAGCCATCTCTCCCAATAAACATCTCAAGAGAGTTGACTTGCCGCTCCCGTTGGACCCAAGAATGGCCCACCTCTGCCCCCGTTCAATTTGAAACGAGAGGTTAGCGAACAACGGTCGATCAAACGCCTTCGATAGCTTTTCACACCGAAGTACAACGTCTCCAGTTCGCGAGGCAGGAGGGAAGTGAAACTTGGGTGTTGGAATTTCACGAGGCGGATCGACCAGTTCAATGCGTTCTAATTTCTTGCGACGATCTTCGGCTTGCGTCGACTTTTGACCGTGATGGTGTTTGCGTATAAATTCCTGAAGTTTTTCTATCTCTTCTTTTTGCTTTTCATAAGTGCGCCGCTGGACTTCCAGGCGTTCACTCTTTTGCCGCACATAGGCGGAATAGTTGCCTTTGAATCGATCAATCCGGCTATCCACAAGTTCCAACACACTGGTTGCCGTTTGGTCAAGAAAGTAACGATCATGGCTCACGAGCAGGTAGGCACCAGTCCAATTAGCCAACGTATTTTCGAGCCATTCGGTGGATTCAATATCCAGATGGTTGTTAGGCTCATCCAAAATCATCAGGTCAGGTTGTTGAAGCAGTAGGCAAACCAGCATCAGTCGATTTTGCTGTCCGCCACTTAATTGCTTGGCCGGTCGCTGGTACCAGTCTTCGACAAAACCTAGGCCCTGCAGCACTCTTTCGACGCGATGTTCCCAGTTGTATGCATCTTCTTGATGCAATTTAACTTGTAATCTGTCCAATTGTTCGATGAGCCGCGCGTGTTGCTCTTCGTCCACACAGGTTGATAGCTGCTCCGCCACCATTTCGGCTTGGCGTGCCAACGTTGCAATATCCCCCACCGCGCCGCTAGCTACACTCCATACCGTATCCGAGTCAGCAAATTCCGGATGTTGCTGTAAGTAGCCAACTGTACCCGCGCTGGGCAAAGCCACATCGCCACCGTCCGCAGGAATCTGCCCCGTCAAGATGCGCAACAGCGTTGTTTTGCCAGTACCGTTCGGCCCCACGAGAGCCACGTGATCCTGGCTGCGGATATCAAAGGTCACATCATGCAGTACCGTTTGATCACCGAATGTCTTGGATACTCGAGTTACAGATAGCAATACCATATCAATGCTGCGTCTTTGATCTACCGTCAATTTGACAAGTTTCGGTGAAGGCCAGCACCATTTGACTTGCCCCTTGGAGCAGCCATGCGCTAACCGAATTGGCCAAACTAACCTTCCCGAAAAATGGGGAGGGTCGGAAAAGGAGCCGTCGCTTAGTCGAATCCATTTTCCGGGGAGGTAAGCTTCTGCTGGTATGCGACGAGCAAGTTTTGTCAAATCAAGGGAAATTGTGCTGGGCGATGTCAATCGCGGAACTGCCTGATTGTATAGTCGTTCCACTATCTCGCTACTCTCCTATGAGTTCACCCAAGGTCGGATTATCGAATCAGGCTGAGTTGCCGGAATGTCAAACGAATTGACTGCGAAAATTGAGTTTTGATGATAAATACTGAGCCAGCCCTGCTTGTCGAGAACGGCTATTATGTCTAACGTCAATTCATTCAGGCCAACCCACCAGAGTGGCGATACAACCGGCACACAAAATTCATTCAAGCGTCCTCCAATATTTTGATTTATGCTGAACCTTAGCAGTACAACCACGGACCGCTGGCTGCAACAAGTCGATACCGGCTTGGAAGAAATTCTGATTGACCACGCACATTGCGAACATAAGGCTGCTGCGACAGCCATGAGTCTTATGGGAGCCTATATCGATAACCTCGATTTGTGTCAGGAAATGACGCGCATCGTGGACGAGGAGTTGGAACACTTTCACCTAGTAGTTGCGTTGCTGAATCGGCGCAATATTGGCTTCCGTCGTTTGCGTCCTGGGCACTACGGTCGTGAACTCCGAGCCCTAGTGCGAGCAGGAGAACCGCACCGAGCAGTTGACCGACTTCTGATCGCCGGCCTCATTGAAGCTCGGAGTTGCGAACGCTTCAGTGTCTTGGCTCGACATATTAACGATTTAGAACTTGTAGAGTTCTATCAATCACTTTTCGAAAGCGAAGCCAGGCACCATAGTACATATGTACGCTTAGCTAAATGTTTCGCTGACGACGAAGTTGTAAGAAATCGTTTGCGAGAACTCAGCGAGGCAGAAGCGGAGATTATTGGTCGCGGTAATCCGTTACCTCGCATGCACAGCTGATTCCGGGACCAAGAGTTTCTCGTTTATACCAAAGAAGATCGTTATGCATTTCCCAGAAAATGTTCTACCGCCTCACCTAGAACCCCATTTGGGTTTCATTGATCAATTGCGCCATACTGGTCACCTATTCTGGCAACGAGGATGGTCTCGCGGCACAAGCAGTAATTACTCGGTTGTGGTAAACCGAGATCCGGTACAACTACTTGTTACTGCCAGCGGTAAAGATAAAGGGAACCTATTGTGTTCGGACTTTGTACTAACCGACTCCCGAGGGGAAAGTCTCGTATCCGGCCAACCTAAATCCTCTGCCGAAACGCTCTTGCATTGTTTAGCAGCAGAGAATTCGGAAGTCGGCGCCATTCTGCATACGCACAGTATTTGGTCCACAGTGTTATCGGATCGATTTTGGCCGCAAGGAGGCATCTGGGTTGAAGGCTATGAAATGCTCAAGGGCTTGAGTGGAGTTGGAACTCACGAACACTCAGAGTGGTTCCCGATTTTTGAGAACACACAGGATATTGCGGCTTTGGCTGAGCGCGTTCGGACGACAATGGCTACAGTTTCTCAGCCGCTACACGGTTACATCATTCGGCGCCATGGTATGTACACTTGGGGACGTGATCTCAACGAGGCCGTTCGGCATGTGGAGATCATTGAGTTTCTTCTGGAGTGCCTAGGACGCAACGCCATGTTGGCATGATGAAAATTAGGCTCCACCCATTGGACTCGGGAATTCTCTTCCCCATCTACAGACGATGCTGCGTCAGTTCCCGAAGCTTGACTTTCCCTTGAATGCCCCTAACATGCAAAATGCTCTTGCAGCTGACTTGTACATAGGATGTACGTTGCTAGCATTTCTTGGCTGGCAACTTCAGCATGGAAGTCCTTGAGCCACGGCAGTGTTTGAATTGCTTACTCTCGGGGGCTTACACATGTCTGCGGCTATTAGAATTTTCTTCATCCCAGTCCTAGGAATCCTCTCAACTCCCTTTCTGCTGGCGCAAGAGGTCCGGTTTGATACTCCAGCCATCGTCATCGCGCAACCGATCAATCCTGCGGTCGTGGAGCAGCCCACGATGGGTGGAAGATTATTACGATTGCAAATTCCGATTTCAACGTTCATCGAGGCGAGTTTTCAAGGTCAAATCTCTGAGTTGACTATTGAACTGATCAGCCCTAATCAGACCCTACGCGTCATCGACTTCTGGCCTCGCATGGAAACCTATTCGGATATCGAAGGTTCCGTTAACGTTCAAACCACGCAACAGCAAGATCGCAATTTGAAAGTCAATTTGACGGCCGCTTATCCACCCGTGACGGGCTCGTTAGCTGGAGATTTTCAGAACAAGACCCAGTATCAAGAGAGCTTTCAGCGTCGTCCCCCTATGCAAGTTTTGCTTTCAAGCGGAATTTCGCATCGAGGTTACGGTGTATGCTTCAAATTCCGCCCTGGAACCACACCCATGTTGGAAGGCACGCACGACATTGCCATCCTTGTGGAAGCCGCACCGCAGTGGCGGGGCGATCTGATTCGCTTCTTGGCCCGCGCAAGTGGAACAGGAGGCAAAACTCATTCTCGCGGTTCAGTACTGTCGCAAACTGATTTATGGATTGCCACACACCTGGAAGGTGACCATCAAGCCTGTGCCGAAGTTCGCTGCTACGTGACCCAGGAGCAGCGGCTTCGTGCGCTGGCCGCTTCACAAGCGGGCGTTGTTGCAGAACATGCACTACCTACTTGGTGGCACCGATTAGGTGCCGCCATGGAGGTAGTTGAGCCGCGGATCCCAGATAATTATTTGGGAAATGCTCTGTTTGGCGATCCTCAGCAGTACTTCGACCATCATACCTCTCGTTTGCCCGTCGACCTTCGAGTCGCAATACTGGATTACTGGGATCAAAAGAAATCGGTCCTGGGTCTAGCATTGCCGAATCGGACGTCAACAGGCTTAGCATTGGCGTCACAGCTAGAGCGACCGTCGAAAAACTCTAACGCTAGTTCTCTTCAATAAATTCGGACACCGATTAGCCTGTTAAGAATTCACCTAAAGCCTTCGCAGCTAGGTTTGAATTTCGCTATAGGTTGCGAGTTTTGACCATACTTCCAAGCTTGAAAAGATTGGAAAATGAAATGCAATCATAAAATCTGATATTGACCCGCAGACAGCTAGGCTCCTATTAACCTAATTGTCGCCACTTGAGAGCTTGACGGGCTTGCTGCCGAAGCCAACATTTCGCAAACAAGCCAAACAAAATCTTAACGGGCACAAAACTCATCTTGCAACCAAACTCAGACTCTTGTATTCCTAAGTGAGTCAGGCAAACACACCCGACTCCAATACATAACAGACCTTTTGCTCCCGGATCGATAGCTCGCAGTCCTCCGCCCCCCTAGGACTCGTTCACAATCCGGGAGCTTTTTTTTTTGTACTTGGGAAAACTTCACGTAAGAGAAGAGTTCTATTTCCCGTTTGAGCAATGGTTTCCCAAAAATTCCTCCAAAAACACACACACTTGGTCTGTAGGGCTCCGCACTAGCAGGCTGCTGAAAAAGTAACCCGAAGCGTCAGCGAGA
>JAGQOY010000186.1 GCA_020427005.1 Planctomycetales bacterium
CTCAATGAAGACAAACCGTTTGATCAGTTCATTCGAGAGCACATCGCCGGTGATGTATTCGCAAAGGATGATCCACAAACTTTAATCGGCACTGCTTTTTTGGTAGCAGGTCCCTACGATGATGTTGGAAATCAGGACGCAGCTCAGGCCGCTCAGATTCGCGCCGATACAATGGATGAAATTATTCGAGCCACTGGAGAGGCCTTTCTAGGTCTGACCTTAGGTTGCGCGAGGTGCCACGATCACAAATTTGATCCAATTAAACAAGAGGATTACTACGGACTTTATGCGACATTTTCAGGTATCCGCCACGGTTCAGCACTTTGGGCTACGCCGGAACAAATATCTCAGCACGAGGCCCGCACAAAGCCTTTGTCTGCCCGGAAAGCTGAACTGGAAAAGAATTTGAAGAAATTGGATGCCGACCTGCTTGAGCGTGCGCGTGATCAATTAACAACCTACGAAACCAGTTGGTCCCGACCACCTGTGGATCGGACTCGAACCGAAGATCATTTTCCGGCAATTGCGGCCCGGTTTGTTAGACTTGTTTGTGAAGCTCAAGATAATAATCCCAAGTCATCCACCGGCTTCGGAATTGACGAGTTTGAAGTATGGACGGCGTCCAAAGTAGATCCATCGAAAGACATCATAGACGGGGTTTCCATCAACGTAGCGTTGGCCACCAACGGCGCCCGTGCATCTGGCGCTGCCAGGAAGATCGAAGATTTTCCCGACGCATATGGACCCCAACTAACGATAGATGGCAAAACGGGGGCACGTTTCCTTGCCACTGGTTCGGAACTAACAATTGAACTGGCATCCACACGCCTGATTGATCTCGTCGTTTTTTCGATTGCCCGAGGAGAGCCAACTCCCGAACACAACAAATTTACTTTCGTAGCCGAGTACCGCATCGAAGTTTCTCTGGATGGACACCAATGGCAAACAGTGGCTAGCAGCGCCGATCGTCGCCCATTGTCGGGCGAACAATTCTTGAATCATCGACTACTCAAATTGGCTGCCACCGACGAGTACCACACACAAAGAACGCAGATTGCAAAAGAACTATCGTCAGTCTCACAAGAACTCAACACCATTCCGCCGCTGCCGACTGCCTGGATCGGCAAACGAGTCGCTGAAGACGCCAAAGGGCCCTTTAATGTATTTCTTGGAGGGAGCGCCCAAAAACGCGGACTTGAGGTTTTCCCCGCGAGCTTGTCGCTCTTCGATACGATTCCTATCGCCAAAGAAATAGACCAGTTGCCAGCTGGATCAGCTAATAGCAACCAAGTCGATATAGATTCCGAATCTTCCACAAACAATTCGTCCTTCGGTTACCGCTTACCAACATCAACTTCCGAATCCGAACGCCGCTTGGCACTTGCCAATTGGCTAGTTCATCCAAGTAATCCACTAACACCAAGAGTGTTGGTCAACCGCATTTGGGCCTATCATTTCGGCACTGGAATTGTGGATACACCCAGCGACTTTGGTTTCATGGGAGGTCGCCCCACGCATCCTGAATTATTGGATTTCCTCGCACTGCAACTGCGCGAACACAATTGGCAACTCAAACCGTTGCATCGAATGATAATGCTATCGAGCAGCTACCAGCAATCAGCTGAATTTCGGGCAGAAGCTGGGAAGTTGGATGCAGACTCGCGATTGTTGTGGCGTTTCCCGCCACGAAGATTGGCGGCAGAAGAGATTCGTGATTCGATGTTGTGTGTGGCTGGACAGCTACCATCAGCTGAAACTCCACCCCTAGATAACCAAGCCGTACCAAATGGAGGTCCGGGCTTTCGTCTCTACCAATTCATGCAAGACAACGTTTGTACATATGTCCCATTAGACAAACATGGGCCAGAGACATACCGGCGTGCTGTTTATCATCAAAATGCTCGCGCGTCGGTTGTAGATCTCATGAGTGACTTTGACCAGCCTGATTGCACCTTCACAGCTCCCAAGCGTGCGAGCACGACTACACCGCTTCAAGCATTAACATTGCTCAATCATTCCTTTACGACTGATATTGCCGAACACTTGCACAATCGTGTTGTTCATGATGTAGGAGCAAATTCGAAGGATCAAATCCGACGCAGTTTTCAATTGTGCTTTTCACGAAACCCAAATGAGTCCGAGATGTCCCAGTGCGAAAATCTGATAGATGAATTCGGACTCCAGGCACTTTGTCGCGTCTTGCTGAATACAAGTGAGTTTATCTATGTTCAGTAGTAAACACCAATCACCTACCATTTCGCGCCGCCAACTACTGAGCGATACAACGACTGGACTGTTTGGAATTGCTTTGCTCGATCTCCTGTCAGGATCTGCTGCCTCCGCGAAGTCGGAAGGCACAGGCCATTTCTTAGTTCATCCGATAAGAGCCAAACGCGTATTGCAAATTTTCTGTCCGGGCGCAGCCTCCCACTTGGATTTATGGGAACACAAACCAGCACTGAACAAATATCATGGTCAGCCGTTGCCAGGCGAAGCAAATTTTGTGTCATTCCAGGGCAAGAATGGGAACCTGATGCAAAGTCCCTGGCCTTTTAAACCTGGTGGGCAATGCGGCAAGCTGATCACTTCCAATTTGCCCTGCATGTCAAAGCATGTGGACGATATTGCCTTTATTCATTCAATGCACAGTAAGACCAACACTCATGGCCCAGGATGCATTTTTATGAATACCGGTCATCCCACAGAGGGCTTCCCTAGTGCCGGTGCGTGGCTCAGTCATGCGCTGGGTAGCGAGAACGAGGACTTGCCGACATTTGTAGCTATAACCGATATTCGTGGTGAACCTCCTAATGGCAAAGCGAATTGGACAAATGGCTTCTTGCCCGCTCGCTACCAAGCAATCATGCTCAGCGCGCAAAGTCCAATTCGCAACCTGGCTCGTCCGGAGAACATCACTCTAGCCGAGGACACTGCGTCGAGACGCTTGTTAAATCAATTGAATAAGGGGTTTGCCGAAGCCAATTCATCAGAAAGTGAACTTCAGGCTCGAGTGGCCGCATACGAATTGGCCGGTAGAATGCAATTGTCCGCTCCGGAAGTTTCTGATCTATCCCGAGAATCTTTAACAATTCATCAGGCATATGGTACGGATGACCGCAATCCATTGAAAGCAGCATACGCGCGCAACTGCTTATTGGCTCGAAGACTGCTAGAACGTGGCGTGCGTTACGTCAACTTGTTTTGTGCTTCGCGAGCATCTGGCGTTGATGGACTACTAAACTGGGATGCGCATAAAACACTCAAAGCAGATTACGAGCGGCACTGCCCGATATTTGATCAACCTACAGCTACCTTGTTATCGGATTTGAAGCAAAGTGGCCTGTTGGATGACACACTTGTTTTATGGACGACTGAATTTGGTCGAATGCCAACCCATCAGGACGGTACCTCGGGTAGAGATCACAATCCTGATGGCTTTACTTGTTGGATGATGGGAGGGGGGGTCCGCGGAGGTTTTAGTTATGGTGCTACGGATGAATTTGGCCGCAGAGCTGAGCTGAATCCAACCACAGTCTGGGATTTTTACGCAACCGTGTTGCGTTTAATGGGCATAGATCACGAACGATTGACATGGTATCACAATGGCCTCGACCGACGATTGACCGATGTGCATGGCAAAGTAATTACCGAGATCCTGTCATGAGTAATTGTCTTTTCTGCCAGGCTGTTTTAAGGTTGTTTGTTACATGCAACCTCTTTTTTATACAGGCACAGTGTTGGGCCTTGGGATCGCAAAGTGAACGTCCCAATTTCATCATCATCTTTGTTGATGACCAAGGTTACTATGATCTCGGCTGTTACGGGGCAACAGAAATCGAAACTCCTAATATTGATTGGTTGGCCAATTCAGGAATCCGATTTACTGACTATTATGCTGCTGCTCCAATTTGTAGCCCTTCACGAGCTGGATTGCTAACAGGCTGTTACCCTCGGCGTGTCGGTCTTGCAACTTGGGTACAACGAGCGGATTCAGAACTTGGATTGCATCCAGCCGAAGTTACGTTCGCTGAATTGCTACAACAAAATGGCTACCGAACAGCCTGTATTGGCAAATGGCACCTTGGATTTAGCCAGAATTTCCTACCACACAACCAAGGATTTGACGAATATTTTGGCTTGCTCCACAACCTAGACCCAGTCGAAACGATCTATTTTGATTCACTGGGTGGTGTACCCCTGATGCGAAACCAAGAAGTAGTCAAACGTCCCCCAGATGTGAGCGAACTAACGCGAATTTATACTGATGAATCCATTGCCTTTGTAGAGCGAAATCGGGATCGTCCGTTCTTTCTTTATCTAGCCCACACGATGTTGCATTTGCCGCTGGGAGTTAGTCAAGAATTCCGCAATACATCGCAACTTGGTGAATACGGAGATGCAATACACGAACTGGATTTCCATGTAGGTCGATTACTCCAGACCCTACGCGAACATAGTTTGGATCGTAATACGGTCATCGTGTACGCTTCGGATAATGGACGCGAGGGAGGTAGAACTTCCAATCAACCGCTGCGCGGACGCAAACTTACAATTAATGAAGCGGGGATACGCGTACCTTGCATTGCCTGGGGGCCTAGTAAGGGAATTGTCAAAGGACAGGTTAATGATTCGGTCGTTCATGCCATGGACTGGTACCCGACACTCGCAACTTTTGCGGAAATTCCAATCGTTTCTAACTATCCGATTGACGGACGCGATCTAAGCACAATGTTGCAAGGTTCAACCGCAGATATACCAGGTTTCGAAAAACAGATCTCGATGAATGCTACCCTTCCCCTGGGTAGACGTTGGAATCCTGGCTTGGAATGGAAAGACTTGATTCGTCGAGACGAATACTTGAACGCATTCTTTTATCACGGTAGCCTCGGAGAATTAGCTGCAGTTCGGTCTGGAAAATGGAAATTGCATCTGAATCCTGTCCCCACGCTCTATGATTTGGAAAAGGACCCTGCGGAATCCAAGCCGTTAGCCAATCCTCAGATAATCCGTAAGTTACGCGGCATGGCCATTCTGTTTCAGGAAGAAATGTTGTTGGATTCTCATCCGCGACTGCCCGTAGAATTAAATTGAAGTACTACCTGAGGCCTTACCAGCCTTCGGCCCACCGATAAAAATTTTGCTCGGCTATTTATTCCATTACTCCAACCTTGAAATCCTCGCTGTGATTCGACAATCAACGGTCCTTAGCGTACGCTTTTTCAATTCCCAGGTGGTCGCGGTAATTCTTTCTTCACTGGTGTCCGTCTGCCATCCATTCAACTCGGCACCAGCGCAACAACCTCAATTGATAGTTGAAAACGCGGGTTGGTGTTGGTTTCAAACTGAACGCGCTTTAGGATCTGGTTCGAAGGTCTATTTAACTTCGATAGCTGGACACGATGGTCGAGGGGGGCGAAAGTCCGGTGATCTAGTAGCTACTAGCTACGATGTAGAAACTAACAATACAGTGCACTACACATTGCATCCGAGTTTTCAGTCCGACGATCATGATGTTGCTGGATTATGCTTACTTGCCGACCAGCGACTTTTGGCAGTGTATGGAAAGCATGGGAGCGACCAATATCAGCGGTGGCGAATCACTGAAAAGCCTCACGATATCTCCACCTGGTCAGACGAACGTGCCTTTTCCGTTGGAGCACCTTACACCTATTCCAATGTCTTTAGGCTGACTGCAGAGAATGACCGCATTTTCAATTTTCATCGAGGTTTAGGCTATAACCCAAATTGTAACATTTCTAATGACAATGGCGCAACTTGGAAATATGGGTGGCGCCTAGTGGAATGGAACAAATCACAATTGATAAACGACCCACGTTATACCGGCCGAGACGGCGGACGCCCCTACGTTCGATATGCAAGCAATGGACTTGATGAAATTCACTTCTTGCTTACAGATGACCATCCTCGCGCGTACGACAATAGTATCTATCACGGTTTTTATAAATCTGGAAAATTATTTCAATCCAGTGGTGAAGTAGTAAGTAATTTATTGTCAAATCCCAATTCTGCTCCTGAACCGGCTCAATTCACCGAGGTATTTGCAGGCAATGCCAATCAGGTGGCTTGGTGTAATGATCTAAGCTTGGATGCACACGGTGCACCGGTGGCCACGTTTTCCGTTCAATTGAGTGGAGCACCTTATCGTTCTGAGACTCAAGCTCCTAGCTCCGACCACGCATACTACTATGCTCGATGGCTCAACAACGGTTGGCAAACACATTTCTTAGCACATGCCGGAAGTCGGCTATATTCGGGAGAGGATGATTACACAGGACTATCCAGTATTGATCCTGAAAATCCAAACTTTGTCGTGATTTCCACAAATTCGAACCCGGAATCCGGTCAACCCTTAATTAGTCAGTCGGATCAGCAGCGTCATTGGGAGATTTATCTGGGAGTGACTTCCGACTTCGGTACTACCTGGCAATGGAAAGCACTGACGCGAGATTCTCAGGTTGATAATCTTCGGCCAGTGATCGTACCAGGGCTCTCAAACCATCGCGTCATCTTGTGGTGTCAAGGTATCCTGAGAAGCTACACCGACTTCGAATTGGATCTGGTCGCCTTGTCCATGCAGCGCAAATAGTAGTCACAGAGCGACATTCGACCGCATTCTCGATGTTCAAAATGTTAGGATTGGGATGACGGTTTGTGAACAAACAATCGAGCTGCGTCCTTGGGTCTGAATAGCCGAAGACACACAGGCCCCTCGGCTTGGATCTGCCTGGGGAGCGTGCAGAAATGCACATCTCCTAATGCTTGTATCGCCCGATAAAGGATGTCATGGATGACACCTAAGAGAATTGTCCCCGCCGGACTATTATACTTGGCATTCATTGGTTGGACTGCAATAGCAAGTTTCCACCAGGTCGACGCTCAGTGCTGCAACGTTTCTGAATCGAATCAGTGCAGCAGCTACTTTGGCATAGGCACTGGCAGCAACTATGCCGTCCCTTGGACGCCACCTAACTCCGGACTACCTACCTTTGGTTCACTTCTACAAAATCAGCCTTCGTCCATCATGATCCCGCCAGAGCAGCAATTTGCTTACTCACCAAATTGCGCGACTGCGAACCAGGCGAACCCCATGGTTTTGTCTCGACCATTTCCTGCACCCGAGTTTCAGACGTTGACCTCCAATATTGTCAACTTGCCAAATGGATGTTCCAACTGGGGGGCTCTCAACCATCCAGCCCTGGTTCCACAAGGATTTGGCGGGAGTACACCGGCTAATCTATGCAGCCGTCCTAAAATACAGTTCATGGGTGGATTTGAAGCTTTAGCTCTTCGCGTGCATCATGATCAAGACGTGGCCATGGTGATTGACCCAGCTCCTGGAAACAGGCTCGTTCCATTTACTTATGGCTTCCAATTCTCTCCGCGCGTCTGGCTAGGTATGTTCCGACCTGGGACAGGAGGATTTCGGGCGAGTTACTGGTATCTGGATGACACGGCTAGACGTGAGACGGCAACGGCTGTTGTCAATGCAACACCCATCTACCTATTTGTATACGGTGCTGGTGGTAACCTTACTCGAAACGCATACGCTGACTTGGGAGAGACCATGTCTTCAATTCATAGTGCAAGAATCCAATCTTTAGATTTTGAATACCTGGATACCTTCCAGTTTCGATGTTGGAATTTGCAATCCTCTGCGGGCATTCGGTTAGCTGAAATAGTTCAAAACTTGCGAGGTGATGTCTATGATGTACTAGGCGGTCTAGAAGAAACTGTTACCAATGATTTGAGTATCAGAGGCGTAGGCCCGACGTTCGGCTTGCGGGCCAATCGCACATTTCAATCGTCGCCAATAGGCATTTATGTCAGCGGCCGAGGCTCCCTTCTGTTTAGCCAGACGACACAAGAAATATACGAAATGAAAAATGCGGGCGCCGATGAGGTCCGTGATCGAGCCCAGCAAGATGAAATCATTTCGCAATGCGAATTGGGGTTAGGATTCCAGTTCAATTATTGCTTTTCCAATGGCATCCGAACCTTCGCCAGTACAGGTTACGAAGTTCAAGCTTGGTACGATGTGGGCGGTCCAGTGGACTCTTCCAGCACTCTAGGGCTTGATGGCCTTTCAGCCCAATTAGGCGTCTTCTACTAAGCACCATAGAGTATTGCGTAAAGCTTGCTATAGGCGGGCTGCCACCGCTGGTGCATGCCGCGTGGCCAAAGCCAACATCTCTCGGTTGCAGTCTATTCCAATCACACGTCCTGTCGGACCAACAACTTGTGCGGCAATGAAGCACAACTTGCCGCCACCAGCCCCCAAATCGAGAACCACATCGCCGGTGCGTAACTAGGGATCAGGGGTGCCGCAACCGTAGTCCCGCTCAATTACTTCCGCCGGAATTGCAGCCAGGAGGTCAGAGAAAAAATCAACCGGGCAACAAAGTGCTGCCTCCACTTGGCGTGCAGCAGCATATTGACGGTAGACGCTTGCCGCAGGTGCATCTGCTAAGAACTCTTGTTCACGCTCCATCGAGATAATCTTTCCATTGAAACAGTTGTCTATTTTCTTCGAAGAACGGCCAGCCAATCCAAATCTGTATCACTAGGGGGCAGTCCCAACTTGACAACCCGTCCGGCAACAACTTGCGAATTTTCTGCTCCCTGCAGGTCACCGCCATGACGAGGATCAAACCACTGAAGATTGTAAACTCCCTCAGCTTTACTTAAATCAATTTCATGTGAGCCTCCGGCGGGCAGGTAGACGAGATACACTTCGCCTGTTTTACCGAAGCAATACATCGAATTGTCATGCGTCGGGTTACTGACGAGTTCATCAAGATTGTTCATTTCCCAAAATGGAATCTGATATCTGTGGAAAAATGTTAGTGCGTGTCGACAGTAATCCCAGCTGTGATCTCTGCTGCGCCAATCTTCACACACGATGTCATTTTCTTCGAACTGATATCCAAAATAGTATTCGTTGCCTGCACCTCCGCCCATTAAATGCCCCCACAGTGTCAACTTTCGCACTTGATGTTCGTCGTAAACATATTCTCCCTTTCGATCATGTCCATCAAAACCACGAAAGCCCAAGTCGGGACATTGCGCGTGGGCTGCGCTACCTGACTCATCAAAAGCCACAATCCACGGCTTACCGGCAGTTGCCGACTCCTCACGCCATTGGATCGTCTGAATGTGGGTTGTTTCCAGACTATCGTTTTGCAGCGATACACCCGTTAACAGTGAGCGTTCACCCAGTAACGGACGATATACTTTGGCTTGCCAGCTAGGATAGGTATGGACAACGATATTGTGGTCATATGCATCAAGCCCAGCGATATAGTCGATCATAGCCAACTGTTGATCTGTAGACTGGGTATTCTCTTCGCCCAGATTCCAGTTCAGTGCGAGATTGTGAGCAAATCTTGCGATGAGTTCCCGACAGTAAAGCTTACGTTGTGGCCCCAGGTCTCCACCATCTAAGGACTCAGGAACATAACCTTGTTCCGTTGTGCCTTGCCGATGATCATCGTTTTCAGTTTCTTGCATTTTGAAATGCAAATACATTCCGCAATGCGTCCCATGGTCAAAGACTATTCCCCATTGATCTAGCTTGCTACAGTCATAGTGCAGTTTGTCCTCTCGTTTTACAAAAGGCCAAACATTATCCCCATCGCCGCCCGCGTTGTAGGTGAGAAACGAAAAGGCATTGCAGCCCTTGCCGGAAAGATAGTTGATCGCACCAACCAACCCTTTGCCTTTGCCTCCTTGCCAAGTCGGATCGCCCTCATGCCAATCTCGCACGTGGGGTTGCCAACTCTTCAAGGGAGCCTTCTTTGGGTTGTTAGCCACCGTGTTATCAAAATCTTGGTAGGCCAGCAGAGTTTCCGGGGCATCAGCGCCCATCTTCAAAAAGTAACGTTTCGTCCCCAAATGCTGTAAATAAGGTTTACCCACATATCGCAAACGACCATGCGCGCGTAAATCAACACCAACTTTGTCGCTTTGGGTAACAGAAATCTCGCCTCTCTGTCCATCGAAGGGCTTCAGGGATTGGCTGCTACCATCGTTGTCAACGGCCACATTTGTCCCTATGTGGAAAGAAATCGACCAATGCCAATTGCCGACACGATCGGGTGCAAAATGGGCCCGCCAGGCAGTACCGGAATCGGCAGAAGTCTCGCTGGCTTCACCATCAGCAGCAAAGTACCCAGGGATCTGATACACGGTTCCATCCTGATGCGTAAAGGTCACGATCATCCGATAATCCATAAATGGATTGGGGGAGTTATCTTTTTCATGAGCATACGGGCCGGCTTGTGTAAGAGTAACTTTATGCCAAAGTTTCAATTCGCCGCTAATGCTGACACTCCCATCGCCGTCTAGTCCACGCGGCACTTGCAACGGCAAATTACTGGATGCAACCGTTGGACTGGTAACTGCAATTCCATCTTGAGCACATGAAAATACGCCAGTCGATACAACAGCAACAACGAACAGAATTACTCGAATGGATGCAAACAAATCTAGTCCTCCTAATCTGCTGCCCAGCCGCGATCGGCAAAACGAATCTTACTAGAACCAAACTGCCAAAATTCTACACGATTTAGTTCCCGGCAAATGGTTTTCACTAAAGCAATGGATTACCTTGGCACTCTCAAGTTGACTTAGGCCCGGTGGATGCAGCTAATTAGTTTGAGGCACTCACCAATTTTACCGCTTTGCTCGAGCTCGGCCGCCTAGTCTGTCAACGACAAACTTTGATCTCGGTATGATATTCTAACCTAAAGAGCTTGCCCATCATTGTCCCAATAGTGCTTGGAGATATGAAGATGACCAAGGGAACCAGATCCGTATGTTGGATAATGTTGTTTGGACTTTCATGGATTGGAGATCCGTTATGTATCAACTCCAATCGCTGTTTTGGTCAACAAATCTCCTCATGGAAAAAGACTACGGTTTACGAGGGCGCACGTTGCATGACCGCTATAGCAGGCGACTTCCGTCAGGCTGGGCAAACGGATTTCTTTGTCAATGCCGGCTCGGTTTCAAGCTTCTATCCTGGACCTTCGTTGGCGCAAGTAATAATTGATGACAGCCCTGAACATAACTTCATTCACTGCGAGGCCTTTGACATAGATGCAGACGGCGATCAGGACATAGTTGGCGCGCGGTATATGCCGGGACTAATCGTTTGGTTTGAGCATCCCCAGGATGCACAACACGACCGCTGGCTGGTCCACACAATTGACGATCAAGTCAATGGAATTCACGGCCTGCTGAGAGCCGATGTAAATCGTGACGGAAAGTTGGACCTAATAGCCAATAGCGCACAGCCCATATCTAAATTCCCGTATTCGCTCGTTTGGTATGACGTACCGGATGATCCGAAAAAGCCCTGGAACCGTCATGTGGTTGCCGACGGTGACGCACCCGGCCTCACGCACTACATGGGCTTTGGTGATGTCAACGGTGATGGATTTGGGGATATTGCCACTGGAGCAAAAGGCGGGCCGCAAGCTGAAGAAGGAACGGGTGATTGGTTTGCATGGTGGCAAGCACCAGCAGATTCCACTGGAAAATGGCAAAAACACTTGATTGCCACTGAACAACCGGGGGCAACCAATATTCATCCAGTAGATGTCAATCGCGACGGTCGAATGGATTTCATCGCTTCTCGTGGCCACGGCGTCGGGGTGATCTGGTTCGAAGCCACAGGCAATACACAGCGGCCGTGGGTGGAACACTCCATTGACGCAACTATCAAAGAACCTCATAGCTTGACCATCGCCGATTTGGATAACGATGGTGACATGGACGCCGCCACGTGCGCTTACGGCAGCAAGCTAGTTGCTTGGTACGAAAATGACGGCTTTGGCAGATTCCAGACGCGCATCATTGATCAAGGTCAGGAAGCATATGACATTCGTGCAATCGACTGCGACCGTGATGGCGATCTTGACTTGGTTGTGGCTGGACGCGAATCGAATAATGCGCTATGGTACTCCAACCCTCTAATTAACTCGGTCGAGTAATTCGAGTACTCCATTACACCCGGTGAACATAATCCTTCAAGGTAGGAATAGTTGGGCATGCGAAGTCTCACGGAACTTATCTCCAATAATGTTCAATGGTCAGAAGAAATGGCACGGGCCAATCCTGGCTTCTTCGACCGACTTGCAAAACAACAGACGCCTGACTACCTCTGGATCGGTTGTTCCGATAGCCGGGTACCCGCCAACCAAATTGTCGACCTCGACCCAGGAGAACTTTTCGTCCACCGCAATGTAGCCAATTTGGTTGTGCATACGGATTTCAACTGCCTCAGCGTAATACAATACGCAGTCGAGGCTTTGAACGTGAAACATATCATCGTTTGTGGACACTATAGTTGCGGTGGAGTGAAAGCCGCATTGTGCAATTTTGAATTAGGATTGATCGATAATTGGTTGCGACACATCCAAGATGTCCAGGAGAAACATGCTAAAATGCTCTCCATGATCGAAGACACGGATGAGCGTTGCAATAGGTTGTGCGAGCTGAATGTCATTGAACAAGTAATCAACGTCTGTGGTACGACGATCGTCCGCGATGCTTGGCGGCGTGGCGACAGCCTAACCATTCATGGCTGGATCTACGGTCTCAAGGATGGTCGAATACTTGATCTGGCCATGGGAATAACAGGTTCTCATGAAGTGGACGCCGCTTACGCTGCCACGGTTTCAAATATCGCCTCTGGGACCATCTCTAAAACAAAAACTGTCTGATCTTCACATTTCGCGCATCGAGCTTGGCATTTCTCCAGAGGAGCCCGCGAGCTTGTTGGGAAATGGAAATCCAAATTTGTGCTTGATTAGCCACTCCAATGGAATCTGAAGGCCCCCCATGGCCTCATTCGGAGAGTGCAATCCGCATGGCCAGCAAAATCGACGGTTTCAAGACAGGTTCTGCGGACTGTAAGGATTGGAATGGCAAATTTATGTTGCCGTTTTTTTGACTATCTGCCATCTCTGACCTATATTTCTGCGGGCCAACTTCGTGCATGGATGGCTGCAATTCTGAATCGTTAGGTTTGCCATAACGACGTAAGGGTTGCTTCGAGGTAACTCGCCCGTTCGCAATTTAGACCTAGTCAATGACACAAGAATTGTCTTTTGATTAGTGTTCAAATAGCGCCTGTCTTGTTGTCACGAAGTCAACTCCTCGGAAGAGAGCCAATGAGGTTCATTGCCCGCCTTTCGTTTTTGTTAGTGTGTGTTTTTTTTCTATCAAACACACCCCTGCACGCTCAATCTCTGTCCCCCGATACGCAACCAACCGAAATTGCTACGGCACTGCGTGTTGGCATCGAGCTGGAAAAGCAGCGGCAGTGGTTGGACGCGATCCGTCATTACGAGTCTGCATCCAAGGTTTTCCCATCGGAAGGAGATATCAAACGTCGACTATTGATCTCCCGGCTACATTACGACGTTATTCGTCGTAGTTCTGATCAGTCCCTATCGCATATCATGCGATCGGTATCGACAAACGATGTATTGGATTTGTACTCGGAAGTTCTTGCCAGATTAGAGATGAGTTATGTTGATGTCCTCCCCATGACCGAAGTTGTCCGAGGAGGGACCGCATATCTGGAGGTAGCTCTTACCGAGCCCTGTTTTGTCGACGAATTTCTGCGCGGCATCGATCGCCAGCGACTGGAGCAATTCCGAACATCCATTCATCGCTTGACTCTTGCCAAGCCGACTCAAAATCGGTTTGACGCTCGAGCCGTGGTTTCTAAAGCGGCCGATTTGGCTCGAGAACAAATTGGCTTGAGCCCCTCAGCCACAGTCATGCAATTCGTGTTCGGAGCTGTCGGCCTACTGGATCCATACTCATCGTTTCTTTCTAGTACTGAACTGAATGAAGTTGAATC
>JAGQOY010000187.1 GCA_020427005.1 Planctomycetales bacterium
CGAACAAGAATCCCTCACTCACGTTTCGGGTTGGGACGTTTATTCCTGCCGCTCGCCTTAGTTGTACTACCATATTTTTGATCTACTTGTGGGTCTTGACTGCCTGCGCCGACGCTGGAGAGGTTCGGGCTGGACTATCGTCACAAGTGACGTATTTGGGCGGTAGTGTCACTCTGCAGATCGCTGTTGAGAATGCAGAAAACCATGACCCACCGCAAATTCCAGCCATCGACGGCTTGGAGATTGTTGCGCTTCCTCCTTCTCATTCGAGTCGTACAAGTATTATCAACGGTCGAAGGTCATCGAGTAGTACCGTAATTTACCAATATGAATTGGTTCCTGTCGAAACCGGGGAGTATCAGATACCTGAAATTAGCATTCAGGTTGATGGCAGGATAGTCAAAACAGATGCGTTAGAATTCCGAGCTGAAAATTCTGATGCAGGCGATCGTTTGTCGGCCGAGGTGAAGTTCCAAAAGCCGGTAGTTTTTGTGGGCGAAAGTACTATCCTAGAATTGCACGTTATTGTGAAACCATACAGTGACACAAGATATGACATTACTTTGTCTGCCAATGACATGTGGAGCCTCATGAATATCGATCGATCCGAGTGGGGAGTATTTGAGGACAGCGTACATGAATTACGAAGTAACGGAGAGCGACCGGCTAGTTCCGAAGTATTCCTAGTCGATGAAGATGGTATCAAAAGGACATTTTACGATTACGCAATCAAGACAACCTATTACCCGCAACGGCCCGAAGAAGTCAGTTTCGATAATATTCGCATCGTGCTTCGGTATCCTAAGTCATTAGATGTTTCGAACGTTTCGTTCTTCTCTCCATCGTTGGTTGTGAGTGACGTTCAACCCCTTGTGATCACAGCGAGCAGTGACCAATTGCAGGTTCTGCCCCTTCCAGACCGTGGAAAACCTAAAGATTTCCGTGGCGCCATCGGCAATTACAGCTTCAAGACAATCGCAAGTCCCTCGGAAGTCGAAGTAGGACAGCCAATAACGCTTCGAATGCTGGTGCAAGGCAATGGTCCTATGGATTTGGTCCAAGCTCCTCCGCTAGCTCAGATTCTACAATTGACTGCAGGTTTTGTAGTGCCGGATGAAGCATTAGCAGGGATAGTGCAAGACGATAAAAAGCAATTCACGACGTCAATCCAACCGCGCAACGAAAAGTTGACTGAAATACCGCCGATCCCATTTTCTTATTTCGATCCAAAAATCCAAGCTTATGTAACGACCCACAGTGAGCCCATTGCAATTCGTGTTAACCCGGCACAGAAGCTTGATCTTGACATTGTTAAGGGCCCCCAATCCCAATCTGACGAACGGACAGAAACACAAGCAGCTGAACTTGGTTCACCTCCTGCTGATTCAGGAAGCGATACTTGGCAATTGCTTGGCACGTCAAAAGACTTAGTACCTCTACCTGCACGCGGAAGAAGTATGTTTTGGCTGGGCATATTACTCGGTCCGGTAATTTGTCTCATCGTGGTAGCTGGGCGAGTATTGTCTCCATTTCTTTCACTTGCCTGGCAGTCACGCAACACTTTAAAAACCGAGCGAAAACGCCTTCAACGATCTGAGAAGCCGGCTGAAGCACTGGAAGCTTTTCACAATTGCATTTGTCTTTCGCGCGGAGTGCAACGAATTCCCCAGGACTTCCGTCAGGCAATTCAACTATTGCAATCGTTGGGGGAATCTGAGGCTGGGAAGAAAATGGATGAATTGACAAGGGAGCTTACTCGTATGCAATATGGTGGAGGGGATTCGTCCGTATCGCAGGCTTGGCGAGCACAAGCAATGTCACTTTGCGATCAATTGTTAACAAAACTCGAACGATCGAAATAGCAAGTTTCAAGGCGAAATTTGTTCTATTTAAAAAATTATCCAAGAGCCAAATTGAAGCGGCTACCTAGAGATGTCGGAAGTATGCGCCAGGCGAAGGTGGAGCAGGGCAAACGGCTGATTGCAGCAGATTGAAATTGAAAATCGCGTTCAAAAAAGCTAGAGTGTACAATAGAACGAATCGACTGGACTTGGTGGCTACCAAAACGAGCTCAAGGACCGAACTCGAGAGTTTGTTTTAGTTTCGATCACTCTTTACTGTGATGACGTTTTGTGTTCAAGAAATGGTGACTAAATGACGGTACGTATCCTGCAAATCGACGAAAAAAATTTAGGCACGATCTAATGGCCCTTTTTACAGCGCGTCCGAAAGTAGCACAGCTAAGTTTTCAGCTTTTCCGGCGAGCGTTGCACCCTGAGTTGTTTTGCGCTGTAAAGAGTCATCGTGTCGAACGAGAAAACTACCGGGTTCAAATCAACATTACTTCGGATGGGCACGTCGTAACCTGGTCCACTAGCAAAGGAATTCTTACGGAGATCGCTGCCTCATCTCACCAGTTGGTTCCTCCGTCTGGGCAAGTATTTTGCCATCCCGTGCAATGCCAGAAAAACGCGTCAGTTGATTGTGGTTCTGGTGTTCTCTACGAATATGAGACGGAGCTAGAGCGAGTGCCTTCTGAATTGTTTTGGTTAATTCAGAAACAGCTAGGAGATACGGCTCAGACTCATGAGCTAATACATGTATTTGATGCCAGTGGACGTATGGCCATTGGAGGGCTAAGCTTCGTTCACATTGAAACTCGCATCCGCAGTTTTCATATGCAGGCGATTCATACTTTTCCTGACGATTCTGCACTGTTGAAAACAAGTTCAACGTTCAAGCTGATGGACTAGTGGCATGGAATGCCAAGTTGCAGAGATTTCAGATTTCCTCGTTCTCCACCGCCGTTTTTGTAGGCGGCCATGTTGGATTGTAACGAATTCTAGTAAATGAAAGACAACTAATGGCGGAGACCATATTCACAAAGATCATTCGAAAGGAAATTCCTGCCAAGATCGTATATGAAGACGATCTTTGCCTTGCCTTTCATGATGTTCAACCACAAGCCCCAATACATGTGCTTTTGATACCCAAAAAAGAGATTAGTTCTACAAATTCTATTTCTAAAGAAGATCAAGAGTTGCTCGGGCACATCTGGGTCTTGATTCCCAAAATTGCCCAAGAGCTTGAAATAGCAGACTCCGGCTACCGTGTAGTTAACAATTGTGGTCGTGAGGGTGGGCAATCTGTTGACCATATCCACTTTCACATTCTCGGAGGTCGTCCCTTGGCTTGGCCACCAGGTTAAGCCTTCTACTTTCTTAAACTCTGAGTAGCGCGAAATGCAAAGCAGCTTGCGACCCTTTGTTTTGCCACTGGTCGTCTATATGGCGGGGGCAACACTAGCCAGCGCGTTTGATCGTTGGTACCCGCTGGCGTATTCGTTCACAACACTGGCAACTCTGATCGCTTGCGTTTGGCTACTAAAGGGTAGGGGTATAATTCGTCCTCATTTGAACGTTGCCACTGGTGTGTTGGTGGGCGGGCTAGGAATAGTTGTTTGGATTTGGGTTTCTGGACTGCACTTAGAAGATAGCCTCTTTCAATTTCTACCGCGATTCTTGCGTCCCGATGCGCGAGTGGGGTATAACCCATTCTTTGAGCTCGACTCAGCGACCGCGCGTTGGGTGTTTATCGCCATCCGACTAGTTGGCATTTCCGTGGCGGTGCCGATTGCCGAAGAGCTTTTTTGGCGAGGATTTCTGCTTCGCTGGTTCATCAACGAAGAATTTGAAAAGGTTCCTTTGGGGACCTATAGCCTCCAATCCCTGGCGCTAGTGACGCTGTTTTTCACTCTAGCCCATCCCGAACTTTTTGCTGCCGCATTTTATAATTTGCTCATTACGGGACTCTTGTACTGGAAGCGAGATCTCTGGCAATGTATCGTGGCACACGCCGTGAGCAATTTCCTGCTCGTCGTCTATGTCCTGCAATACAAGGCTTGGTGGTTATGGTAGTTATTTGGAAACAACGTACACTTGTTTCAAACCGACACCTAGTCCAAGTGAATTTGCGAACCCTTAGGGACTAAGTAACACGAAGTCTCAACCCCAGAGGTAGTTTCTCACCGGCAACTTCGGACGCAGATTCCTGATCCAAATTGCCTCCGACCTCGACAAGATGAGTGTATTTGCTTGGGGCACGGAGTGAAATCAGCTGATCCAGTACTCTAGTCCTGAGCGGTTCGTCGATATCCCGATAACGGTCTTGGACACGACGGCTACACATCATTAGCGCCAAATTGTAGGCAGGATCCATCACTGGTTTGCGAAGCAGGACTGCAATCCAATTGGAAACCTCTTCGCTGTCGACAACACAATTCAGAGGTCCATACATGGGCACACGAGTGCCTAATCGTGAAAGAGTCCAAAGAACGGCGGCACGACTAGTTTCGTATTTGCGATTGGCTACAAGTGGCAGCAGCCACCGAGCCAATTGTTGTTTCTCAACTTGGGGTAACAATTCCAATGAGCCTACCAATCGCAATAACTCAACTAGTTCATTGGCGGCTAGTGCTCCACCTTTGGCACGCCGATCAGGATCAAGCGTGGCACGCAGAGGACTCGCCACTTGTTCATAGACTGTCTGCTGCTGTCCAGCAGTAAAACCACCGGCTAATCTCCGCCAGAGTATGAGGGACTCGTTCTTTGATTCGGCATATGCCAGCTTGCCGAATATGGATCTCCAAACATGTGCCACGCGCCAATCATCCGCGGCCATGCCATAGCCCGGTCTCAGGCAGTACCCAAGCAGATTAAGCCAACGGGCTTCGTGGGCAGGACTGTGTCGCCGTCCCTCGGAATGGTCCATCAGAACCTTCCACATGCCCCGCAACAACGCGGGTGTCCATTGCCCACGCGATAGTTCCAGTTCAGCTGACAATCGATGGATGACTTGAGCTGGCTTTAGGGTAGGTCGTTCGGAAAAGGCCTCTTCAATTACGCATTGGGCGGTTTTTAACACCGAGTCATCTAAGATGCCTTTGGAATTTGCGTCTAGGCATGCGCTGACATGTTCGGTCCGAATACTGTTTCGAACATCAAATTCCAACTGCCATCGATGAAGTCCGTCGGTGGTCTGACACCACATATCGATGGTTCCAATCTCGCTTAATTCAGCCCCAACGAATACAGGAATTGTGGAATTCCCACGTTTTTTGGCGAAAGTCAGCACGGTTCGAATTGGTGGTAGACGAGCAAAATTCTCATCGTCAATCACAACCTGTTCACCCAGTCGGTCCGATAACCGACTACTTGAGTAAAGTATAGGGAATTCGACAGGTTCTCCTACGGTCAAATCAAAAGGTAAATCTTCCAATCGAAATGCTTCCCCAGCCTTGGCGGAACCAGGTACAAGGCAGACGGCTTGTGGGGGATCGTATTTTGTCTGCAAGTAATAGGAACACGCAAGATTAGCCTCGATAGAAACGCCTTGCCCACGCCTAACACTACCGAAATATGCTGCGCCATGCGCAACAGCCAAATCCAATCGAGTACTTTCTAGGACAGAAGGCTGCCATGGAACCGTTGCACGACCGTCTGCATGGCTAAACCAAGATGAAAGGGCCTCAATGATTCGCCCTTTCACCTTCTGCGAAGTCAGCACCCCGCCATTGAACAACACGTGATCAGGTTTGGCGGCGAGCAGCTCCGGCAAAGTGGCGATTTCCAGATCGGTCCGTCCAGCGTGACGATGATCCCAGAGAAAGGTGGCCAAATGTTTGGTAATCGCGGGGTCCGTTGCAAATGGTAAACCAAACTCCTGGAATCCGGTATTTTGCAATACCGGCCGATCACTCAAATTGCATAGTGGAAAAAAGCCATCCAATAGCGAAGTTGTAACTTGATCCACATTGAGCCTCAATTGCTCGCCGGATCCAATTAACCTCGCGCCGCTTCCAGGAAGGTGTAGTATGAGCTCATCGGTAGAAGCTAAATCGCCAAGTATTTGTTCCTTTGCATCACGGCAGACTTGCCGAAGGCTATCCCAGGCGCGTGAAGATAGCTTGCGCCCACCTAACTGTTTTTCAGCAATCGCGGCCAATGCCAAATCGAGGTTGTCACCTCCAAGGATTAGATGTTGCCCAACTGCAACGCGATGCAAAGCTAGCCTATTTGGTGTCTTGCCATCTTGTAATTGAGCTTCGATTTCCTGTTGCAAATGGTGGTCTCGAACCCGAATCAAGGTAAAGTCCGTAGTTCCCCCGCCTATGTCACACACGAGGATGGTTTGCCCAGATGAAACCAGCTGATCCCAGTCATTAGCGTGACGAGCCAGCCAAGCATAGAAAGCTGCTTGCGGTTCTTCTATGGGTAAGATTCTTGGCAAGCCGGCTTTAGATGCAGCATCGATGGTCAATTGCCTAGCGACTTGATCAAAAGAAGCGGGCAATGTGAGAACGATATCCTGTTCAGCGAGTGGATAATTGGGGTGATCGACATTCCAGCAGTTTGCAATATGGGCTAAGTATGTCGCGCTAGCCTCGACAGGAGATAACTTCCGTACGCCTTCATCCGCCTGCCATGGCAAAATTGCGGAACTGCGGTCAACGCCGCTGTGGCAAAGCCAACTTTTGGCCGAGGCTATCTGCCGTCCGGGCATTTGTTGACCGCGTTGACGCGCCAAGACGCCCACCAATTGAGATTGTTTTGAGGCGGTAGCCTCAGCGTCAGTAGGTTGGTAATAAAAGGATGGCAGTAACTCGAGATGTTCTTGAGACCCTAAATCCACGAACTGAAGAATTGGGAAGGTTCGAAGTTCCAGGGGAGCTTGTTCGGAGTCGATGTATGCAACCGCGCAATTTGTCGTCCCAAGGTCGATGCCGACAATATAGCGACTAGGCCGAGCTTCAAAGCCGTCTGTTCGATTGCTGGTCGCATAGTCCGACGTCACGCTTGAGGTACCTCAACCGCATCGCGAACGTTTAGTTCTAGCTTCCACTGCCGACCGGACGCGTTGTGTTTGCACCACAATTCAAGCACACCCAGCTCTGAAACTTTAGATAGGAACGTTACGGGGACAAAGCTAGAATCTTGGGCCTCGTCCATGTCCAATAACAACTCCATGGGGGATGTTTCGATTAGCTCGTCCTCGTCCCAGAATTTTAGGACCGTACCAGGTCGATCGTCTTTGCGAGTAGCCGACGCAAAGAATCTAAATTTGGCGGCGCGGCCTACCACCAGGCCTACCTCGCGGCCCGGTACTGAAACTTCGCTTCCTTCCTCCATCCCAAGAGGAACGACACACACGGCTTGCAGGGGGCGTGGCATGCCTGGTACCGCCAAACCTGAACTTTCGATGCCAACGTAATAACTTCGTGCCGTACCACCTCGAATGCGTACGCCACCGTGGTGTTTGGCCCAGCCATAGTAGGTCGCGCCTCTCGACACAGCGAAATCTAGGTCATCGAGTTTTCCCAGAATCCTAACGGAAGATTCTGATTGCCTTAACCGTCGCACAGCTTGAACGGCACGCTCGCGTAACACCGATCCTTTGAATACGCCGCCGTTGAGTAGCAAGTACAAATCTGAATCAGATGACATAACGTTGTTTGCAACGAATTCCGCAACGTGCCTCGTGATTCCAGTGTCGGGCTCAAATGGTAAACCCACCTCTTGAAATCCGGATTGAGATTCGCGTCTGGGAAGCTCCGTGGATTCACAGAACGGAAAGAAGCCATCGACTAACAAGCTTTGTACTTCTTCTCGATCAACTTCGATACTTATTGTTCCGGCAACTAGCTTGGAACTTCGTCCTAAGACTGAGATTGTCTCTGCAGCTGGACCATCGGAAGACAATAATGATTCCTTGGCGCGGCGACATGCATGCCAAAGGGATGTCGACTGCCAAGCGTTGAGCTTATGTCCTAGCTGTGAAAACTTTTGGGCTGCCAAGTGAGCCAACGCCAAGTCCATATTGTCACCACCGACAAGCAAATGATTACCCACTGCGATACGGCGCAAGTTCAACTCTCCTGCTTCGGAACAAACTTGCACTAAGGTTAAGTCGGTGGTGCCACCTCCCACATCACAGACCATGAGGCTATCACCTTCCTTGACAGTTTGCCTCCAGTTTTCTCCAGTCGTTTCAAGCCAGTGGTAGACAGCCGCTTGAGGCTCTTCAAGCAAAATAAAATCTGCTGGTAGTCCTGCACCCAGTGCGGCTTCTCGTGTCAGCTCGCGGGCAGCCAAATCGAAAGAAGCAGGGACGGTAAGCACTACTTGTTGGTTTTCGATGGGGGCAGTAGGGAATGAGCGTTGCCAACTGTCGACTAGTTGCCTCAGCAGGAATCTTGAGGCTGCAACTGGGGAAATCTTGGCAATCTCGTCTGGTGCTTGCCACGGTAGAATCGCGGCATGTCGATCGACGCTCGCATGGCAGAGCCAGCTTTTGGCTGCTGCAATCGTGCGCTCGGGATTTTCGGCTGAAGCTTGTCGCGCGAAGTAACCATTTACTGTCGGGTAGACGGGATAATCCGGAAGGTCAAAGACACCGGCTTCGGTCTCTTGTTCGGTTGGCAAATACAAAAAACTTGGTAGGTACTCCAGTTCCTCATGTTCGTTAAGGGCGGTTACTTGTCTTATTCTCAGCAGCTCAATATGGGGTCTATCCGCCAACAGGTTCGCGTAACTCATTACGCAGTTGGTGGTTCCCAGATCGATGCCAATGGAATACTGTTTGGTCATTAGTCACGCAGGAGTAGTGGAGGAAGTAAAGCCGTGAAAACAATTTTGCGAACTCAGATGTCAACTTCGACTGGTGCAAGCAGCCAAGCCTCATCTGGCACGCCATGCCAACTGGGAACTTCACACAAGGTAGCTTTCCAGCCTCGATGTGCAACGATTCCTTTGCCTGATGAATTGGCCCCGCTGATGCGGAACGCATTTGGGGAAGAGCCAGGAGAAATCTCAAGAGATTCCCCTTCGTTGACGTCAGACAGCGGTTCAACGGCAAACATTCGATTGACAACTTGCCGGCTATTTCTCAAGACTTCTCTGGCGGCGGCGCCAACCTGAGCATCTTGAAATCCATCAATTGGTTCCATGATGAGATCCAAAAGCCTCGCCTCGCGCTGGAGTGCAGCCAGTAACGTCAGTGCGTCACTGCGCGTTGAGGGTTGTTTTGTTTGGTTCCTGTTTACGTCTACAGGTGGCGATGTCGTGATAGCCTTTTCAGATGCTAACGGAGGTGAATCGCCAGCTCCATTGTTGATTGCGGCAGCAATGCGCTGTGCAGTAACACCACCCTTCAAAGCAGCAAAGAATGCACGAATTGCGAGTCCCAATGACATTCGTTTTGGCCTTTACTGAAACATGCTTGCAAGGAGTCGTAATGTTCGATTTACATATGGAAACAAAGTGAAGGATCTCGATTAACGTAGAGGAGAGCGATGGAAATGAACGTGCTTCCATCCACCATCTCCACGGTGCCAAACTCGAGTTTCTTCCGCACTCTTCGTGTGGACGCCTGTACTGTCTGTAACTTGTGTTAGTCGAATGTAGCTAACAATAGCCGTATCTCCAAGCAAGCGTACATGTGGGCTACAAAGAGTCGTCTGTGCCTTGCGGCCAGGTGCTTGATCCAATTCGAAATAAAATCGATGAAAGTCCATTCCTTCTACCAAGTTGCCAGCTGCCTCGGGTTCGAAACAAGTTATGGTCGGGTCACACAAATCCACATAGGCCTCCCAATTCCCTTGGACGATACTCTCCAATAAACATCGCGTGAGATTAATTAAGGTTGCATTTTCGCTCATTGTACTTTTCCTAAAAGCTATCGTTACGAATTGTCTTGATGTCGAGCACGCCGTTTACTTCCGGCTAACTGAACTTGGAAGCGAGGTTGACCGGCCAATCTTACGACTTGATTTGCCCACTGAAGAATCAACTGATCAACGCCAAAGTCTTTCCCAGTTTCCTCTCCGGTACATTCAGTGGTTGGCGATGGTGCGTCGGTTGTGTTCGGAGTTTTTTCCGGAATTGGAGTGCCAAATGTGATACCAACTCGTGCCGGAATGAAAAGTGGGCTCCAAACAGTTCTGTCATACGGACTGCCAGAAATCCAAATTGGAATTAAAGGTACATTGGCCCGCATGGCTACTAAAGCGGCCCCGCTTCGAATCGGAAGCAAGGGATCCACAGTCCGATTAATTCTTCCTTCGGGGAACATACCTACCAGTCGACCTTCCTTTGCCAAGCGAATAGCTTGCTTGGTCGCAGACGTATCGATTCCGCTTCTGTTTGTTGGAATCACTTGCAAGGGTTTAAGTACCGCACCAAAAATGGCATGCTGGCAGTATTCCTTTGCAACCATCCAATGCACCCGACGTCCAGCTGCCAGCTGCACAAAAAATGGATCTACGCTGCTCCGGTGGTTGGCCACCAAAATGGCGCCCCTGCGAATTTCTGTGGGAGGCTCATTCAAAAAGTGCACCCGCCACCAAAGTCGGCCGACCAAATAAGTCGGGAAATAGAGGCAGTTTTCTTTTAATGTGTAAGTACTTTGTCGGATAAGCCGAATCAGATATCCTATTGGCATCGCTGCCAGCAAGACAATCCAAAGTCCCGATAGTATTCCGCTAGTTTCGAGCATCGACACCTTGACGTGTTAGGGGCTAGGGGGAATTTCAGTGCTTGTTATTTGCGGACAAGTCAGAAAAATCGATATGATTTTTTCAACTACTTCTTCCGTCTGACTATCCGAATTGACCGTAACGCCTTGTAACTCTGAGAGGCTGCGGAACCAGATTTCCTGCCGCCGAGCAAACTGGCGGGTGTGAGCCATTATGTTCTCTACGGTTTCTTCCCAAGCAACCTGGTCAGATAAGAACTGAATCATCTCACGATATCCGACTGCTTGAGCCGCCGTGCGACCGAGTTGTCCAAATCTGGTTAGTAGCCCTCGCACTTCGTCGGCCAGTCCATTTTGTAGCATAGAATTTACACGGCTATTAATTCGTTCGTGTAACCAGCTTCGCTGCAGTTTTAGAACGACTACCGGACATGCTTCCTTTGACGCCGGTACATCGAATTGTTCTTGCCAATGGCTCAATGGTTGGCCTGTTACACGTGCGACTTCTAATGCCCGAATCATGCGTCGCTGGTCATTAGGATGCAGTTTATGGGCAAGTAAGGGATCAACTTGTAATAATCTTTCTCGCAGTACATCGATACCGTATTGAGTCACGTCGGCATCAACTGCTTGTCGAAAATCCCAATCGGCAGTAGGACCCAAGAATAGTCCTCGAATTAGGGCCTTCAAGTACAAAGGAGTCCCGCCACAGACAAGTACTTTTTTTCCTCGTGATCGTATTTCTGCGGCACAGCGATGCGCCTCCATCACATATTGGGAGACGCTATAGAGTTCGGTTGGCTCAACAATGTCGAGCATGTGGTGAACAACACGTTCTCGTTGGCTGGGCGTTGGCTTGGCCGTACCGATATCCATTCCACGGTAGATTGCCATAGAGTCCAAGGAAATAATCTCTGCCCCAAGAGTTTCTGCAACTGCTAACGCCAGTTTGGTTTTCCCACTTGACGTAGGACCAGTTAAATACCAGCAATCATGAAGTGGTGGATGTACCCAATGGTAGCTACCGGACATTTCACCAGACTGGTTGCCATTAGGGTGCGAAATGTCAGCTGGTTGGTTCATGTTTACAACGGGATCGACGAGACGAGTTTAACTAAGAAGAATTAACCAAGACTGGACATTTGGCGGGTGAGAGATAGATCTCAGGGAACGCCACCAACACGGACTGGGAAATAACTGCCGAAACATATGTTCGAAATATTTTAGGTGTGAATGCCAACTCCGCAACGTCGCCTTGAAGTTGATTCAACGCCGTACATCAGTTCAACCTGAACGGGATTGGAAGTTCGCTGGCTTTCACTTTTTGAAGTTGCACCACGCGAACGCTACTTAACCCGAACTTAGGTATGGCAGGGTTCGCAACTCCCCTTGAACTCGTCCCAAATTGGCACTTTGGTCGGTGAGATTTTATTGCCGATAAGCAGCCAAGCATGGACGATTTTGCGAAAATCTCAACTTCGAAACTGTTGCTCGAAACTCGCAAAATCCTTCGCAGTTTTCGTTTGGGAGTGTTAGATCCCTGCCGAAACAACGTTTTATCCCAAAGTTATTCGCTGGATTGGTGTATGATTGCGAAAACGGGCCCTCCAAAAATAATATGCGCTGTCTGGGCTTTATGCGTCCTTGGATGGACTATGCACCTCGCCGATTCAAACCTTGGCAGCTATCATAGCGTCCCGTCAGGAAATCAGTTAAGCGGATAGATTCTGCTGGGCTATTGTCTTATCACCAGGCTTTGTTTGCCCCAATCCCCGTAGGCGGCAGACAATGTTGCATTCCTGCTCCTTCGGCTTCATGTGCGACAATCCAGCTAGCTCCAACAAGTACTAAAAAGGGTCAAAAAGATGCCCGGCGGTGACGTAGACGTGCTGGATCGCTTAATGGATCAAATACAGCAACGCGCACAGTCTCTACCCCCAAATTCCTATACTACCAAGTTGATACTAGGTGGAGTGGAAAAGATGGGTGCCAAGATTCGTGAAGAAGCCGCTGAAGTGGTCGATGCGGCACAAAAAACACAGTCGCCAGATAATGCGCATCTAATCTACGAAGCATGCGATTTGATCTACCATTTGTGGGTGTTGCTTGGTAGCCGTGGCGTGAGCTTGCAACAACTTCGTGTTGAGTTAGCCAGAAGAGAGGGAACAAGCGGTCTGGAAGAAAAGGCCAGTCGAGGCTCTTAATCGATTTCTGGGCGTGCCTAGTGACAAGAGAAATTAATTCCTTTTTAGAATTTGTAGAGTCGAGTAACACTTAGAGCATGACTGATAACCTCCGCATTGGGATACCGAGCAAAGGCCGTTTAAGCGAGTTAGCTGCTGATTTGCTAAATCAGGCTGGATTGCAATTCCGTCGACAAGAGCGAACACTTTTTGCGCTCGTGAAACAACTTCCAATTGACATTATTTTCTTGCGTACGGATGACATTCCAGTTCTCTGTGCAGAGGGGGCGATCGACATAGGAATAACCGGCAGCGATCTCGTGGCGGAAAGCGGCGCTGAAGTCGATGTGAGATTGCCATTGGGAATCGGAAAATGCAGGCTCAGCTTATGTGTCCCAGAAGATTCTTCTATCGTTGAATGCCATCACTTGGATGGCAAGTCGATCGCCAGTAGTTTCCCAAACGTCACCAAAAGGTTCCTAGCAGAACATTCTGCGACAGTTCACATGGTAGAGCTTTCTGGTTCGGTCGAGATTATGATTTCCTTGGGTGTAGCTGACGCAATCGTCGATCTGGTTGAGACCGGAAGTACTCTGGCCGCAAACCGTTTAAGGGTGTTGTGTGATATTGGTCAATACGAAACCGTGCTGATCCAAAACAAGCTTGGTCGACATACGCAAATGGCGGATCGAATAGTCCGTCGTTTAGAAGGTGTTGTAATTGCTCGAGATTACTCTTTACTCGAATACAACATTCCTCGTTCGGCGCTTGCTTTAGCGGAGGAGGTCACGCCAGGATTCAATTCTCCGACTGTCAGTAGCCTGGAAGATTCTCAGTGGTGCGCAGTTCGCGTCATGGTTAGACGTAAGGAAGTGATCGAAGTGATGGAACGCCTCGAAGCAATAGGTGCTAGAGCGATTCTAGAGACTGAGATAAGCAACTGTCGACTCTAGAGCCAACTAAGTGAATAGTAGCGATATTCGCCCGATTGATCAACGATTCCGTTGAATCAACATGCTATACTTCGGAGCCACTGGCACTCTAAAAAAACCGTGCGCAATTATGAACGGTGAGCCAAAGGGTGCTCGTAGGCCTCAGCGACTTTTTATCTGCTTACGCACCCAGCCGATCACTGAAAAGAACAAGACACCCACAACCAAAGCAGCTCCGGCAATG
>JAGQOY010000188.1 GCA_020427005.1 Planctomycetales bacterium
CTTAAGTCCCCGCGGGGCCCGCCGGGGAGGTGGCGAGCGCAACGAGCCGGGTGGGGTCGCACCACTTACGTGTTTCGCAGGCGGGAACTTCGACGAATCATAGTGGCCGTGTGCTCAAGAACAAGCAATCGAACCCACCCGGCGGCTGAAATGATGGACAATCGCCAGAATTCGGTTAAAATAAGGGGACTGCCCAGTGGGCACGATTATTTTGGCCTCTTCTCTGTTCCGGCCCCGTTGGTCGTTTTTCTACCAGCGGGGTTTTTTCGTATGAATAGATGAAGTGTATCTTGTGGGAGGGTGCAATTGAGCAACCTCACCTTTTTCTTGGCTCAGGGGGCCAAGATTTCTGCAATGTGCAGTGTTCGAAGCGGTAATTTGCGCCGACGGATGATCCCGTCAAGATGCATGAGACAGCTGGCATCTGTGGCTGTCAGGATTTCCGTCCCAGCCTGTAGGTGATCGTCCAATCGATCGGCTCCCATGAGAATCGAGACACCTTCCTCGGCAACCGCAAAGGTACCTCCAAATCCGCAGCATTCGTCATCCCGTTTCAGATCGACCAACTCTAGGCCATCGATCTTCTCCAGAAGGTGACGAACCTTTCCCGGGTGTTCGCCGACTTGTTCAGAGCATTTCTCGAGTCTCAGTTCTCTCAAGCCGTGACAACTATTGTGCAAGCCAACTTTATGTGGAAACGAATGTTCGAATCGTTCTACACAAATCACATCGCTCAAGAACTCGCATAATTCCCAGGTGTGTTTCGACAGATGTTCGTATCGTTCGTCGTTATGAAAAAAGGACTCGAAATGGTTGCGAACCATGGAAACGCAGCTTCCCGAGGGGCTCACCACGTGATCGTATTCACTAAAGATATCGACAAAACGCTTTGCCAAAGGGCGTGCATCATCGAGACACCCCGTGTTTGCCATCGGTTGACCACAGCAAGTTTGAGCTTCAGGAAACTCAATCTCCACATTCTCAAATCGTTCCAAGATACGCAGCGTGGCTAAACCAATCTGCGGAAAAAATTGATCCACATAGCAGGGAATAAACAAAGCAACGCGCATCAATACGGTTCTCATGTCCTTGGGTGATGGTCGTTAACCAGTGGTTCGCGGGGTGTAATCGTATAGAGCTCACATGCGACTGGCAATGCCTGCGGCTTCCAAGGGGTGTAGACCGTGAGTCTGCATGGCCGGCGCTTCAGCTGAGGGGAACATTTTGTCACGATTGGCAATTTCCTTTGGATCGCAGGCCAATCGGACTCTCCGCATACAGTTCAAGGATTCCTCTGAAAACATGCCCGGCATGAATTGACGTTTTTCCATGCCCACACCATGTTCTCCTGTAATGGACCCGCCCAAGTCAATGCACAATTGAACGATCTGGCCAGCCAAATGCTCGGCTCTCTCCAATTCTCCGGGAATGCGACCATCGAACAAAATCAACGGATGCAAATTGCCGTCTCCGGCGTGGAATACATTGGCAACTCGTATTCCTGACAGGGCACTTAAGCGACCAATTTCCTGTAATGCGAACCCTAGCTTGCTTCGCGCCACCACGCCATCTTGAACGATAAAATCTGGACTCAGCCGACCAACTGCGGAGAAGACGCTCTTACGTCCCTTCCAAATAGAAGCCCGTTGGTTGGCATCCGCGGCCACCCAAATCTCTGTGGCTCCGCTATTGGCTAACAAGCCATCCAGCAAGCTTCTCTCGGCGCTTACTGCAGCCTGACTACCATCCAATTCAACGATCAGAACCGCTTCCACATTGGGTGGATACTTGGCACCCACCGCGGCCGTGGCGGCCTGCATGCTGAGTCGATCCATGATTTCAATAGCCGCTGGCAGAAGCCCACTGCCGATGATTTGACCAACCGCTTCACCGGCTTCATGCACGGTTGCATATCCCGCCAAAACAGTATGAAAACTCTCTGGTCTTGGCAAAAGACGCACTGTAATTTCAGTAACAATTCCCAGCAGTCCTTCGCTACCTACCATCAATCCTAAGATATCTGGACCTGTTTGTTCACCGCCGGAGCAGCCTACCTCGATCAACTCCCCGTCGGCCAAAACCATCCTCATGGCCAGAATGTGATTACTTGTCATACCGTACTTCAGACAGTGAGCTCCGCCAGAATTGAAAGCTACGTTACCTCCAATCGTACAAACTTGCTGGCTGCTGGGATCAGGCGCGTAATAGAGTCCAGCATGCTCTACTGCAGAAGTCAATTTGGAGTTAATAACACCTGGCTGCACCACGGCAACCCGGTTTTCATAGTTGATACTCAGAATCTTGTTCAAACGGTTGAGTGCAATCACGATACCATCAGCGTGCGGAAGTGAGCCCCCAGATAGACTCGTACCACTGCCACGGGCAACAAACGGTACTCCATTTGCATGGCACCAACGTACGACGGCAACGACTTCATCAACATTGTGCGGCACCACTACCGCCAGAGGTTTTACTGCGAAAGCTGTCAGTCCGTCGCTTTGAAAAGCAGCTAGGGCACTTTCAGAATATTGAATGCGATCAGCTGGCAATATCGAACTAAGCGATACAACAATATCATTGGCCATTTATCATGATCTCTATGTTGTTTGCGGTCCCAGGTGTGGTCTAATACCCGAAGCCCGTGTCAGAATCAAGTTGGAAGTGAAAGGTCACCTCAATGATAATTATACGATTAACGATTGCCTGCAGCCTAGGCATCATGGGACTGGCATCTTTTTGCAACGCACAATCCTCTAGTACGGTCATTCCGCTTTGGTCTGCGGGTGCACCAGGGTTTGAAAGCCGACGTGATGAACCCGAACGAGCAGAGAGCTATTGGGTAAAGAATATCCATAATCCGTCGCTCACCGCTTTTCTTCCAGAAGCTTCAAAAGCCACGGGTGCGGCAGTTATTATTTGCCCCGGAGGCGGACACCGAGAATTGGTTTTTAATGCAGAAGGAGTCCAGGCTGCAGAGTACCTGGTGAAACAAGGTGTGGCGGCCTTTGCCCTCAAATACCGCTTGGCCCGTGAGGAGGATTCTCCGTACCAAATCGATGTGCATGCCAAACAGGACGGCCAACGAGCTGTTCGACTTGTGCGAGCGCGGTGCCAGGAATTTGGAATCGATCCCAATCGCGTCGGCATGCTGGGGTTTTCGGCCGGAGGTGAGGTCGTGTCGATGGTCTCCTATGCGTCAGATCACGAAGCCGCGCCAAACGCACTAGATCCGATTGATCGCCAGAGTGCGCTACCCAGTTTTCAAATGCTAGTTTATCCGGGACCACTTGGCATTCCAGAAGCATTGCCCGAATTCGCACCTCGGGCATTTATGCTGGTAGCCGGAGATGATATGGGGGCAGCAAGAAATATAGTGGACCTAGTTCCTAAGTTTCGTGCGATTGGCGTACCCTATGAAGTCCACATATTTGCGCGAGGAGGACATGCCTTCAACATGGGAAATCGATCAAAACTGAATACCTTGTCCGATTGGCCCCAGCGCATGACAGATTGGATGCAGGACAACTTCATTCTCGACCCAACGGGCTTTGACGAGTATCAAAAGGAGGTCGACGAGAATCGGCAGCGAATGCAACGATTCCTCCAAAGACAGCGTGACCGCAGTGCGCAACCCTAACGGGGCCTGTCGAATACTTAGGCCACAACGATCAATGATGGTCCAAAGGTGTCACGCCAACTACTAGTTTGGTGGCATGACACGCCATTCAACCGGAAATCTTCAATCCTACCTCCGAACCGTCGCTGCCAACTTGGCCCAAAAACTTGGGAAGCGTCCCGAGGATTTTCGGTACGTCGAGATTCGTTTTCACGACGGTCAGCAATGGACAGTCACTACTTTCTGGCAGTACCAGGAAAACGGCCAGTGGTTCAACGTACGATGGACCGAGACTCAGTTTTAAAGGCAATGGCACCTTAACGGCTTTGACATCAATATCGAGTTTCGCGAACTTTGCGTGCCTGCTAGCTAACCACTGATCTGTTTTCGAATCGGAGGATCTAGCCTATCGTGAAGCCCTGGGAGTATTGCAAATGATATCGAACAGTCCAGAAGACCTGGAGTATTACGAATCACGGTTGAAATTCCTTCGCGATGAGCAAGGGAAACTTGAAGCCGCTCGTGAAGAAGGACGTGAAGAAGGACGTGAAGAAGGACGTGAAGAAGGACGAGAAGAAGGGCGGCAGGAAGGCGTACGATTGGGACTTGAAAAAGGCGAATTGGTTGGGCAAGTACGACTACTTCAGGAATTGCTCGGCGATCCAGTTAGTCAAACGCTACCTGATGTGAGTTTTAGCGAGCTCAGGGAACTACTTGTCGATTTGCAACAACGACTTCGTAACAGGCGAAGTTAATCGACACTGAATGGCATTCCAGCGCAGCTTCATTGCCGAATTTACGAATGAAAATCGCAATTCATCCGTCTAGCCGGATAGACTGCTGATAGGCATTATTCGGTATGCGACGCCGTTTCCCAAAATTTGGAAGCGTCCAAGTCATGCGCTGGCAACGTGAATTCCATTGGCGACGTGGGAGGAATTCAAGAATCCACCATAATCCTCGCAGTGAATGGTTGATGCGGACCTTGGGAGCAGTTTGCTCATCAGGCGGTTGAATCATCCGTGCAAGTTCCTTGGGGTTTATTTCCAAACCCAACTCGACAGCTTCCTGACTCATCCATTTCAAGGCCAAGCGAGAAATTCCATCGACACTATTCGGCCAACCTCCGCCGATATCCCCATGACTTCCAGGAAACCAAACTTCCTGAAAGCTTTTACCTCGGGCATTTCGTGTCAACAAATTCTGCTTGAACATAGCCCGGCGTTCGTCCATCGCCACCAAATGCCGGGCATGGATTACCAACCGATTGTTGGCAGTATAGGGAAGCGTTCTCAGATTCCATAACCAGCCAAATGAACTGACCGTATCCCACAACCCCAAAAAGTAGATTTCCGGTTTGGGCTGCGTACAGAAACATTTCGAGAACCTGTTTCCAGCCCTAAAGAACTCACTCTTCTTCAAGTACTGATCGTCGCTGGCATAGATGGACCACGCATGGGGTTCCAAGCCAATTTGCTCCTTTCGTAGCAGCCCAAGAAACCGAATCATGCCTGCCACCGAACGCACAGTGTAAGCCCCACGGCTGAATCCAAACAGGAAAATCCGATCACCTGGTTCGAAGTAATTGCTCAAGAATCGGTAAATGCTACAGGCCGTTTCACGAACTCCATAGCCAATTCCCATATTGAGTTTTCGACTGCACCATTTTCCGATGCCTGTTTTCATGGAAGGGTCGCTGATCGTACCCACACCCGGGACATAACAGGTCAACTGCGACTCGCTTCGAACCAAACACCGATAGAGCTTCAACACATTGGTCGAAACCCCAACCACATCGTTGCTCGTGCCATCACAACAAATCACAATGTTCTTGGGCATCGTGGGCTCTCCAATTATTCGGCAGCACCCAAGCAATTGAATTAATCTCGAGAATGGTAGATCAACCGCCCACAAGAAGCACAGATTATGGGGTGTCCAATCGATAGGCGTTCTAACAATTGAGGCGTCAGCATTTGATAGCAGCCGCTACAACACTTCCCTTCCAGCTCAGCCATGGCATCTTCTCCTCGAGCGGCTACAAGTCGCTGATAGTCGCGTATAAAATCTCCCGACAACTGGGACTCAGCCTCCGCCAATTCCGATTCAACGCGAGAAAGTTCCGATTCAAGTACGACCTTCTTATCTGCCACCTGCTTGGAAATTCGCTCTAATTCCAGTTGAAGTTCACCCACGGATTCCTTAGCCGCCCCGAGCTGAACAACTACCTGGTCGATGCGCTCCAGTATCTCCAGGATCTCATCGCTGAGTACAGCGTTGGCCTGCCGATCTGCCGCAATCTGCTCCTTGAGAGTCTGGTATTCGCGATTTTCTTTGGCAGCATTCAATTTGCCTTCCAGATTATGGATTTTGCTCTCTCGCTCCCTCAGCTGCAATTGCTTGCTGTCGGCATCCATTTTCATCTGCTTGATGTTTTGCTGAATTTGGTCAACACGATTTTGGGCAACCTGCAGTTTTGCTTGAGCCATCTGGACCATTTTGGGCCCACGTTCCAATTGGCCCTTAAGATCAGTTTTTTGGCGATTGATGCGATGTAACAATTGCACCAATGAGGCTGTAACCGTCATATTAAATTCCAATTTGACTCTGGGTGTTCCACGTTATTTTTGTAAGTTATTTTGGTGAGTTGCGGTGAGGCAAAAATCGGTTTGAACTTCGTCCAGATTCCCGAACTGAAAGTAGTTCGTAGGTTTTGCCGCACGCACTTTCGGCCGGATTCCAAAATACAATAATGTTCTGATTGACACAGTTGTCGGGGTGAAGAGCCTAAATTATGCAGATGGGCAAGTCTCCAAACACCGCCGCTGGCCAAGTTAGGAGAAAAACGCACCTAATTTATGAATCTGGCAATACCTGTAGCGATTTTTTTCACCCCACAATGAGACTGAGCTCGGTCCCCATTACCCTTGGGCCTCGGGCTAAGCGGCATTCGGATAAGGTTGTAAGTATTCCAGGCTGTAGAGTTGTGGCGACGCTGGGCAGTATTGGTGAAGCTGTAAAGTATTGGCAACGCTGTGCAGTTTTGGCAACTCTCGGTTACATTCTCGCAGGCCACCGTTTTTTTTTATTCAGGTGAAACTTGCAGCTTTTTTGATTCAAATAACCTGCAGCTTTTATGACTCAAGTAAAACCATCACATACCAACCCTCCCTTGGGAGGGTCAGCTGCTCGAGACGAGCGGCTGGGGAGGGGAGGGGGCAGCGAACTCAGTATGTCGGAAATCCTCCACCCTCCAAAGAAGCCGCTGGCATCCACTGAATGAGTATGTTTTTCCCCAACTGACGATTGCGACTTAACAAAGCAAATGATTATCGAAGGACTGTTAACAACGGCTAACCAAGCAGGAGTTCCGCACGTGGCACCCATGGGACCGCTCGTTGACGAACAACTTCGCACCTGGCTGCTTCGCCCATACCGAACTTCATGCACCTTTCAAAATCTGCAATTAAGGCCCTATTGCACTTTTCACATCATCGACGATGTACTGCCGGTTGTGCGACTTATATTAGGGCACGATGCAGGGCTTCTAATGGATTATCATGATTGCGGCGCATGGGTATTACGCGATGCTTGCCGTTGGTTTCACCTGGAGGTGACCCAGCAGAATTGCTCGCAACTCAGAACAGAACTGTCGTGCCGACTGATAGACCAACAGGAATTACGTGCTCATGGAGGATGGAATCGCGCCCAACATTCCATTTTAGAAATCGCCATACTAGTAACTCGTACACATTTAACAGGCATTAGCCCCATCTGCGAGCAAATGCGGGAACTCCAAACCATCGTCGACAAGACGGGCGGAAGCCGAGAAGTTGAGGCCTGGGAGTTGCTGAGAACTTTTGTTACTCAGTACCGTGAATCTGAGAATCTTGAATAATGAGATTAGCGGTGTTTCTTGCATTTGTTAATTGTCACTCCAAATTGTTGGCTTCATGATGGAATGGACGAAACGTCATCGAACCCAAATCCTATGTGTGAGCAGCCTGTCAGTTATCGTATTGGGAATGATTGCTGGAACGCGTCTTTTCGATCCACGGTACGCTCGGGAAAATGGTCAATCCACTGAGAAGCCCTCCAACAAGAGCGACGCAGATTTGCAGGCAGGCCTAGAATCGAACGAAACGTTTCTGCCAACTGAAATAGAACATCAGGAACTGCAACGGTCGACTAACACGGATTCGACGATCCGAGTTGCTCAAAGTCCACTCACCAGCCATGCTGGAATCAAGTCGGGCGATGCTTTCGACCTTCCAACTCAGGCAGCAAGGATGGAACCTGACAAGCTGGAACAGCGTGCAATTGAAATTGCTCAAGCACTCGTAGTTCGATATCCGCAGGATGCGGAGCCGCTACACATCATGGCTTTGTTGAAAGCTAGGCTAAAACAATCGCTGGCCGCCGAACAATTGTGGCAGACATGCATCGAAATTTCTCCGGCCTCAAAGTATTTAACTAACTACGCTTCGATAGCCATGAATCGTGGCGAAAGTCAATTGGCTGTCGATATGCTGACAAAATATGCTTCAATCACCAAGGACGATGATGTCATTCGTCATTTGGCAACAGCTCTGCTGAAAACTGGTCGCGCCGACGAAGCAGAGCAATGGATGTTAAAAGCAACGCCCCAATCTGCCAAGTCACCACCTATGCTGCAGACTTTGGCTCAAATCCAATTGGAGCTTGGCAAGGCAGAAGAAGCTGAAGCGAATTTACGCAAAGCGTTAGCCATGGATTCTGAGTCAGCGAACGCAATATATAGCCTATCGATGGCATTGGCACGACAAGGAAAGCGTGTGGAAGCGGCAGAGGCCATCCAGCGATATAAGAAACTGCAGAGCAGCGTCCGATCATCATCCTCGTTGGAGTTCGAATCGTTGGCAGAAAAAGCGGCAATCGATTCCACAATTCAAGTACTTACGGACTGTGCCGCGTTTTATGCCCAACAAGGCGACCTGCATTCCGCCGAGCATCTGCTAATGGAACTGCTGAGTATCCGTCCCGCGGACGAAATCGCCCTACAGGCTTTAGCAACGATATTCGGCTACTCGAAAGACTTTGGGAAGCAATGCATTGTACTCCAAAGAATTGCAGAACTTGAACCACAAAATATCTTCGTTCGATTTCAACTTGCTGACTCGCAGGCCTTAAGTGGCGAACCTCTCAAGGCTATCGAAACGTTATCTGCGGCAATCTCTTTGGAACCCAAACGCCTGGAAGGCTATAGTCGCTTGGCACAATTGTATTTGGCCCAGCAACGTCCAACGGAAGCTGTGGACATCGCTCAGCGCGCAGCACAGGTTTTATCGACGGCAGACTCCTTCGAGCTTCTCGCCTACGTGTATGATCGGGCCGGTCGTTCTTCGGAAGCCTTCCAGGCCCAATCACAAGCAAGTCTACTTCGTGGAGAAAAGTAGGGGAAATTGGATGGTGGAGTTGTTGAGTCAGGTTATTCGGGGGCTGATATTGGTCTATGTTTTCACATGTGCCTCTACTTCGGCTATTGGTCAAGCTATTCGATTTGAAGATGTTACGGCAGGCAGCGGAATAGACTTTCAACACGATTCCGGTGGAGGTGGTGCAGCCTACATAGTCGAAGGGGTGGCGTCCGGACTAGCCACTTTTGACTATAACCAAGATGGTTGGATGGATATCTACTTCCTCAACGGAGGCCAATTGGCTGGCAGTCGGCGCGAAGTTCCACTGAAGAATCGTTTGTATCGAAATAACGGCGACTGGACATTCACCGACGTTACTGAGCAAGCAGGAGTCGGGGACACCGGCCATGGGCTTGGCGTCACAGTCGGCGACTACGATGGAGACGGTGACGAGGATATCTATGTCAACAACTTTGGACCGAATGTCTTGTATCGCAACAATGGAGACTTGACCTTTACCGACGTCACGTCAGAGGCTGGCGTAGCGAACGGAAACCTGGTCGGGGCCGGAGCCAGTTTCTTTGATATGGACGGAGATCAGGATCTGGATCTCTATGTCGCCAACTATGTCGACTTTTCCTATGACAAGCATGTCCCAATAGTTATCGGTGGACGTAATTACCAAGCCGGACCTCAATACTACGCCCCACAGGCGGATACATTGTTTCGAAACGATGGAAATGGAAAGTTTACGGACGTATCGGAGGAATCGGGGATACGGGCTGTCAGTGGACCTGGTATGGGAACTATTGCCTCCGATTTTGACACCGATGGTGACATCGATATCTATGTAGCTCAGGATGGCACTGAAAATTTGCTGTGGATAAACGATGGTACTGGGCGATTCGAAGAGTCCGCGTTGATCGCGGGAGTGGCATGCGATTACTCAGGCCGACAGAATTCTAGTATGGGAGTCGATATCGCTGATTATGACAACGATGGACTACTAGACCTGTTTGTGACCGATTACCAATCGGAGATGCCAGTGCTCTATCACAACTTGGGTGGCCTATTCTTTGAAGATGCAACGCGACGTGCTCGCCTACCTGATTCGCTTTTCGCCCACGTGCATTGGGGAACCGTTTTTATGGATGCGGATTGCGATGGTTACAAAGACCTATTCATTGCTTGTGGTCATTTTGATCGTATCGAACAGTTAGATGATCGAACCAGCCGCAAGGTACCCAATTACTTGCTACGCAATAGCCGGCAGGGCTTCTTTGACCCTTTGGATGCATCGGCGATTGGACTTGGTCAGCCAGAAAGTAGTCGCGGTGCCTGCGGTGAAGACATGGATAATGACGGCGACATGGATGTGGTTATCCTCAACGCGGATGCCCCGCCGACCTTGCTGCGCAATATTAGCCAGTCCAACAATCACTGGATCGGAATTGAACTCGAAGGGCAATCTCCAAATTCTTTTGCAATTGGTGCGAAACTAATGGTGACGTCGGGTGATCTAATACAAACCGCTGAGGTTTATGCAGGGCGTGGCTACCAGAGCTCATTTGGTCGGAGGCTCCATTTTGGGTTGGGCTCGAGTATGCAGGCTGAGCTTGAGATTCGCTGGCCCAATGGAACCATTGAAAAACATGAACTTGAGGTGGACCGCTACCACCGGATAGCGCAAAAAGACGGTTAGTCTGAGGGGTATACTTACTTACCCTCTTTTTTGTGGATGCAGAATAATAACGATAACGTTATAAACGGCAGCAACGAATATCCCGACTGGCAGGCATAACGGCTGACTGAGCTGAGGTGCGGTTTAGGTGAGCTGATATGCCACAGCATATTCATGGCCATAAAGGGACTGGACGGGGTAAGAAAGTTACCTGCACGATCCTACCGGTGCAATCTTGTGTAGAAGTAAAAATTTGCCCTTGAGTATTAATCCCTCCGTGTTAGACTTGGGTGGCAAGTATTAATGTTACGTACTATCTTCATGCTTGGATGAAGTTCTGATCAACTCTTTTCATTTTGGAGGTTCGCGGTATGAAAAAAAGCTTGAGAGTGGGTTTCACCCTGGTGGAACTGCTCGTGGTAATTGCCATTATTGGAATTCTTGTTGGATTACTTTTGCCTGCCGTTCAGGCCGCTCGTGAAGCAGCTCGCCGCATGAGCTGCAGCAACAACGAAAAGCAAATCGCTTTGGCCATGCTGAACTACGAGTCAGCCTACAAGCGTTTCCCTTCGCTGGGCACCACTACGTATTATCAGCGAAGCCATACAGCTTCTCGAAATTATGCCGGTTGGACATTCGGTGTTCTGCCCTTCATTGAGCAAACATCACTTTACAACGGCATCATGTCTCAAGCCTCTAAGGGGGGCACCGACGGTGGATTGCCAGAGCCCTGGAACACCGTTGGAACCAACAATACTGGGAATGCGTTTCACGACAGCTGGATGCAACAGTATTGGACAGTGAATGTACCTGCTTTCCAATGTCCATCGGACGCTGGACCTGTAACCCGTCGTGAAAGCCCATGCTTACTGAACTATAAAGCTAGCACGGGTGACGATTATGCTCAAAACCATTGGCGCCCGGACGAAGGCAACGGAACTGATGTTCGGGGTATGTTCCAAGTCAGCCGTTGGGTCCCAATCGGTGGTGTTTCTGATGGGACATCAAATACCGTCCTAATTGGAGAGACTGTGGGCGCGGGTGAAGGTAATACAGTTCTGGGTGGTGTGGCTTTGACAATGCAACAATGGTCACCCGCCGACTGCCTGGCTCGCGTGGATTCAACCAATCCAAAGTTGCTGACTGCTCCGACTCGAACTAATTTCCGTCCGACAACTGGTCGTGCTTGGGAAGGTCGTCCTTACTTCGTTGGTTTTGCAACTTTGATTGCTCCGAACGGACCGACTTGCCACTGGGGTAACCCAGACGGTAACGAGCACATGGGAACGCTGCAGAGCTTCCATACAGGTGGAGGTCAAATCGCTATGGTTGACGGATCCGTTCACTTTGTAAGCTCCAGCATTGACACAGGCAATCAAGCATTCGCGGATTGCTCCAACTGCAATGTTTCTGGCGATTCGCCATGGGGAGTATGGGGTGCGCTAGGTAGCCGTGCAGGTGGTGAATCCAAAGGCCTACCTGAGTAGTCAGTTTTTCCGATTTGTGTAAAATCTCAATGCCTCGGGTGGTGCTTGCTATCCGAGGCAGTTTTTTTTGTTACGGGTTCATTCCGTTTCGGAATTGGTGAGGAGCAAATTCAATGTTTCGAGTTCTCGTTTTACTCTCCGCATTCGCTTTCATGGCAGGTTGTGGAGATGGTGGCCCTAGCATGGGCAAGGTTTCAGGTACCGTAACTTTAGACGGCAAACCCATGCCTAAGTTGCGAGTTTCGTTTTCACCCGAAGGTGGCGGTGCGTCCGCCGTCGGTACCACAAATAGCGATGGCCACTATGAGTTGGTTTGTCTGAACAAGAAAGGTGCGCCAATTGGACTCCACAAAGTATCTATAACAACCGTCCGGGAGGTGTCATCATCGACCACAATGGGATCGTCAACTGACGCATCAGGTGGCGAATCCTACGAGAATCAAGGTGCTGCCTCAAGCTACTCTAAGGCAGACCTCAAGCCAAACGCTGGAGAAAAAGTTCCTGCTCGATACAACCGCGATACGGAGTTGCTTGAAGAGGTTGAGGCTGGGGATAACGAAATAAATTTTGACCTCAAGTCGAAATAGAGGTACAAACATGATTCGTATTGTACTTCTATTGATGGCATCTGCGGTGGGCACCGGCTTGGTGATGGGAGTATTCAACGCTACCTACGGCGTCCCTTTGCAGGGCGAGAATAAATTCCCATTTGTCAATGCTTCGGAAGATGCAAGATCCTCGCTAAATGTCAGCCAAGAGGAACGCGATGAGCTAAATACTGAAACGTACTCCAACTCCATCGTTGCTTTCTCGATTCTGGGGGCAATCACCGGAGCGGTTGCCGCCGCCGCAGGCCATGCCTATCCCGCATCTGGCGGACTAGTCAAAGGGCTAGTATTCGGTGTTTGCCTGGGGGCAGTGGGTGGGGCCGGCACCGGTGCCGTAGCTCACTGGTACCAATCATCCGTCGTATTGGAAATGGATTCCAGTCTACACATGATCTTTAGGCTTTGCGCTGCCTCCATTCCTCTTGGTATCGGTGCTGGTATAGCTGCAGCACTTTCCGGAAAATTCAAAAGAGATTTGGCCAATTCATTGGCAGGCGGACTTATCGGAATTCTCTTAGCATCAGTCGCTTATGGAATGTTGAATGGATCAGTAACTCGCCTAGAACCTGAACAGAACATTTTCCCTGTCTTCTTTGAAAACCGACTGTCGCTAACGATTGGTTTCATCTTTGTGACCGGTCTTCTGGTACTTATGCAGAATTCACGCGCCGCAACCCCTACCAAGGAGATGGCGGCGGCAGCGGGTGCCGAATAGCTCCTTCTCCAGCCAGCGCTTTGCTGAAACAAAACCGAACTTTGCTTTCGATAAGGGTTGTTATCGCCTCAAGGTGAGACAACCCTTTTTGTTTTGACTAGCATGAGTCGCACCGACGATGGCTAGCAGGCTGCTGAAAAAGTAACCCGAAGCGTCAGAGCGTGGGAATGTGCCCAGCCTCTCGCTGACGCTCTGACGCTTCGGGTTACTAATCGTCCACAAGACTTTGCAAATCGACTTTTTCATCACCCTGCTAGTGCGAGTCGCACGGACGTA
>JAGQOY010000018.1 GCA_020427005.1 Planctomycetales bacterium
TTCTTCCCAGAGGGATTCGAGCGCTGGGTGGTGAGTCCCTAGATGATGTTCAACGTAGTCCGAACCATATTCTTGAATTTGCTCCAACGTGCCTTCACGCACTAGAGTTGGTGCCCGCTTGACAGTCTCATCCATTCCCAACTTGTCGATGGCGAAGTGATCTTGAGTAGTCACCAATTTATAGGGTCGCGAAGTATTGCGTGCTTCGACTCCCGTCACTAGGTGCAGGCTAGACATGGATCGCAATACAGACACGTCACTTCCAACAACCGCTTCGTTATTACTATTTACTGCCTCGTCGCGACAAACGCGGCCATAGCCTAGGTGTAGTGTTATCGTACCATCGGCTTGTCCAGGCATTTGAAAGACGGGCAGTTCAAGTGCAGCATTGTCTTTCACGAGCTTGACCACTAAGCCGTGCGATACCCCCAATTTCTTGGCGGTTGCTGGGGACATGATCGCTGCATTGTCCCACACAATCTTGGTCATGACTTGCGGCAATTCTTGCAGCCAAACATTCTTGGCAAATCGGCCGTCGTAAATCGTATCGCTGGGAACGATGTTGATTTCTAAATCACCATTTTCGAAATCCTCAAGATCAAGCTCGCTACTCTGCGGCTCTCCCTCAGTCGTCCATTCACTGTCGAGCACATTGCTCTGGCTAACCACAAATCCGGCATGCAGAGCCTCTCGCCAAGTTCGGCTGGTAACATGTTCGCCCAGTACCGCACTGGCAGTCTCGCGCACAATTTCTTCACCACTGCCCTCGTGCCCAGCCAACAGACTCAAAATTTCGACCGTCGACTTGCCACCTAGCAAAGGTAAAATCTGTGGCTGACCAACGCAGTAGCTACCGTCAATCGAAGTCACGTCTCCCCAGGCCTCCAGTGGATGCGCTAAGGGCAACGACCAAGAGCAACATTGGGCAGTTTCGTCTTCAAATTCCGCAAAATAAACGGCGTGATCCAATTTCTTTAGGGCATCGCCAAGCTTGACGTCACCCGGAGCCGTGTAGGCAGGATTGTCTCCCAGTACCCAAAGGCTTGTAATCGCACCCTTTTCGATGTCCTCGACCAAATCGCCAAGTGCGACCGACGAAACACCTTCAATGTGTGATCGACTTGAAGTTAGAAACACGGTGTGACCGTTGTTACCAAGCTTTTTGTTCAGCCGAAGAGCAGCTAGATGAACCTCAACGGGCTGAAACTCACCAACAGCGACGAGACCTGCCCCTTTGTTCGCCACCAAGTCCTCTGCCATGGACTCAACCATGCGGACGAGCTGTTCGCTGGCTTCGATTTTATCAAACGGCTTCTCGTCAGATCCAAAAGCAGTTGAATTTCCGCCTGCAAGCAATTCGTCGACGCGAGTCTCCAAACGTCCCAAGAAAGCGCCAATCTGCGAGCTGCGGACCGCTAACCGTGCATCGGCAGAGGCTCCCGTGATGGAATATCTTGCCTCAACGGAATATAGGCGATTCATTTGCCCCACAATGGGCTCTCGTCCCTTCGAAAACTGACGAGAATACACCACGGAATTATGATCATTCCCTAGCAAATCAGCATCCAAGCAGCAAATAACTTTGGCTGCTCCAAGATTAAATAGCAATTCTGCCGGCTGCCCTGCTGCTTGACTGGCGGCAGAAACCTGTGATGAACGATCGATGCTTGAGTACAGAGCTATCCTAGCCTGAGGTAGAGTCTTGACTAGTTCGGACAACAATCGCTTCACGGACGGCGAGCATGTAGGAGAAAGCAAAATAGCATGCGACTCGCCTTGCTTGCTCTTCAATGTTTCAAAGTGGCTAGCTGCGTACTCAGCAAATTCACCCCAAGTTGAATCAACCAGCTTACCCTCCGACCGTTTCGCAACTCGATGAGCACGATCCGGATCATACAATCCCAGTACACATCCCTGCGAGAAAACGTCCGTACCGCCACTTGCAAACCGACTTTTCTCCCCCTCAGCACCAAGCTCATTCGGCTCCGAAGCTCTCATCAGTGGATGGGCGGCATTGCCTTCCACCTTAATCGGCCGACCCTCAGTGTTTCTCACTAACAGATGCACCGCGCGACCAGCCAATTCAAAACTCGTCGCATAGAGCTTTGCAATCCCGGGAGTCATATTCTCAGGACGTTGAACGTAAGCCGCAAATTCGTTTGGCCCGTACCGGCAGCCAGCGGCTCCACTAAGTGCCAACGAGGCACTCATCAACTTCAACCACCGACGACGCGATACACCACTGGGGAATTCCGATGCGGCCTGGGGAAACTCGCGATGCAAGAACTGTTCAAACTCTGGCGTTTGCTCCAATTCACTCAAGCTTCGCCAGTACTTGCCAGCCTCGGAGGACGGAAGTTGTTTTGATGGATCGGATTTTATGACTGGAAGCTGCTTTGCCTGCATCGGATGGATTGCCTGCTTATGCTTTTTGATTATTAGATTGTTTTCGAATTCTGTGGATCAAACGAACCAAACCAGATCACCTACGCCAATCAATGGTGAATGAGTTTATTCCACCGACCAGCTCTCACGAATCATCGGTGGCAAACAGCACAGTTCGTCTTGGGATGAATGCCGTTTGCCTTGCGCAACTCGGCACCAATTTCGGCCTTCATGGCAGTTACCTCTGCCTCACTCTTACCTTCCGCCCCTTCGGGCAACCAATCGAGCTTGGTAATCAACTCGGGTGAACGTAGGTGAGAGTCAGGACTACTATGGCAAGATATACACCATGCCATCGACAACTCTTTGGCTTGATACACCTTATCCATAGTATCGATGCGTCCATGGCAACTTACGCAACTGACACCCCGGCTAACGTGAGCTGAGTGGTTAAAGAAAACGTAATCTGGCAGCCTGTGAATTCGCACCCAAGGAATCGATTCACCAGACTCCCAACTTTCATGGACAGCCCTCAGTTTCTCACTGCCGGATCGAACTGATGAAAACTGGGGCGTGCCGCCGTCTACACCGATAGGGCTGTGGCAGTTGATGCATGTTGCAGTTGGCGGAACTGTGGCGAAAGCAGATTTTTCCACATTGACGTGGCAGTACCTGCAATCCATCTTCAGTTCGCCAGCATGAATCTTATGGCTAAACGGAACAGGCTGATCAGGTTGATAACCGGGATTGAGCGTTACGTCATCGGTCGCGCCCAATAAGAAAACTCCGGCATAACCAGCACCGCAAAGCAGTAGTCCTCCAGCCAGAGTGACCAGCTTGTTGATCCATCGTGGAAATAGAAATCGCGACATAAAATCGATCGTGAGGTTGCTAGCGAATGAATACCGCCGACTCAAACGATCCCACTTAGGAACGCAACGCGACGGGGCAAGCAATATGCGAGTCCCACGAACGAATAGCGTTCAATATCAGCCGAACCTTCGGCAATAACAAGCGAAGCAATGCTATCCGTACATGAAACGCGCTCTTATGCAAGAACGAGCGGCGATAGTATTGCCGCACACCTGCACAGTTATCAATACCACCAACCGAATAATTCAAGGTCATCGTTACGCGACAAATGGTCGCACAATTTCATTTTCAGCAAATCCATCAAGAACGGCACAACTGGAGGTAGGATTTTTGAGTAGTTTAGGCGAAAGCGGCTATTTGGGGTGGTTCGCTTCTTGGGTCTTGGTGCCCCTCGAGCTGCCGAGAATTCCTTTTAGAAATTCCTCATTGCACGAGTAGCTCGGCTGCATCGTGCGCAAAATATGTCAGGATAAGATCCGCCCCAGCTCTGCGAAATGCGAGCAGGCTCTCCAGTATGACTGCCTCGCGCTCCAGCCAGCCTCGCTCAGCTGCAGCAATCAACATCGCATATTCACCGCTAACCTGATACACGGCAGTGGGAACAGAGAAATGCTCTTTGACACGTTGCACGATATCTAGATAGGGCAGGCCAGGTTTTACCATGACAATATCTGCTCCCTCACGCAGGTCCAGGGCTACTTCATGCATTGCCTCACTCGAATTTGCAGGCGACATTTGATAGGTTTTCTTATTGCCGGCCCCCAAATTCCCCTTAGAACCAACTGCATCTCGAAATGGACCGTAAAACGCAGAAGCATATTTGGCCGCATAGGACATGATTAGCGTTTCTGTTAGCCCAGCGGCATCCAAGGCACTACGAATTGCCCCAACGCGTCCATCCATCATGTCCGACGGAGCGATAATCGTGGCTCCTGCTTGGGCCTGCAACACAGCCTGCTGGCTCAGGACATCAAGGGTTGGATCATTGACGATTCGGCCATCTATAAGCAATCCGTCTTGTCCGTGGGTCGTGTATGGGTCAAGAGCCACATCGCAGACGACACCAATTTCTTCGCCAAATCGTTGCCGAATGGCACTGGCAGCGGAACACATGAGATTGTAAGGATTCAGGGCTTCGCGTCCATCTTCCGTTTTGAGCTCCAGGGGTGTAACTGGAAACAAAGCTACAGCAGAGATTCCCAATCGAATCGCCTTCTCAACTTGGACCAGTAGCAAATCGATACTATATCGGTTCACGCCAGGTAAGCTCTCCACCGGCTGACATTGGCCACTTCCTGGCAAAATGAACAATGGCCAAATCAAATTCCTGGCATCCAACCTAGTCTCTGCAACCATCGACCTTGACCACGAGAATTGTCGCAGTCTACGCATCCGCGTTTGAGGGAAATTGCCGCGTTGGAAATTCAATGAAACGACTCTCTATGATGGGACTTAGATTTCGTAGCACCCACAAAGTAAGTAATTATATCCAGGGAACAAGATTGGTCATTCGGTTCTAGAGGGATGCGAAGTTCTTAAGTAGTTGTATCCCGTCTCGTTGGCTCTTTTCGGGGTGAAACTGAGTGGCATAGACATTGTCGCGCCAAATTGCAGCACAAAACTGGACACCATAATCACAGTTTAACCAAACGTCGTTGCGGTCGGCTGGAACGACATAATAGCTGTGCACAAAATAAAAGTAGGCTTGGCGAGAGATACCATTCAACAACGGAGCCTGGCATTTTACTTCACCAACCTGATTCCAGCCCATATGTGGCACCTTGAGATCGGATGCAGGAAACCTACGTACTTCACCCGGAAAAATCCCTAGCCCCTTTTGTTCCCCTCCTTCGTAACCAACATCAAAGAGTAGTTGCAGGCCGAGGCAAATTCCCAGGAACGGTTTGCCAGACTGTATGGAATCCTTAATAGGATCGATCAAATGCCGCTGCCGCAATTCCGTAATGGCATCCCCAAAGGCCCCGACGCCCGGCAAGACAATTTTTCGTGCGCGTGCAATTTCGTCGGGACAGCTCGTCACGGTCGCAGCTGCGCCAACATGTTCAAACCCCTTTTGAACACTCCGCAGGTTTCCCATTTGGTAATCGACAATCGCAATATCCAGGTCCGTCATAAATCTGTTGCTCACTGACTCTTGGTGCACGCATTCTCTATGTGCGCTCAGTTCTTTGGTACTGGCATCGCCTTGGTACAAGCATCTGCCTAACCTCGATGACTACTGCTTGGGGCCAAATCGCCTTGCATAATATCTACCACCCGGAGACATTCTAGCCAGCTTAACGCAACCGAGGAATTGCAGGTGCTTGGTTCCAATACTTGGCGACTAGCAGACACCCTAATAGAGCTTCGCCAGTCGTTTTGGGTTCTCGAGGGTCAGTAAAAAATTTAACCGGTGGCCCTCAACCGGGCTCAAAGTCTCGTAAGTTTCTCTGGTCAAACTCGGCAAACTTGAGCTGGGCGGGTAGAATGGGAATCAACGGTATCCATTTCCACTCTAAATGTCATCGTTATCCAGCCTCGAACACCCGTTGTATTGGGTGTGTCTGAACGTAGGGAGAAACTGAATTGATTGGAGCAGGAGCATGGATTTGCTATCCCCTCATCTCAATCGCTCGGCACTATATGCCAAAGGCATTTGAAACAGGCGACCTTCAGCGTGGGGGCAATTCGAATTTCCTTGCCTGCAAATTTGTACTCCAATGTTTAAGTTGCAATGAAAGCTAACCTTCCGCCAACGCGGTCCAAAGGGAGACTAACTCCCACGCAAATCCTTGTCACCGCCATCGTGTGCGCTGTCGTCATCATTGGCGTAGTTGTCATCCTGACGCCCATGGAGGAGATGACACCGGAAGAGTATTTGGCAGAACAGCAAGGTGCAGCTCTGGCCCCTAGTTCGTCGAATGCTGACTCCCCTGAGCCAGTTGATGAATTTGGCGGATTGGCCACTTTGCCGCAGATTCCCAAAGCTACCGTCCGTTTGCCGGCAACTCCAGAAACTATCGACGTTGCCCTACTTAAGACAGAGTTAGTGCAGCGCGGCGCGGAGTTGCTCGAGCAATTCCCAAACGAGTTTCTGTGCCTTCACATGAACGCTCGTTTGCATGCTGAATTGAAGCAGACCGAAGAGGCAAAAAGACTGTGGCTGAAATGCTTAGAGCTGGACCCGAAGGCAGAAGGGGCCGCCTGCGGACTTGCAAAATTATATATGGACAGTGGCGAGCATAGTTTGGCGACGGACGTTCTGAAACAATTGGCTGCGTCTGAGACACCGCATAGCAGCGATTGGTATCGTTTTCTGGGAATGAGCTACGAAAACCAAGGGAAAATCGAAGACGCACTTGAAACCCTATTGGAAGGTGCACAGCGATACGGCAATGCAGCTGATTTGTTAACTGTACTGGGACGTGTTCAAACTCAAGTAGGGCGATTTTCGGATGCAGAGATGACGCTCAAACGTGCGATAGAGCTAGACGGCCCCAAGGAAGGCAATTTGCAGCCGCTAATTACAGCTCTTGTCCGGCAAGGCAAGCGCGACTTCGCATCGGATATTCAAAAGGAACTAAAGGCCATTAAAGCCGCCGAGACTTCTGCGCGAACAGAAACCGCTGCGCAGGAAACAGAGGCCGGCTTTCAAGAGCTCTATGACGAGTCACTACGAAAGATTGCCGTTTCGTTCTACTTGACCGCATCAGTAATCGGTCATCAACATCAGTTACCGTCCCTAACGCAGCAGATGCTTGAACGGGCTCTGCAACTTGCTCCGGACAGCCTCGAGGCGCTCTTAGGACTAGGGGATCTCTACCGGGCACAAAACAAGCTAGAAGATGCCAAAGTCATCTACCGCCGTGTCCTGGCGGAGCAACCGGAAAACTTTATCAACTATATCAACCTTTCAACACTCGCCATCCAGACTGACGATCTGCTGTTGGCTGAATCAACGTTGCGAGCTGCATTGGCCATCGATCCCAATGGCTTTGTGGCGCAATCTTCTCTGGCCAAAGTTTGTTTGTCCATGGGAAAGTTTGCCGATGCACGAAAACTGGCTGCAGATGTCGTGCAGCGCAATCCGTCGGTAGATGCCTACTTTTTGCTAGCCGCCACTTACGATGCTAGTGGGGACGCACAATCTGCCAAGCTGTGTTTTGAAAAAGCCCGCGACATCAATCCTCAAGATCCTCGGGTTATCGGTATGTTTGGACCTCCAGCCGCCTCGTCCAGCACAGCAGTACCTCTCCGGAATTCGCCAGAGAGTTCACCCAGATGAAGTCAGTTCGGAGAATATCATCTTGGTCATCGGGGCGACGATGGGCATCCATTTCTTGCACCCTGGCAAGAGCATTCATCGCCCTGGGAACTTTCGTAGGGTCGTTGAATGCCGATGAAAACCCGCCGACAACGGAGGGTATTCAATTCATGAACTTGCCAATCGCCAGTGGCCTAGATTTCGTTCACTTTGATGGGAATAGTGGTAAACAGTACTTGGTTGAGCTAATGTGCGGCGGTCTAGCTACGGCAGATTTTGATAATGACGGCCTCATTGATATCTTCTTTTGTAATGGAGCAGTTCTCGCTTCGCCTCAAGGAAGTACTGATGCAGGGGCCGGTGCCAGCAATCGTTTATTTAGAAATCGAAGCCTTGGACGAAGCCTTGGTTCTCAAACCGATATCACAGGGCTTCATTTTCTAGACGTCACCTTCAACTCCCAAGCTAACGATCAAGCATTCTCACTGGGAGTTGTGACAGCAGATTTTGACAATGACGGCTTCGAAGACCTGTTCGTTAATAACTTTGGACAAAACCAACTGTTGCATAACAACGGCGACGGGACATTCTCGGATGCAACCCAGGTGTCAGGGCTAGACAGCGAACACTGTTTTGGTGCTGGCGCCGTTGTGGCGGATTTCGATCAGGACGGTGACCTGGACTTGTTCGTTGGGAACTACGTCGATTTTGATTTCACCGTTTACGCACAAAAGTCAGCCAGATCGTTCCCCTACCCTCCGGGTCCCAAAGACTTTCCTCCGGTGCCCGATGCGTTGTTTCTTAATCAAGGAAATGGGACCTTTGTCGACGCCAGTAGATCCGCGGGGCTACAGGATGCACCAGGGCCAAGTATGGGGTTAACTGCTGGGGATTTCGATAATGACGGTGACCAAGATGTATTGGTTTGTAATGATGGAGCTCCCAATCAACTATGGTTGAACGATGGTCACGCTCATTTTTCGGAGGAGGGTATTCTTGCGGGTATCGCCTACGATCTAGTGGGAAACGCAAATGGAAGCATGGGTATCGAACCGGTTGATTTGAATGGAGATGGCATTGAAGATTTCTTGATTACCGACTATGCCCGTCAGCTTCCAATGCTTCTCATGAGTTACGGTCCGGCCAGCTATCAAGATGAAACCCGCGTCGCCAAACTTGGAAATGAAGTCATCCCGCACGTAAATTGGGGAGTAGGGCTATACGATTTTGATCTCGATGGTGATCTAGACGCCTTTCTAAGTAACGGACACTTTCTCGAGGATGCTGCCAGAATCGAACCAGGTACGGACTTTGCCATTCCTAACAGCCTTTATCTGAATGAGGGGGCCAATCGATTTGTTGATCGCTCTCATGATTCAGGGGAGGCCTTTTCAGCGCGAGCCAGCAGTCGAGGTTGCACATTCGACGATTTGGATAACGATGGCGATATTGATGTCGCCGTTCTTAACTGTCGCTCTCAGGCTCAAGTCTGCGTCAACGTCACACAGACCAAAGGCAAATGGATTGAAGTTGAGTTGGTCGGGACGAGAATCAATCGTTCAGCTGTCGGTGCTCGAATCATCGTTGCAACACCCGAGAAATCCCTTGCGCGCTGTGCCCGCCGAGGGCAGGGCTATCAAAGCTCCTATGGGACCCGCCTGCACTTTGGGATTCAAGAAGCAAATAGTGTAGATCTTACCGTTTGGTGGTCGCCTGGCCATAAGCAGGAATTGCACAACGTTCCTGTCAACCAGTTGTTGCGCATAGTGGAAGAGTGATGCGATGTTCGTCCAAAGCCGAGTAACCGGCTCTGCTGTGGACAACAAAAAAAGCTGCCGTAAGAGAACCCTACTGTAATCCTGTGAATAACTGTTGAGCGACTTCTAATGAGTTTCGCACGCTGTCTGCTGCAAGTCATCCAGTTGCATCTGTTTGCCCTCAGCACAATTTTCGTCCACAGTTCGATTCTTGTTCACAGTGCAACGGGAGCCTCTCGAAGGTCTCGAAATCGCGGCTTAGCATGCTTGATATTATGTGTTGGGTCAATTCCTCCAACATGTCCCTTAACGCTTGCACAGCAGTCGACCACGGAGATTTTTTTCGAGGATGTATTCGAAGCAGCCGGTATTGACTTTGTACATACGGATGGAAGCAGCGGCCGGCATTATGTTATGGAGTCTCTGACTTCTGGTTTGGCCCTATTTGACTACGACTCGGATGGTTGGATCGACATTTACTTTCTCAATGGTGCCCCTCTGCCCGGGGCCAATATGGGCGTTGTCCCTACCAATCGGCTGTACCGCAACTTGGGAGAATGGAAGTTCGTCGATGTAACAATCGAAGCTCAGGTTGGAGATACCGGATATGGATTGGGGGTCGTGGCAGGAGATTTTGATAATGATGGTGATGCAGATCTTTACGTCTCAAACTATGGCCCCAATGTCCTGTATTGCAATAATGGGGACGGAACATTTTCAGATGGCACTAACCTGGCAGGCGTATCGACTGGCAATCGATTTGGTAGCGGAGCATCCTGGTTCGATATGGACCATGATGGTGATCTCGACTTGTACTGCGCTAATTATCAAAGGTTTACATTCGACCAGCACATTGAACGTATGATCGGCGGTTATCAGTTTCACCCTGGACCACTGGACTACCCTCCTGAATCGGACAATCTATTTCGTAACAACGGAGACGGAACTTTCTCCGATGTTAGCTTGGCTGCAGGCATTGCCACCGTAGCCGGCACTGGCATGGCTACTCTGGCCTGGGATGCAGACGAGGATGATGACACGGATATATTTGTACTCAATGACAGCCATCCCAATTTCCTATTCATCAACGATGGCCAAGGGAATTTCAGTGAAGAAGCCATTTTGAACGGTCTTGCCTACGACCGTTCGGGGCGGGCCAATGGCAATATGGGAGTTGACTTGGGAGACGTTGATGGCGATGGAAAACAAGACTTACTGACAACTACCTACCAAGGAGAAATGCCTGTTCTTTACCACAACGCGGGGGCTGGGCTATTTGACGACAATACGAATCTAGCTGGGCTTGATCCAACTCTTTTTCCACATGTGAATTGGGGTGTCAGTTTGTTTGACTTAGACAACGATACTGACTTAGATGCATTCATTGCTTGTGGGCACTTCATGGATAATATCCAACATATCGATGATCGTACTACCCTCAAGGTGCGCAATTATCTACTGCAAAACGATGGCTACGGTAGGTTTACAGATGTTACTGCGGATGCAGGCAACGGTCTGGCTCTCATTCAAAGTAGTCGAGGTACAGGAACCGACGATTTAGATCGCGATGGTCTACTGGACGTTGTAGTACTCAATTTCAATGATCACCCAAATCTGTTGCGAGGCGTGCCTAACGGCAATGCTAAGCAGAGACCTGCCCACTGGCTGCAAGTGCAGTTGGTAGGAGAGGCATGTACTCGTGACGCTGTAGGGGCCAAAGTACAGTTGATCTACGGCGGCAAAATGCAAGCTCGAGAACTAGTCTTGGGACGAAGTTATCAAAGCCATTCTGGTACCATCTTGCATTTTGGACTGGGTGACATCGAAGTAGTCGACGAACTGAGTGTCCAATGGCCAGGGGGTGGAACTAGCAAGCTAAAGAGTATTACCGCCGACCAGACAATTGTTGTATGCCAGAACTGCGCCGAGGCAGTTCCTTTGCCGTAGCCCATCTAAAAGAATAAAGAAGAATTATTAATAGAAGAATTATTAATAGGACAGGCATTGTAATTGATCAAGTGATGGAATATTGCAAGTTCTGATGCTCCCTTTCCTGGTGGGGCAACTTTTCTGCCAAAGGATTGGCTAAAGATTTGAGCCGCAGCCCAGAACTTCCCTGTCGAAATTCATGCAGAGCGAAAGCGGTTTTGAGATTGGCCTCTCGGCACTTACAAACTTGCGCAAAGATCACGTACATTCAGAGTCTAGAATGACAAGGTTGCCAGTCGCGGGAACCTTATAGGTCGGGCTATAGGAATTCAACGGACGCGGAGTGTCGTTCAGCTATGATTGCGCAGAGTTGTTTCATGCGACTTCTGTTGAAAGTGTAGCTCGATCAATCAGCTCCGCTGACTGAGTCAATCAGTAATTGCCGATCAGCGATTGCCATCGAATCTAGTGGCTCGTTGCAGGGAGAGGACTTCTCGTCTATTTAGTACTGATCTATGCAACGCTGTGTTCATTGAAAATGGACTAGCAATACTAGTTAGGTGGAACTACCCGAAGCTTTGAGATTAGCCACGCGGCTAATCCCCAGTTGCTCCGCCACCAAACGCAACCGATCCCGGCTGCCACTGATGAAACGGCCTAGTAACCTACCGCCACATAGTCGCTTGATGCGAGACTCCCAGGATTCTGCCGTCGTGCCAAGACGTTGCATAATGTCCGCTAACTCCTTATTGATGGATGCCTTCTTATCTCGCATCAAGCGTCCTGTATGCTCCAGCAATAATAAATAATGGCCCAGCGTGAACGTTGGCAACATGCCTTCGCGTTTGGAATCAATTCGGCGACGATCTTCGATCGGTACCAGCCAAAGCCGCTCTTCAAGTCGCCTCGCTCGGCGACTTGCCACAATACTACCTTCGCGCACTGCCTGTAAATCACTCACACGTCCCATGTGCTTGACGTGATCAACTCGAACCTTGACCGATGTATGTTCACTTGCTTCAGGAGCCTTGGCTATACCTGCTGCTACAGGATTCAAGTCAATGTAGGCACACACACTTAACAGCGATTCCTCATCCAGCACGGCGATTGACTTAAAACGCCCTTCAAAAAAGGCCCCGGTACATTTCTCTTCTCGATTTACCAATCGGCTCAGTGGTTCTTTCAAATTCTTCATGAACCAGCTCAGCGAGGAGAGCCGCTCGCGCGCCACAGCCACCCATTTTGAATCCACCGCCCGCTCGGACTTCAATTCCGTCAGCTGCTTGCCTGTGAGCGACTTACGATTCGTTGCTCGAGGAGGGTAGAGCTGGAACCAGCGATCGACTACTTCATCGTCAGTCCACGATTTGGCTTCATCTGGATCCAGACGCAGAAGCAAGTGCAAGTGGTTATCCATCACCGCGAAACCTCCGACCGAGACGGCAAAGATGGTGTTCAGTTTCTTTAGTCTCGCCTCGATCCATTTCTTGCGGTCCGTTCCCCCCTCGACCAGCAGTCGAGCTCGGCGAACACACCGAGAAATGCAGTGATACCAACGACTTACGGATATATCGACTAACTGACTTCTCGCAATGGTCATGCCTTTTCCTTTCAAATTGAAATGCCAGGTTATCAAACTTTATCCAGTGTTGTCAATTACATTGCATGTCCTATTATAGAAAGATTTTGCATGTCCTATTATAGAAAGATTAATAGAAAGATTAAAGATTAGGACTCAATGGGATTTTAGCTATTGAATTCCTACCAGTGTGGAGGTCTTTCCTCGCCGGGATCAAACCTGGATCGCCTCCATTGTCGTAGGTCTTGTAGCTGCATGTCCAACTGGCGATGGATCCGTTCATACTGCAACAGTTGCCGAGTATGGTCAGTTACGACTTCATTGAGCTGTTCACACAAGCGTTGCTGGTGCAGCAATTGAATTTGAAGTTCTTTAATTTGTTGCTGCAATTCAGATAACTGCGTCGGACTTTCTTTAGCGTTATTCATGTCGTTCAGCGTTCTTGTTTTTCTTCATTCATCGAATGTGAATTTTTGTCTTCCTTGATGCCCACCACTAACTCGCAGGTATTCGTCGCACGTTACCAGGCTTAACAGGCATGCCACTGTCGGCGCTGGCAATAGCGGCAAAACAAAGTTCAAGGCTCTGCAGATTGTCTCTGGCAGATATAGTACTTTCCCTTCCTGATTCGATTGCGCATAGCAGTTCTCCCATCGTTCCCCGAAAGCCATCCGGAAACCATTTGCCATCAAGCTTAGGTGTCCAAGTCCCCTGGCACGTCGCAACTTGCAATTGTTGATTTTGAATGTCAACGCCTTGGCTGTGGCATGTTCCCAAAGTGCCAGAAACAAAGGTTCGATCGTGAGAGCCATGTTTTAGCCCGGCATCAAACGCCAAAGTTGCTTGACCATTTTCAAATTCAATACAGGCGTGGGCCAACAAATCGGGCATCAAGGTCTGTCCAACAACTCGGTTTGTTGCCGCATAAACTTTTTGTGCGGCCTGCCGCGGGAAGAATGTCCGCACAATATCAAACCAATGAATGGCGTAGTCGTACAGGATGAGATGTCTTATCTTTTCAAATTCAGTTCCTCGCACCCAAGTATGATCCCAATGACAAGACAAATGTGCGGCACATACTTCTCCAATTAATCCACTTTGTACCAGGCCTCGGGTAAAGCTAAAGTGAGGCGCCCATCTACCGTTTTGATTTACCGCCAATTGCAGTTTCCTTGAATCAGCTAGCTCGATCAACTCCAGCCCTTGATCAAGATCCAGCACAAATGGTTTTTGGCTCAGTACGTGCTTGCCCGCGCGAAGCGCTGCGCTGATGATGGTTGGCCGGTCGGCCGGATGCGTAGCTACGTCGACGACTTCGATCCTATCATCGTTCAACACTTCTTGAAAATCGTCCGTAATCTTGGCCTTGGGAAAATAGGCCGCGGCCTGTTGCTGGGCTCGCTCTATGATCTTGTCGCAAAGTACTAGTAGCCTAAATCCAGCCGACTTGTATGCTCTCAAATGTTCCTGAGAAATTCCCCCACAACCAATAAGGGCAATGCCCGGCGCATAGGCTTGCGGCAGTTGAGGCAAGTACGAAATATTCGCCAGTTCATCAAGCACGTGAGACTTTCCTAGGTGTATTGAGATAAAGAAAAATCTATCTGACAAGTCGATCAAAGAATTGACCTGAATAAATATATCGAGCTCTCACTCAAAGAATGTTCAGGCATCCACGAAATTCATGAAAGGGGAAGTCGCCAAAGAGCTCAAATTAACTCACAATAGAGTTAATTTGCGTCCTGAACTTGACGTTTTTGGATCATACTTACCACGGAACCACAAATTATGTTGAAACCACTCTTTTCTCTAAGCTGCATTTGCTTGGGTATTGCAATGGTCCTGGGCTGTGATGCGCCTGCCCCTCCCGCCGAACCCGTAGCTCACAAACCTATGCCTCCGGCCACTGCCGAAAAAGCGGTAGCGGGTGTCGGCAAACGAGGTCAGAGCTTGGCCGACAATACTGGCATTGCCAAAGCTATTTCCGAACCGGCAAACGTGTTTTTCAAACTTGAACAAAAGGCGGTGTTGGAATGGAATATTCCCCAAGCCCTAGGTTATTTTCAAGCGTCTGAGGGGCGAATGCCAAAGTCCCACGAAGAGTTCATGACAAAAATCGTTGAAGCCAACAAACTTGTGCTTCCAGAGCTACCTGCTGGCCGTGTCTATCAATTCAATCCCGAAAAAGGGGAGCTATGGGTATACCCAGAAGATCAGGTTCCTGCTCAACCATAGTCCTCAACCTAGTCAACCTGAAACGCACACACCACGAGATTTAGGAATTCGACATGCCCAAGTACCACGTAGAACGCAGCATTGATATTGCTTCGACAGCCGAAGAGGTTTTCGAGTTCCTGTCCGATTTCGGATCCTGGACAACGTGGTCTCCCTGGCTGATTGCCGAACCCGATGCACAAGTCACAGTATCTGCGGATAGCAAATCGGTCGGCTCCCAGTACGCCTGGGAAGGGAAGATGACTGGCCAAGGCGAGATTCAGCATATGACCCTCAACAAGCCAGATTTCATTGAGGAGGAAATTCGCTTTCTCAAACCATTCAAATCTGTGGCCAAAGTCTGCTTCCATGTCAAATCCAAGTCCAATGGATGTCAACTTACATGGACCATGGATGGATCCTTGCCATGGTTCATGTTTTGGATGGTACCCATGATGAAGACTTTCATAGGCATGGATTACCAACGTGGGTTGAATATGATCCAAGACCAACTCGAAAAAGGGGCGATCGATTCGAAGTCGGTTTTTCATGGAAAGGTACCACTTGGACCTTTGCGTATGGCAGGCATCGCCGCATCTGCGCCACTTGATGATTTGGGTTCGGTGATGTCGGAAGCATTCAAGAAGGCAAAAGCTGAATTTTCGCACCAAGGCCTATCCACGGCTGCTACGATGATATCTGTTTATACAAAGTTTCATATGAGCAGAGGAGTTTTCGATTTTATCTGTGGCTATGAGATTCCGGAGGATGCGCAAGTTGGGCCATCTCTTACAACCCGGATAATCCCTGCTGGTTCGGCGCTTCGCGTAGAACACATCGGTAGCTACAAGCACTTGGGCAATGCATGGAGCGTCGCCAATTTGCAATTGCGCTGCCAGAAACTCAAGCTGCGTACCTGCGCGGGCCTGGAGGTTTATCGCACTGTTCCGCCCGAGACTCCCGAAGCCGAATTGCAGACCGATATTTATCTTCCGCTCAAATGACGAATCACGTCTACTGAGCTGCTTCTTGCCTCACAGCTTCCAACATGTAATCGGGGATCTGGATGGGCGAACCGTCCTCATGGCGAGCCACTTCGAACAGGCGGAGAGAACGCAGAATGCGAAAAAAGCCTCCAGGCAAGAAGAAGGATGTGTCACCGAAAGAATCATCTAGGATTCCGAAAGCTAGTTCCATCTCGGCAAGCGGCTGATGGTTTACGGTTACGTGCCCCTCGATAATCGCTCCGTCGGATTGTAGGCTCATCAATTTGGCCGTCATGCGAAGTTGATCACCTGGCACGACAATAGAATTGAATTCAGCTTTTCCGATCTTCGCCAAGACAACTTTTGGGTGGAAATCCTGCATTTGAGCTATTAAGATTCCGCCAGTCTGCGCCATACCTTCAATGATAAGGGAATGCGGATAGTGTGGCCGTCCAGGCAAATAATCGTCGATCGGTTCTTCTGAATAGGTAACGTTCTTCAGAGCAGTCGCCTGCTTGCCAACGACGAACTCCTCAAATCGATCTATCCAAAACCAGCGCATACTTCAAAACCTGATCAACGGTCGCGAGCCACCAACAACTCTAGCCTGAAAATACTTTTAACCTTAGAAAAGCTGCAGGCGTCACCCAATGTCATTTGCCGAAAGTCGATGACCCAAAGATCCCATCAGGGTTTAGCGATTGGCACAGATTCTGGAGGATGCGCGCATTCGTAGCCTTAAAGCTTACTTTCGACGTATCGACATAGATCGTTCACGGTGAGCAAGTTACCGAAGTTTTGAACTCTTGGGTTCTTTTCAAACTTACTCAAGTCGGCCCAAGGAAGGCGGGCTTTCAATTCAGAAATTCCGTCGGCGGTAACAGTCCCGTCCTTGACATAACTCGAGTTCGTTAGGATATCATCAGGAAATAATTCTTCCCGAGGAATGTTGATGCCGAATGCCTTTTCCAGCTTGAAGACAATGTCCAAAAAGTCAATAGACTCGGCACCAAGGTCGCCAACCATGGTGGCTTCTGGCGTAACTTCATCGTCGTCTACGCCGAGCGCATCCATAAGGGCCGCTTGTACCTTCTCAAACACCTCTTCCGAACTTGGCATAATTGTTTTCCTGTGTTAACTACTTAATTTGGATGCCACCATTGCCAAGAGCTGGCAATCTGAATCTACTAGGGTCTGTCTATTTCGAGTTGGTTATTTGTCGAGCAAATAAACTTTTTCATTTCGATTTTTTGTATTGAGTAAGTGTCTGCATCGAGTCGCCAAAACCTGATATCTGCGGTTCTCCCCGACCAAAAGTTTCTCGATCACTCCTTCAAATTAGGCAGTCCAACTGGAGGATCGAGCAGATTATACTGAACAGTCTTTTAGGCCATAGACGTCTCTCTCAAACGCTTGGTTAGTTGTCGCATATAATTGGCGCTGAATTGATCCTCTGCGGACGTGCTACCATCATCTCCTGTTCGAGAGCATTCCACCAGCAGGCGAGCCGAGACAGCGGTAGCGTCTCCTTTGGTTCCGTATGCCTTTAGGGTGTATAGGTCGTCGACACGCTTGATGATTTCGGCATGTATTGTCAATGATTGGCCTGGTTGAACAAAGTCCGCAAATTTTGCATTTCTAACGCTTTTCAACATGACCAAACCGCTGCGGTACTGCTCCGTCTCTCGTACCAGCAACGCAGAAGCCTGAAAAAGCGCTTCCAGCATCAAAACTCCCGGCATGACAGCGAATCGCGGGAAATGATCACGCAGGTAATCTTCTTGGCCAGTTAAATTGAGTATGGCTTGGACTCGTTCGCCAGGTTCCAGGCTAGTTATTTCGCTTAGCTGACAAAAACGCATTGAAAATCTATTGACGAAAACATGAAGCACATACTAGGCAGCAGGAAGCTCAATAGAATACACCTGATAGGCGGATTTGCTCAACCTGACTTCGACTTCCTCAATAGCCAAATTATCGGCTTTTGCTTATTTCATCGAGCTGGTGGTTATTTTGGGTTGCAACTTGTAGTCTAGTAGTGGGTGTTTTGCCGCTGGAAGAGGCAAGGCTACAGACCGGCGAGGTGACAGCTTTTAAATCCTGGCCCATTTCTTGGTGGAGTAGTGGGGGAGATTTGTTGTTGGCCTCACGCTTGTTTGTCGGCTAGAATTGAGCGGCTGGGAGTTGGCTGGCCTTTTACGATCGAGGAAGGAATGCTGCAATCAAACCTATTGTATCAACTTGCAAAACCGTCGATTTTGTGGGCTGTTTTCACGTTTTTCACCTCTGTTTTCATGATCGAGGTGTCACTTACTGCAAGCGAAGTTGGCGGGACCGGAATCGAGTTTCAAAAGTCAGCGACGTGGGTTTGGCCAGAAGCTTCCCAATTTGCCACCTATCTTGAGAGCTATATAGAGCAGCAATCGGCGATTCATCCTGACTTGCGTGAGCAAGTTCAAATTGTTTGGCAGTCTACCGAGCCTCAACACCGTGGGCCAGAATTCCTAGACCGTCTGATGCGCGTGGGGGGAGTTTTGGATCCCCGAATTGAACATTTGTATGGCCAATTGCTCGATCCAGGGCAACGTCCTCCCAGCCCAGCTGACTTGGACTGGTTATCAAGCGATGTTCCAGGGTGGATGCAAGACACTATCCGGCTGGCAATTGGTCGTTCATTTACTCAGCATAAGTTGTTTGATGAAGGGTTGGAGATACTGGCGGGAATTGAACTAGTTCAGACATGTGATCCCTCCAGTTTGCTATTTTACCGGGCCACTTGTGAGCACCACTTGCTGAAACGCGATGAGTGCTTGCAAAACGTCAAGTTACTTTTGGAACGAGATTCTGAGTTGCCGGTTCGATATTCTCAGTTGGCCCATCTCATGTTGGCGGACATAGAACCTCTCAAGGAGGACTCTCTGGATGAAGTGGCCCGACTGATGCGTGACGTCCAGCGGCGATTGGATTTGGGCCGTGCGGGCACGAGGGTTCGGGATGAGGAACAGCAAATCCTCGACAAACTTGACAAGATGATTGACAAGATTGAGCAGCAGCTACAGCAACAGCAGCAACAGCAACAGGCCAATTCGTCACCCAATAATCAATCCCAAGGTCGCCCAATGGATGAGAGTCGAGCGGCGGGTGACAAAGGTCCTGGGGACGTGGATCAAAAGGACAATGGGAGCCGTGCGGGGTGGGGGAATTTGCCTCCGGCAGAACGTCAGGAGGCATTGCAGAAACTGACTGAAGAATTACCCAGTCATTACCGTGATGTTATTGAAGGCTACTTCCGCCAGCTCGCCAAGGAAAGACGCTAGTCATCTGAGGATTCTTCGCCTGGTGAAGTATCTAATTCCAATTGTGCAATTCGTCTCAATAATCGCGGGCGGCTAATGCCGAGCAAGCGTGCAGCTCGAGCGCGATTACGTGGGCTCAGTGCTAGGGCCCTTTGAATGACCGTTTTCTCAAGCTCTAAGAGCACGTCATCCAAAATGATGGGCGTCGGTTTTGGCTGTGCCACAGTCCGTTGCAATCGGCTTGCAAACGTACGCAACTCAAGTGGTAGATGTGGTACTTGAATAGGCTCGCTTTCGCCCTCCTGCAATAAAGTGAGGAGACAGTCTTCGAGCTGTGAAACGTTGTTTGGCCAGGGGTATGATTGTAGAAGTTCTAATGCACCCTTGGAGATCGGGCGGGGCGCTCGTCCCGATGCCTCGGCGGACAGGATATGTAAAATCAGCGGTTCAATATCCTCGCGCCGTGAGGACAAAGCAGGCAAATGAATCTCGCTCTCCGCCATTAACGCCACACAGCGTCCCCAGGCCTGAGATCGTTGGGCAAGTTGCGATGTCTCAACGTTTGACGTTGCTGTGGCGATGATTTGCTGTGCAACGGGAGTTAACTTGTTAAGAATCTGTTGAATGCTGAGATCACATGCAAGGTCGAGATTAAGTAATACAAGTTGTTGTGCGTGACGTGCTAGGTTAGGACGCCGCCTCTGCAAAAAAACTTCAATCAAGTCGGCAATTTCTAGGGGCCCGAGCTGTTGGCAGTTGACTGGAAAAAACTGGCCTGCAGCCGGTGGCAGATTGGCTGCGGACAATTTTGCCGCAAAAATCGCTTGCAGAACGGCCAATTTTCCGACACCAGGAGGCCCGGACACGACAACGTTCATGCTCATTTGCAAGGCGATCTGAGCGCGGCTCATCGCAAGCGTGATTGCAGGACTGCTACCCACTAAGGCGTGGAGTTGAGTCAGATTGCGCCAACGACTTCGTATTTCGATCAACACTTCGTCAGCGGCGCGACGATGTTTCAAGTTCAAATCGGCGGCTGCGGGCAGCTGCGTTCGAATGCGTTCCCAGTCACCTAGGTAGACGACCAGTGCCTCGGCCTGTCCGTCTTTGTCCAGGAGGGGCACAAACAGTTGTCCGTTGTACGATGAGCCAAAGACGATTGGTACGGTGAGTTGTCGGATGGCCAGTTTTCCAGCTACAGCGCTGGCGGGAGGAACTAGTGCCGCAAGTAGGCTTGCTAACTCAGGTTTCTCAGCGTTCAATCCCCAGGAACAAGCACGACCCACGATATTCTCGGCTTCCATGGAGACCATTTCGCATAGTGCGTGGTTTGCATAACCAATGACCTGGTTTCGGTCGAGCACTGCCACTGGATTCTGAAGTTGGCCAAACAACCTGCCTAGTTGTCGAGCGTTTCCTCCTCGTGGTCCGATGGGCATTGCCTAATATTCCCTGTCCTAAATCCAGATTGCTAGTACAGCCACTTGCACTATAGAAAACATCGCTATTCTACATCTAATCCTAGCCGGCTGGACAGCATCTAGTCCCGGCTTGATGGACAGCGTTGTTGTCGATGAGATCGCTGAGCTGTTCACTCAAAAAAATGGGGCCCTGGAATCCGGCATAAGAGGAAACCAGCAGACGGTGGTTGTCGATATGCGAATCCTCGGTTAGCTTTTCTAGATTGTTCAAAAAACAATTCCACACAATTCAAATCTCTAATACGTAGCCATTGGCAATGAGTACCGGCGCAAGCGACGACCCCTATTTCCAGCCTTTGTTTGCCGAGCGTATCGGCGGTGCCAATTATGGGAAAGGCACAGAGATTTACAAGTTTGAGAAAATCAAGCGAGCCAAAAGAAAGGCGCTTGCGGACTATCCTGACCGCAGTCTGATTGACTTTGGGATTGGCGAGAATGACTCGATGGCCGCCAGTAACGTTCGCCAGCGGATGTCGGAAGAAGTCAATCGGCCTGAAAACCGTGGCTATGCTGACAACGGGATCGCTGCTTTTAAGCAGGCGGCCGCCGAGTTTATGCGGCGCAAGTTTGGTGTGACTATTGACGCTGTTACTGAGATCAACCACTGCATAGGTAGCAAAACGGCGCTTGCCATGCTGCCGGCTTGTTTTATCAATCCAGGTGATGTCACTCTGATGACCGTACCAGGTTATCCCGTCGCCGGTACCCATACAAAATACTATGGCGGCGAAGTCCATCGGCTGCCATTGCTTCGGGAGAATAACTTTTATCCAGACTTTGGATCGATTTCGCCTGAGGTTTGGCGACGCACAAAGCTTTTGGTGCTGAATTATCCAAACAGTCCAACTGGCAAAACGGCTACACGTGAGTTTTATGAAAAAGTAATCGAGTTGGCCAAGCAACACCACTTTGTTGTCGTGCAGGATGCAGCTCACATTGTATTAACGTACGATAGCCAACCTCTCAGTTTTCTCTCGATTCCTGGTGCCAAGGATGTCGGGGTGGAGGTTCACTCACTGAGCAAGGGATTCGACATGATAGGTTGGCGCATAGGTTGGGTATGCGGCAACCAGAGACTGGTACAGGCTTTTGCAGATGTCAAAGACAATTGTGATAGTGGTCAATTTGCAGCCATCCAGCAAGCGGCGGTAACGGCATTAGGCGATGATTCGATACCACAAGCAATTCAACAGAAGTATCGACGTCGTTTGGAAAAACTGGTCACGATGCTCAATGGATGCGGTTTCCAATGCCAAATGCCAGGTGGCACATACTTCCTCTATACTCCTGCTCCTTCGAGTGCAGCAGGGGGTGTCTGCTTTGCGAACGCCGAAGAGGCTAGCCAGCATTTGATTACTCAGCAGTCCATCGTCACCGTGCCGTGGGATGATGCAGGTCCATTTCTCAGATTCTCGGTTACTTACGTTGCCGCCGACGAGGCTGAAGAAGACGCTTTGATGGCTGAGACTCAACTCCGGCTCAAGCAATTGGAGTTGAAATTCTAACAAGAGTTACTGAGCTGGCTTTTCTTCTAAAAGATCCCATTGTGGCCACTGTTCAATTTGATCGAGAGCTTCGGTGAGCTGAGGCCAGATAGAGTTGACCACGCGGGATGTTTTTGCGCTTACACGGGTATTGAATAAGAGTGCCACGTTGCGACCGTCTGGACGACGTGAAAGGAAAGTGTTCGTTCCGGGTAAAGATCCGCTATGGGATGCGGTCACTTGCCCTTTCGCATCGATGGCTACGCTCCAGCCAAGCCCGTAGTAAGTCATCTTGGGTGTACCGTTGGCATCGTAACCGGCCTGGCCATCGGGTCGGTCGAACATTTCCCGAATGCTTTGTGCTGAAAGCAGAGAGCTAGTCTCAGGAAAATCGAAAGCCGATGCGAAACGCACGAGATCACTGGCAGAGGCAAGCCAGCCACCGTGTGAGTCCATGGCTTCGAGGTTCCAGGCACCGTATGGCTGAGGCACCAGGGTCCCCAATGTATCTGCAAATACGCTGGCACCCAAACGTGGATCGTAGTAGCGGACTTCCTTGGCCTTGCGACCATCCAGACGAGTCGCCCCAAGCTGCATTTCAGTAATGCCAAGTGGCTTAAGCACCTCTTGAACCACATACGCCTCGTAGCTTTGCCCCGTAAGTTTTTCAATCACACGGCCCAGCAGGCAATACCCAAAATTGGAGTAAGCGTATTTTTCGCCAGGAGAGAAATCCAACGGCTTCCCGCGCATAACGCGAATGATATCTAAGGGCTGAGCGGGAGGTGGAACACCAAGTGACTTCGCAAATTCAGTCGACTTAAACATTGCGTCAAATGAGGCGTCGCGATCCCATCCACCACGATGCTGCAGCAGCTGACGTATCGTAATCTCGGCTAATCGCGGATCGGGCTGGACATCGTTTGGCAGTTGAAAATCATCTTCTAGGATGGTGAAAACTTTATCGTCCAAAGTCAATTTCTTTTGATCAACCAATTGGAGGATAGCTACGGCTGTTACGGGCTTTGAAATACTCGCGATACGGAAGAGGCTATCTGGCGCTACGGGGGTTTTCTTGCCCACATCCGCAAAGCCGAATCCCCGTGCATAGACTAGCCGACTTTGGTCGGAGATTGCGATCGATATTCCGGGAACCCGATGCTCTTGAATAAACTCCTGTAGCACACGGTCAACCGCAGCGAAGGCAGCATGAGCTTGACCGTTAACGATCTCCCAGGCCGCGTGTTCGGAATCAAAACCTGGTCCACGAAGAACTCTACCGGGTAGGTGCGAGGTTTGTTTGCCATCGGTCAGCACCGCCTCACCATTTACTACAACGTGTCTCATTCCCTGGCTTACAGCGTGCGGGTTTTGGAAGTCTGCGGTGTCCAACAGCGCGTCGTAGTCAAAAACAATCAAATCCGCAGCTAGGCCCTCTACGATCCTACCACGGTCGTAAAGTATGACACTGTTGCAAGCCGTGGCACTGGCCTGGCTTACAGCCTGTTCAAGGGACATGGCTCCTAGTCCACGCACATACTTGGAAATCAACCGAGGGAATGAACCAAATGCCCGGGGGTGGGAAGCACTAAGACTGCCGCCAGCAGGTCCAACATCCGTGCAGAAGGAAACAAAGTTATTCTGCATGGCCAGAATTTTATTTGCCTCGGACATCGTTTCCGGCAAAGCAAAGGAACCGGCGATGCAAAGATTGAAGAACGTGTCCCAGGCATCCTCCCCTTTTGACTTTGCGATGGCAGCAACCGATTGACCAACTAAGGTTCGATACTCTGGCGCGTTCGTTTGCCCTATGATAATTCGATTCCAATCACTGCCCGCATGTCGATACCAGTTTTCCCAGCCGTCGGTGGTTTCAATTTCTTTTCGGATCTCCTGGCGCAAGCTAAGGTCTGTGTTGAGAAGACTCAGGAAGTTTGCCTTGCCCTGGCCGAAGTGCCGAGGATGTATCAATGCTTCGATGCCTAAGCCATTATTAACATAGGGATAGATGTCTGCGGTAACTTGCTGTCCGTGGTCCCTGGCAGAACGAATTTGAGCTAAAGCCAGAGGCATTTTACTCCAGTTTTTCTTACCTGCGGCCTTGAGGTGAAATATGTGAACAGGGCAGTCCCCTAACTTGCCAATCTCTAGCGTTTCGTTGATGGCTTCTAGGAGTTGGTCGCCTTCGTTTCTCATGTGCGTATAATAACGACCGCCAAACTCTCCAGCTGTTTTCGCCAACGCTCCAACTTCCTCTGTCGTGGCATAGACCGCAGGAGGGTAAATTAAAGCCGTTGAAACACCAATCGCACCGGCTTCCATGGCTTCTCGAACGAGTTGCTGCATCGTAAGCAGTTCATCGTTGCTTGGGCGTCGGTCGTCTTCTCCCATAACAAGTTTACGGACTTGTGTGTGCCCCACAGTTTGTACTACGTTAACTGGTAGGCCACTTAGATCTAACATCTGAAAATACTCAGCCATATTCTGCCAGCCTGTTGAGCCTGCCTCGAGAGCACTTACTGGCGCCGCAGACGATCCTTCTCCTGCGTTGATCGTGGTTATACCTTGAGTCAGTAGGTTAATAGCAGTTGAGGGGTCACGGAGCATAGGAGTTGCTGTTTGCCCCATCATGTCAACAAACCCCGGGGCAACAACTAGATCAGTCGCATCGATGACTTGGCTAGCTGAGTCGGAAGTAAGGCGACCGATGCGTGTGATTATTCCCTGCTTGATACCGATGTCTGCGACGTACCACGGAGCACCGGTCCCGTCCACGATACGGCCATGAAGTATGACCAAGTCGAATTGCGTTGACCTCCCGTCGCCCTCAATTGCCCATGCGGGCCGTCCCATCTCTACGACTGCAACCTGAATCCCTGCGAGAGCAAACAGAATTAAAGAACTGACATGGAATCGGCTCGGAAACATTAGAGGCAACCAGTTAGGTATGAATTCGTGAACCGTCACGACAAGGATGACGCTACAGCTAGTCACCATGGTAATCGACAAAGTGCATTCAGATTTTTTCAGGGCTGCAAGATTGGGTGAGAATTTTTTCCGCAGTGGTAGATTTTCTTCGTGTTGACCTCGGTGTGACCAAATTGGGTGGAATGGTGCCGATTTTAAAAAGTAGGATCAGTTTTTCTCGAATTTTCTACGGATACCAAGGGAGATCCGGACTAATTAGATGGGAGCCGCAGAGTAATTGGGCTGGACCCCAGAGTACTTGGGCCGGTTTTGGGTGGTTGGCTTTGGAGGGCCCTCTGGTCCATTGAATCGAGTTGTGAATGAGGTGATGGAGGGCCAACTATGTTGTTTGATTACACTGGTGTCGGTGATTCAGGAGGGAATAGAAGATGCGACTAACACTGCGTACGCTGCTTGCCTATCGTGACAACGTTCTAAATCCCGCCGATCGCGAAGATTTGCATCAGCGAATTCAACAAAGTGAGTTTGCCAGCAACCTGCTACGGCGCATCGAGATTGTGACACGGCGCACTCGTTCTGCACCGTCACCACTTGGAGAAGGACTGGGGCGCGATGCCAACACAATTTCTGAGTATATTGACGACATTCTACCCAGTGAATCAACTCCTGAGCTTGAGCGAGTTTGCCTGGAAACGGATCAACAATTGGCAGAACTTGCGGATTGCCACCATCTGTTGGCCACTGCGCTGAACACGCAAGTGCATATTTCCCCAGCAGCTCGCGCTCGGATTGTGGCTGGGATTGACCTGGAGCAACGTGAACAATTGGCCGTAGAGCTACGCACACGGTTTCGCATGCTGAGGAAAGAGTTGACAGGAGACTCAGGTGTTACGGCTAAAATTGTGCGCATGGATCCAGGTAACAGTCGCTTGGCTGGTCCACAGTTAGCATTGCGTCCTGACAATTTAGCGGACGAATTCTCTGGCGAGGTGAACGACCGAATCGTTCCTGGGCGAGAAGTTTCCACCGGTCAATCTAGTCAGACCGTGGATGTTCTGGCACCGATGCTTTCCTCTGGAGGAGAATCTATCAAGCCGCAAGGAATGTCGCTCGAGGGAGAACATCTAGCAAGAGAGGTACCCGAGTACTTGAAAGAACACTCTCGGCAGCTTTGGGTAGCACCTCTGGCAGTGCTGGGGCTACTAATCGTACTTGCAGGGCTTACCTATATCGCACTCGGTCCCCAGGAGAAAATCCTTGCGCTTTTCCGAGGCGACGAAGGTGCCCCAATCCAATCGAAAGCTGACGAATCAGAAGCTGATGCAACGCCAGCTCACAATGACAGCCAGGATCAGAATTCACCGGCTGATCCAGAACTCGTAGATCAGGTTCCTGCGATCGACAATGAGGGCGAACCGATCAACGTCAGGGAAACCGATTTGCTAGATAACGACCCGGGCGATGGTTCCGAGATGCCCTTAGTAATCGATTCGGACACTCCGTCGATCGACAAGTCCGACTTGAATTCGGCTGTTGAACCCACGGTAGATACTGAAGTTAAGTCACCTGAGTTGCAACTTAGCTGGCGACCAATCGATGGTTTCAATGCGTTTGCCACGGTGCTCGTTGCCCAGGCAGACGATTGGCAGTACTTGAGTGCGAATCAAACTGCACTCATTCCCGGACGCTTTTTGGTCGGTCCGGGGTCCGTTGTTGAACTTTCAGTCGGAGGGACGAAACTCGACTGCTTTGGTCCGTGTATCGGAGAGATCGGAATTGATAACGGTTCCTGCGTTCTGAAGACGGACTTTGTGCAAGCAGTTTTGAAAGGGGATGTAGGTACAAGTTTAAAGATTGATGTTGCCGGCGCGAGACACACAGTAGAACTAAGAGGCAAAGATAGTGCTGTTTCCTTTCAGCAATCGCGACGCAGATTGCGGTTTGGTCCTGCGCAGGATGATACCTACTGGCAACCATACACGATTATGATCGCTGTTGGAGGTCAGGCCCTTCTGAGCCAAGAAACTGACGCATCAGCTCCTTATCGCCTTGCCGCCGGAACCGGCATTGCCTATCCCAGGGGCTCTGTAGGGCAACCTTTCGAGGTGCAGACGGTGCCCCAGTGGTTGAGAGGCTCAGTACGTCCTATTGATCGCTTGGCCTGCCAGACCGTCTCGGAAACTCTTGGGGAAAAGGATGCAAGTTTAGAAGATTCGTTGACGCAGCTGTTGTCCGACGTCCGCGCTGAAGTTCGAGCGCAAGCTTGCCAGATCTGTTTGCTGCTTGGTGATTGGCGCCCTTTTGTAAAACTTCTGGATGACCCCGATGCGGCTGCCCATTGGCGTGCTGCCATCGAGCTAGCTTGGCAAATGATTGGTACAACAAGTTCTGAGGCATCTGGATTGAAAGAGGCCCTGCGTAATGCTTACGGAGAGGATGGTGAACTATTATTCTCTCTAGCCTGCGGATTCCCCGAGGATTCGTTACGCGGAGACGAAGCATCCCGTTTGGTGACAAGGTTGGAATCCAACCGAGTGCTCGATCGCGTACTGGTTTTCGAGCAACTTCGACTCATCACTGGACAGGACTTGGGTTACTTGGCGGCCCGCCCAAGTAAGTCAGCCACACAAAGTTGGAAGAGGGAACTTTTGAGCAACCGACTAACAGGACAAACAGTTCATCAACCAATTTACGAAGCCGACTCGCCATGATTCGATTTCTCCCTGCGAATTAACTCTTTCGATCATGACGTTAACGACCAGGCTGAGTCGTTGCAAACCGTAGAATCTGCGCAATGAGCCGGTCATGCAGGTCCGGCAAGATTTCATGTTAGGAATTCATCCAGGATCCTTGCAGCCAAAAACGATATCCATTCTCATCGCCGCGCAAATACTGGAAGATTAACCTACTGGAATCTTGGTAACCTGGCGCAGAAGACACTTGGGGCCATCTAATGGATGTCCAGTGCTTGGCCAGGCTAATTGTCTGAGTTCCGAGCTCGGCGAATGTGCCAGGTTAATCTAGGACCACGGAAGGGATTCGTTCGGTTTGTATGTATTTTGAGAATTGACACCGACTAGCTTCTTTGAACCTTCCGCTTCGACGAAACCAAACGCATGATAATGCGATCGATGCCAAGGGCAAGTCAAAACAATGCCCCTGCCAGAGTGTTGTTTGGTGGCCCGAAAGGTTTGGGGAGTAGGTTGTTCCCTTAAATTGAGGCGCGAAAAGTTCTCGCTTTTGCGTGCACCGATAGCCACTTGAGTTCCCCTCTTGGAACGAAATTGGCGGTATTCCCGATAGCGTGAGGAGTATTTGATGGTTGCCATAGAACCCCATTTTCTACTGTTTTGCAATAGTTTCCTTCCGGATACAGCCGCTCGGAATGTCGGCGGTTTGGGGCGAACAGCAGCCCTTGGACGGTGGCATTTTGTGCTGGAGCGATTGGACGGTCCCGAGAAGCTAGAAGCGGCTGATAGCGAAGCGGGTATAAACGAGGAACGCTTGTCGTTGCTAGCAGTTGTGAGAGGACTAGAAGCTCTGGAACAGCCCAGCCATGTCACGTTGATTACGACCAGTAAATACGTTTCTCGGGGACTACGCTGTGGATTGGCAGCATGGCGCGAGAACAACTACACGTGGGAAAGTTTTGGTGTACGGCGACCTATCCGGAATTCTGACTTGTGGCAGCGGATTGACACTGCTCAAAAATTTCACGGAATTAATTGTCGCTATCTAGAAGCTGCAACGGCGGCCCAGACACAGGCCGAATACAGCGCATTGGCCTCGAAACAATCGCCGCCAAGGTCAGAATTTTCTCCCAAAGTCGCCGCAAGGCAGATTACTCCTCCTCTGTCTAGTTCGATCCTTGGGTGGCTTAACAATGCGGGGCGAAAGATGCGGCGACGCTTGGCAGGACGAGAGCTGGTTATGGGAACTTAAACTCTCCTTGGACCGCTAGGCGATTCCAACTGACCTCGATATAGATACCGGGTATAACAATACATAACGAATGGAGACACAGCGTGCGGACACAGCTTTCGTTGCAGGGAATTAGTCGCTTGGTAGAAGGGACTCTGGAGAATCCTGCACAGCTTCTGGGGCCTCATCCAGTTAGCTATGGCGATCGACAGGCAATCTCAGTGAGAGCTTTTTTGCCCGATAGTGATCAGGTCTGGCTGGTTGATCAGCAGCATGCCACGCATGTACCGATGAGAAGGATTCATCCCGCAGGATTTTACGAAGCCATCTGTTCCGCAGATACTCGGGCACAAGATTATCGACTTCGAATTGCCTCCAAATCTGGTGAAATAATTGAAATGCATGATCCATACGCAGTTTCTCCATTGCTCACCGAGTTCGATTTGTTTCTCTTTGGGCAAGGGCGCAATTGGAAGATCTACGAAAAACTAGGCGCTCATCGTCGGGTTGTGGACGGCGTTGCAGGAGTGAATTTCGCTGTCTGGGCGCCCAATGCTGAAAGCATCCAAGTTGTGGGTGATTTCAACGGCTGGAATGGTACACAGCACCAATTGAGAAAACATATTCCAGCCGGCATTTGGGAGCTTTTTGTTCCTGAATTGACAGCTGGAGAAAAGTACAAGTTTCGAATTAAATCTCGCGGTGGAGCTACCGTAGATAAAACGGACCCCTACGGATTCTATGCTGAGCTCCCTCCACGCACCGCCTCTCTGGTTACCGATTTGGATACCTACCAATGGAATGATCAAAGCTGGCTGGACCGTCGCGCCAGTTCCGATCCGCTGAACAAGGCCATCAATATCTACGAATTGCACTTGGGAAGCTGGAGACGCGATCCTGATGGACATCATGGGTGGATGAATTACCGAGATTTGGCACATGAGGTTGTCAGCTACTGCCAGGAAATGGGGTTTACTCATGTGGAACTAATGCCCATCAGTGAGCATCCGTTTACCGGTTCGTGGGGTTATCAAACGGTTGGCTATTTTGGCGTTACTAGCCGCTATGGAACTCCAGAGGATTTCATGTATTTCGTGGATCATTGCCATCAGCATAACATCGGCGTAATCCTGGATTGGGTGCCTGCTCACTTCCCAAAAGACGGGCATGGATTGCGGCACTTTGATGGCACTGCCCTTTATGAACATGCTGATCCACGGCAGGGCGAGCATCCGGACTGGGGCACCATGATTTTCAATTATGGTCGGAATGAAGTTCGCAATTTCCTAGTTGCTAACTCTCTGTTTTGGCTCGATAAGTACCATATCGATGGCCTGCGAGTTGATGCCGTCGCTAGCATGTTGTATTTGGACTACAGTCGCAAAGATGGCGAATGGATACCAAACGCTTACGGTGGACGTGAAAATCTAGATGCCATTCACATGTTGCGAGAATTCAATGAACAGGCCCATGGTCAGTTTCCCGGTATCTTGACCCTGGCGGAGGAGTCTACTGCTTGGCCCGGTGTCAGCCGACCGACCAGTTGCGGAGGACTTGGGTTTTCTGTGAAGTGGAACATGGGATGGATGAACGATACATTGCGTTACATGCACCACGATCCTATACACCGACAGTTCCACCACGATGAACTTACGTTCAGCTTGATATATGCTTTTACAGAAAATTTTGCACTGCCACTTTCGCATGACGAAGTAGTGCATGGAAAAGGTGCATTGATTAGTCAGATGGCCGGAGACTTGTGGCAAAAGTTTGCCAACCTCCGGTTACTTTACTCCTACATGTGGACTCACCCAGGCAAAAAACTACTTTTCATGGGCAGCGAAATCGCTCAATGGCATGAGTGGGATTACGACTCGGAAATACAGTGGGACCTGCTGCAATGGGATACTCACAGTGGTATCAAGAGATTGGTAGCAGATCTGAATCATTTGGTGATTCAAGAGCCTGCTCTACATGAGGTTGATTTCAAGTCATCCGGTTTCGAGTGGATCGACTGTATGAATCGGCACGATAGCATTATTAGCTTCATTCGGCGGGCGCAGGATCCAAAGGACTTCTTGATCGTGGCCTCCAATTTCACACCAGTTGTGCGCGAGGGCTACCGTCTAGGCGTACCCCAGGCCGGAATGTATCGCGAAATCTTCAACAGCGACTCAGTCTACTATGCAGGTAGCAATGTCGGTAATCATCCGGGCTGCACGGCGACTAAGCTCCCTCACCACGGTCGTCCAGCCTCAATCCACGTCAACTTACCACCCCTGTCGACAATCGTGCTCAAACCGGATTTCAATTGATTTTCTCAGTTTCCGTTCTATGCACCGCGTATTTGTGGTTGCCCATGTGCGCTTTGTGCCCATTTTCAGAGACCCGATACATTGGCGAGGGATAAACGCCAAGTGTGATGGAAACCGTAAATCAGTCCCTCACTTACGTATCGGGTTAAGTAGATTTCGAATACGAAACCTCAAAAACCTTGTTTGCCCCTACTTTTCCACGCATTGCTTGGAAGGTAGGCCGAGTCCCTTCCCGGCACAACACCGTTCTTTCTTGTCGCCCTTTCGAGGCTCTGGTACGCCAGGGAGCACGCTGTCGCAGCGCTGAAAAAAAGAATACAATTCAGTTCAGGTTGTCAGCACAGGGCAAACTCTGTTTTCACAATGGTGAGCAGTCAATTGATGAGCGAAGGAGTGTAATCTCCTTTGCATCTTCCGACTTGGCAAACCATCTCAAGCAGGTAAAGCTTCGGAATCAGGCAATTCGCCCGATGCTAGTGCCCTTGGCCAATCTGTATTCTCTGCCGGTTGATCCATTCATTTCTCCTTCCCTCGAAAGCCTGCATCATGCATTGTTCTCACGTGACTCGGTTGTTCCTCTGTTCCATTTCGTTTCTCGTTTTCGCTAATCTCGCAGCAGCTCAAGACGAAAAATGGATAACGCTATTTGATGGCAAGAGCATGGACGGTTGGGAAAAGGTAGGCCGAGAAGAGAGCAAATGGTCTGTAAGCGAAGGTGCTCTGCATGGTTCAGGCCCAGCAAGCATGCTCGTATGTACTCAAGGTCCATACAAGAATTTCAAATACCGAGCCGAAGTTCGTATCAACGACAAGGGCAATTCCGGCCTGTATTTTCGCACGACTCGCAAACCCGGATTCACCGATGGTTACGAGGCTCAGATCGACAGCACGCACACAGATCCAATCCGGACCGGATCCTTATATGGGATGTGCCATGTTTACCAACAGCTCGTCAAACCAGACACGTGGTTTACTTACGAGCTTGAAGTCCGAGACGATGTCTGGCGAGGGCGTGAAATGACTCGTATTAAGATCACGGTCGACGGTAATGAACTCTTTGAGTACTTAGATTTCGATAAGACATTCAAAGAAGGTCATTTTGCTTTCCAACAACATGATCCGGGTAGTCGCGTTGATATTCGCAAGGTTGAAGTGCTTCCGTTGCCCTAAGTTGTATTTTCCATCGATGCCGCAAACGTCATCGGTATGTTTACTCATGACGCAGGCAGCCCACCATTTCCAGGCTTCACGTTTAAGTTCTTGGAAATATCGTAGCCCCACTTGATCGCCGATTTGTCCGATAGCTGAAAAACTCGCCCCTTTTAACTAAGGATTCCACTCCATGATTCGCACTTGCATTTTCCTCGGCCTCTGTTTAGTTGGCTACGATGTCTATGCTCAAGCACCAGCCCTTCTGCATTCGGAACCAGACGGCATGAAGGCACTATTTGACGGAAAAACATTGGAGGGTTGGAGTGGCGACGAGCGTTTGTGGAGTGTACGAGAAGGGGTAATACATGGTGAAACTACAGAGCAAAACCCTGCTACCGGAAATACCTTCTTGATATGGCAAGGAGGTAAAGTCAATGATTTTGAATTGCGATTGGCTTTCCGCTGTACTGCCACGAACAACTCGGGAATTCAGTACAGGTCCAAGCACATTCAGGAGGGAAACGTGCGAAACGCCTGGGTGGTTCGCGGCTATCAGCATGAAATTCGCAATGAAAACAGCCTCCCCAGCGTCTCCGGCTTCATCTACGACGAAGGAGGTAAGCGTGGACGCATGTGTCTCGTTGGTGAAAAGGTAGTGTGGGAACCAAGCGGTAAGAAAATCCTGGGATCGTTGATTAACGCTGAAGAATACGCCAAGTTGTTTAAATTGGACGATTGGAACGAAGTTGCCATCATCGCTGTGGGAAACAAGATTCAGCATTTTCTCAATGGCCAACAAATAATTGAATTCACAGATGCAGCTCCAGACTTGGCTCTTAGTGAAGGTATTCTGGCTTTGCAGTTGCATGCTGGGAAACCTATGTGGGTCGAGTTTAAAGACATTCGGCTCAAAGATATGGGGCAATGAGCATCAACTAGGTTGTCAACTGAATGAGGAGCGTGAGTGTGATAGTCGACACCCATGCACATTTAACGGACGACACCCTTTTTTCACAACTTGATAGCTTCTTGGCACAAGCTGAACAAGCCTCAGTTCGTGCCATCTTGTGCGTTGGGACTACTGTCGAAACCTCGCGACGCGCTGTTGAGATTGCTGAGAAATTCTCTTGTGTGCGTGCGGCAGTGGGGATTCACCCAAATAACTGCTGTCAAGCCAATGCGGGAGAGTGGTCCGAAATTGAACAGCTTTGTCGGCATCCGAGGGTTGCGGCTCTTGGAGAGACTGGGCTCGACCGATACTGGGATGATTGCCCCTGGGAGACTCAAGTACAGTTTTTGAGGCAACATTTTGCTCTAAGTCGTCAGACAGGATTGCCAGTAGTTATCCATACGCGGGAGTGTGCTGAAGAGACGCTCGAAATTCTCTGCGAGGAAGCACGATTAGGTGACTTATCGGGTGTTATGCACTCCTTTACGGGTTCCTTGGAGGTTGCACAAGGATGTCTCGAACTGGGGCTATATATTAGCTTTGCAGGAATGGTGACTTTCAAGAATGGAGTCGAAATACTGGAGGTCGCCAAGTTGATACCCAGCGACCGCCTGTTGGTGGAAACCGATGCACCCTACTTAACGCCGCATCCATTTCGTGGTAAACGACCAAATCACCCGGCGCTGGTTGTGCACACGCTGGAATGCATAGCTAAGGTTCGAGGCGTCCCATTTGAACGCTTAGCAGAATCAACATCCGAAAATGCCGCGCGATTGTTTGGGCCTTGGTAACGAAAGCATTTTGTAGGGCGCGAGGCTGGCTTTGATCGTACTCGTACTGGTACTTAGGGCAAAGCACGTTAGTCCGATTCTAAGGAGGGCATCTTTTTGGGCGCAGAGGCTGGGCACACCAAGATCGCGATAAAGATTGATGGCACGAACCCCCAAATTACTCTTGCGGCAATCCAACTTGTTTCTTCGAATTGATGTGCTAGCGGCCATTCGGCGCGAACGTCAGGAAAAAAGAAGATGGTTATTGCTGAGCCTATTAGAGAACCCACTACGCCGCCTAAAAAACCGACAACACTCAGCTGGCCACGGTTACTAGCAGTGGAAACGAATCCGGCAGCGGCTCCTATGAACCCCCAAATCAACACATTGGCGATGCCAGCATGTGTGGTCGTGTCGTTTCCTTGACGAGCAATCAGATCGTAGTCAAATGCCAGTTGCCAAGCTGTAACCCCCACAAGACCTGCCAGAGCACCCACTATCGTTCCCAGCACGATGCCAGCCAACACTGCTAGGATCACATTTTTTTTGTTAGCGATCGCGGCTACGCCAGCAAACAATCCCACCAAGCAAAGTCCAGACAGGGTGGCACACAAAGTTGTATTGCTGTATCTCAGGTGTTTGTCCAAAGCCTTTATCTCTTCGAAATCGATTTCCGCGTTGGGGTTAACAAGGCTGGCCTGAATCTCGGGGGGGTACTGAAAGGTATCTCCCAAACTAGTGCTCAACCATCCTGCTATGCACCCCCCCACAATGCCGGCTGACAATATCCCCAGCCATCGGATTGGACTCGAAGCACTGGAGGTGGAAACGGGGGAACTTGGATCCATAATCTCGAACTCAATAATGTGGAAAATCATTAACGGAGCAACCGAGTGTAGCAGAAAATCATTTATCAATGTTCCTTTAGATTGCACTAGCTGACGTTTTCTGAAATAATAGCACCATTAAGAAAGCGTTTGGCGTATCTGATTTGAGTTGCCAACCGCCTTATTTTCTAGTTAATGTATTAAGGTTCTGTTATTTCATATCAGTTTTAGATGGAGAAGTGTCCATGACTAAGCGACCTGTTGGTAGACCTAATTCTGGGTTTACGTTGGTGGAACTATTGGTGGTGATTGCCATCATTGGGATCCTGGTGGGTCTACTTTTGCCTGCTGTGCAAGCTGCCCGCGAGGCTGCTCGCAGAATGCAGTGCTCAAACAATCTCAAACAGCTCGGGTTGTCATTATTGAACTACGAGAGCGCATTCAAGAAATTCCCGAGCCGCAGCGGAGGTACTGGCCCGTACTTTGCCAACACTGGGCTCGGAAACAGCAATCGTGGGCGTCGTAGTGGATTTATTCCGCTTCTGCCGTTCATTGAGGGTAACAATCAATGGAACGCTGTCGTGGCAGGCGATGTTGCCAATAACGACCCGCCGGAAGGGCCGCATGCATGGCGCAGTTATGCTCCTTGGAACACATCTCCAGGATTCATGCGTTGCCCATCGGATGGTGGGTTTGTCAATGCTACTCGTACCAATAGCTATGCCATGTGCGCCGGTGATATGGTGGAAAGCCTGACAAACGGTTTAAGTGGTCGTCAAGCGCGTGGGATTTTCGGTGCGCGACCTTCCAACACGCAAAGTGTGTTTTACACGATCGGCAGCGTATCGGATGGAACAAGCAACACGATTGCGTTCAGCGAGCGGCTTTGTCAGCAGAACACACCTGTGCGAGCACAAAATCCTCCGACCGTTAACGCGGGACAAGTTGAATACGTATTAGGTGTTCACACACGTGTGGCCGGATTGATTGACAACCCCTCACTTTGCCGGACCGTCACGGATGGTCGGTACTTTGCTGCTGGATCTCAAGTTCAGTCTCGCTTTGGGATTGCATGGCAGGATGCACAGCCCATGTATGTAGCATTCAATACGGTATTGGGGCCCAACTCACCGGCATGTGCTGATGGTGGAACTTGGGGTGATTCTACCCATTTGGTTATTCCGCCTGCTAGCCGTCACACCGGCGGTGTGAACGCATCCTTTGTTGACGGTTCCGTGCACTTCATGAGCGACAATATTGACACAGGCAATACCAGTGCACGTCAAACGTTGACTGGCCCCAGCATGTATGGAGCTTGGGGAGCCCTGGGTTCCAAGTCAGGTGGAGAAGTTAACAGCTGGTCAGAGTAATTCGGCTTCTTGCTAATAGCCTTCGATGAAGGCTGACAGGAAACACTTCATGGTCCCCAGTCGAACGCGACCGGGGACCTGTTTTTGTAACGAATCGATGATTCTCGCACGGCAGATAATAGTGCTTGTGTTCCGATCATCATGGCTCATACGAAAGGATGAATACGAGAATGAAACCGTCTAATGCTTGCAGGACGAATCGAAATCCTGTGAGAGTATTACAGGTACAGTCAGGAATGTTTGTTGCGTGTCTGGCATTATTGGTCGGCTGTGGATCGTCGGGAGAACCAACTTTCCCAGTATCGGGCAAGGTAACCTATGCTGACGGAAAACCCGTCGAGGGAGCTGCCGTTTCATTCGTGCCTGACTCCGGAAGCAAGCCCGCAGTTGGAATCACGGATGCCGATGGCATGTATAAACTGACTACTACGAACAAGGACGATGGAGCAATAGCCGGTGATTACAAGGTCACCATAGCCAGCTATGAGGGATCTGCGGACTACGAGTCGACCGACGAGGGGCAGACTCTTGCCGATCCGTATGACATTACCAATGAGTATCCAGAAGACTACGATGAGGCTTCACAAAAGTCGGTTGCTTCCAAGAATAAGTTGCCAGCCAAATACTCCAACAAGGCAACCTCTGGTTTTACAGCTCAAGTAAAGGCCGAAGGAGAGAACGTCTACGATTTTGAGATCAAAACCAAATAGGCTTGAGGCTGACAAATTTCAACTCATATGCAGCGGTCAACAACAATTTTTGATGCTGACCGCTGTTAGTCTGGGGTTCGTGGCTGAGATTAAATTCTTTCTTCTGAAACTCGTCACGCCATCTGTGAATTGTGCAAAGGATTATCAGGCGAGGCGGAGACCAGTTTGAACACATCCGTTCGGCTCGTGGGACGTACTTGAGAACCTTTGCGGTCGCATAGCGTTAGGATTGATGCGATGAGATTTTGGTATCGACGAACAGGGTGAAACAGTCAATTGCAGTACGTCCCGTGAGCCGAACGGGACGTTGGGTGGCGGCTGGTTGATCTCGAAGAATTCGATTTTTAATCGGCAGGTGACTTACTTACAGAGTGTTGAAAGAAGTCTGATGGCAATCCTCGGGTTCGGGGATCTAGGCATTATTTAGCTGTGTCTTTTTCGTCGCACAGGAACATCTCTTTTTCAGATGCCGACAAGCATTGCTTAGCCTAGGAATGTCTATTTGCGAATCTCCTATCATGCAAATCTGCGTGACTCTGAGAGACCCATCAGGCCGAGTTATTTCACACCCAAAACAAGTTGCATTCTACTCGGCATCCAGCGCTTCCAGCCCGTTTTTTGCTGACTGGCTAGAAGCGGGGGTGCCTATCCTACTGAAATCCTGTCAATAATTGTTGAACGACTCTTTAATTGGATTTCGAATATCGCAACCTCCAAAAACGTTACTCGATGTCTTCCAAGCTCCCCGAATGGCTCGAACGGCCTCGTAATTCTCGGATGGATGGTGAGTTCTAATCGAGACACGCCTGATCCAAATTCGTTGAGTGAATTTGGGAGGCAGATACCGAATCTTGCAACCACAGGCAGAAAACAAGTAAAATGTATGGCCTCACTGGCCTCACCGAAATTCCCTGCCCTTGCCAAATAGTTCTCGCCCCATGATGACTCGACTCCCACGTTTGTGTTGCCTATTTGCGATGACTTTTTGTCCTATTGCTTCGGGGCAACAGCTATCTGCGTCCAATGCCGAATCTCGGGCAGCCTTAAGAGGCACTTTGGAAAGCAGTTGTTGGGATTGCCATAGTGGCGACAATCGTGAAGGCAATTTGGCATTAGATGAATTACTAAAGCAGTCGATAGGTGAGCAAGCCGCAATTTGGGAAGGTATCGTACGTAAACTCGACACGCGGCAAATGCCACCACTCGGCGAGACTCGGCCAAGCGAGTCGGAGTATGAGGCATTGACCGATAGCATTGTTCAGTTGCTAGATCGGGCAGCTGCGGACCAGCCCAATCCCGGCCGCACAGAGTCGCTCAGACGGTTAACTCAATTGGAATATCAATTCGCTATACGAGATCTTCTGGCCCTGGACATTGATACTAGCGAAATGCTACCTGCTGACGAATCCAGTCATGGATTTGACAATATCACTGTCACAGGCCTATCTCCTGTTTTGCTTGATCGATACGTTTCCGCTGCTCAAGCCATTAGTCGCTTGGCAATTGGAGTGCGGGCTGAGCCTGGAGCTGAAAAGACCTATCGAATGCGACCGGATATTACCCAGGACACACATTTAGAAGGCACTCCGATAGGTTCACGGGGTGGCATCGTGGTGAATCACGTGTTCCCACAGGATGGGAACTATGAATTACAAGCTTGGCTGATGCGGGACCGTAACGAGGAACTGGAAGGAATGCACGGTACCTACGAGCTTCAGTTCTTGGTGGATCGAAAATTAGTGACGGTCTTTTCCGTTGCCCCTCCGCCGCGTGGCCAAAGCGATAAATTGGTAGACGCCAACTTCACTGCATCCGTTTCGATCTCGGCAGGTCCACACGAAGTCGCCGTAGTATTTCCCAAGAATCCTTCGTCTCTGCTCGAAACGATTCGGCAACCGTTGAATGTACACTTTAATTATTACCGTCACCCTCGCATTGAACCTGCGGTATATCAGCTCACCGTACGTGGACCATTCGAAGGCAAGGTGCCAAAATCGACTCCCAGTCGAGACCGCATTTTTGTCTGCTATCCCTCAGACCAAGAACAAGAGGTAGAGTGCGCCCAGCAGATTATTCGAAAACTAGCGCGGCTAGCGTACCGACGCGATGTTACTGACGAGGATCTTGAGCAACCAATGGAGTTTTTCAAATTGGGGCAAGCTGAGAATGGATTTGAGGCAGGTGTCGAGAGGGCATTGGCTGCTATTCTCGTAAACCCTCAATTCCTATTTCGCATCGAGCGCCAACCTAATACGTTACCATTGGGAGCACCCTATCGATTGACCGCAGTGGAGTTAGCTTCCCGGCTATCGTTCTTCCTATGGAGCAGCATTCCAGATGAAGAACTCCTTGATTTGGCAGCCAACGATCAGTTGTTGCAACCGGCAGTACTTCAGCAGCAGGTTCAAAGAATGCTTGCCGACGCGCGCGCCAAGTCGCTGGTTCAGAATTTTGCAGACCAATGGCTCTACCTTCGCAATTTGGACTCGGCTATTCCTGACATGCGCTTGTTCCCTGACTTTGATGATAACCTCCGTCAATCCATGCGCCAGGAAACTGAGCTGTTCTTCGAAAGTGTTGTGCGGGAGGATCGGAGTATTCTTGATCTGCTGAGAGCCGACTATACATTTCTTAATGAGCGTTTAGCCAAACATTATGGAATGGAACATATCTATGGCAGCCACTTTCGGCGAGTTGATCTCAACTCAAACGCTCATCGTGGCGGACTGTTAAGGCAGGCAAGTATACTTACGGTGACGTCTTATGCGACGCGAACTTCGCCTGTCTTGCGGGGGCAATGGGTGTTGAAGAACTTGATAGGCAGTCCACCGCCTGCACCGCCACCGAATGTTCCGACTCTGGAAGAAAATACGGTGGCTGGAAATCTCCCAGTGCGAGCAAGACTCGAGATGCATCGAGACAACGTGGCCTGCGCGGGCTGCCACAATTTGATAGATCCCGTGGGATTTGCTCTCGAAAACTTCGATGCGGTCGGGAGGTGGCGTGATTCAGAAAACGGAACCTTATTGGATGTCGCGGGAGGCCTTCCTGATGGCAGCCAGTTTGATGGAGTAACAGGCCTAGAGGATGCTCTGCTGGCAAGACCTCAGTTGTTTGTCCAAACACTGACTGAGAAACTAATGACATACGCCCTGGGCCGTGGCGTTGAGCCTTATGATGCTCCGGCAATTCGGCAGATTGTGCGTGAAGCGAAGGAACATGATTTTGAATTTTCGTACATTATATCGGGCATCGCCAATAGTTTGCCGTTTCAAATGAGGAACACGCAATGATCATAACAAAGAAGGCTCTGGCTCGTAGAACATTTCTCAGGGGAGTGGGTACCGCGATCGCGTTGCCGCTGTTGGATGCAATGGTTCCATCCATGACCGCAATTGCGAACACTGCCGCTGGGCCAGGGCAATTGCGCAGATTGGGTTTCGTTTATATGCCTATGGGTTGTGATCTGTCGCGATGGACTCCTCCTGGGGGTGAACGGCTGGAACAACTATCTCCTACGTTGAGCCCATTGGAACGAGTCAAGGATAAGGTCACGATCGTTTCGAATCTTGAATTAAAGAACGCATATCCTGGTACGCACGCAACTTCCAATTCTTCGTTCCTTAGTGCCGCAAAAGCGAAGAGAACGGAAAGTACAGATTACTTTTTGGGTACAACAGTGGATCAGTTGGCCGCACAAAGTATTGGCCAGGAAACGCAGTTGCCCTCGCTAGAATTATCCATGGATTTGTTAAGTGTGGTTGGTCAGTGTGACAATGGCTACGCGTGTGTTTATCAAAATAACCTATCCTGGTCGTCACCTACGACCCCTCTTCCCGCCGAAGCCCACCCTCGTCTTGTATTCGAGCGACTGTATGGGGAAGGTCGAGATGCTGCTACGCGACAGGCTTTAATGCGTGAGAAAGCCAGCCTGTTGGATTCGGTCAACGAGGAATTAGTTCGCCTGAAAAATACTCTGGGCCCCAGCGATCGACGCCGCGTAGATGAGTACTTGGAATCCGTTCGCAATGTAGAGCAACGCATTCAACGGGCTGAAGCTTTGGCTAAAGAAAACCCAGTCACGGACTTGGATCGCCCATCAGGAGTACCAGCTGATTATGCTGAACATGCAAAATTAATGTTCGATCTGCAACTCTTGGCATTGCAGGGGAACATCACTCGAGTGGTTACGTTTCAGTTGGCTCGCGAAACTAGCAATCGTACTTACCCTGAAATTGGCGTCCCAGATGCCCATCATCCGTTGACCCACCATGGAAACGATCCCGAAAAAATTGCCCGCATGGCGAAAGTAAATCGCTTTCATGTGTCGCTTTTCGCCGAATTCCTCGAACGCTTGGCAGCGACACCAGAAGGTAATGGGACGCTTCTCGATAACATTCTCTATTTGTATGGCAGCGGTATGGGGAATCCCAATGTGCACGATCATATCAATTTGCCGATAATCGTTGCCGGGGGGGCCGCGGGCAATATGCAAGGTGGACGCCATATACGGTTTGACTCTCCAACTCCCTTGGCCAATTTGCATTTGAGTTTGCTGGAGAAAATCGGTGCTCGGGTCAACGAAATCGGAGATAGTAGTGGAACGATAACTGAATTGTTCCAACCGCTCAGTGTTTGAGTTAGTGAACACCTTATTCCCTGCCCCGATCAGTACGGTTTCTGCTCGATGTAGGAAACAGTTTAGAGGTAACTATGCCTACGCGAGGTCAGAAGTACTGTCTTTCGGCAATCTACACTCTTGGATTGGTTTGCCTGCTCGGTTTACCACTCTTGGCTGATGAAGTTTCCATTGCTGACGCTGCTCAACAGGGACGATTTTCGCTGGCAATGGAGTTGCTAACTCAAGGGGCCAGCGTTAATGCTCCCCAGGCCGATGGAATGACTGCGTTGCATTGGGCCGTTCGTTACTCAAACGAGGAAGCCGCTCTGGCTTTGATCCGAGCCGGTGCGAACACTTCGGCGACAAATCGATATGGTGTCAGTCCCTTGTCCCTCGCTTGTACTAATGGCGATGACAAAATTGTCGACATGCTGTTGTCTACTGGAGCTGACGCTAAAGCTTCCCTGCCTGGAGGAGAAACGTTACTAATGACGGCCTCCAGAACAGGGCGAGTTGGCCCAGTCAAATCGCTATTGGCGCGAGGTGTCGATGTCAATGCCCGAGAGCACAAAGGGCAGACTGCGCTAATGTGGGCGGCTGCTGAAGGACATACGGAGGTAGTAAATGCACTCCTGGAAGCAGGAGCGGATCCTACCATCCAGTTGCGTTCTGGGTTCAACGCGTTGTTCTTTGCTGTCCGCCAGGGAAAGATTGAAACCGTATTGCGTCTGCTTAAAGCCGGTGCGGATGTGAATAGTGAAATCGCTACACAACAGGGGATCAAGTTTGTGAGTGGACGTCTTACCATGACACCACTTTTAATGGCGATTGAGAATGGACACTTTGAATTGGCAAGTTTAATGCTGGATGCTGGGGCAAATCCAAATGCAGCCCCCTCAGGCTATGGGGCACTGCATGCGCTATCCTGGGTGCGGAAGCCGATACGGGGTGATGGTGATCCGCCACCGGATGGTTCTGGACGCCTTACAAGTCTGGACATTGCAAGGAAACTCGTTGTCAGCGGAGCGAACATCCGGGCTCGTCTCCAAAATGGCAAATCCGAACTTGGACGCTTCACGTATTCAGGGTCTACTCCGTTTTTGTTGGCGGCTCAGACCGCCGATGTTCAATTCATGGATCTTTTATATCAACTAGGAGCAGATATAAACGAGGCAAACGACGACGGTTGTACGCCATTGTTGGCTGCTACAGGGGTAGGTGCACTTGGAGATGGAGATGAGTCAGCGGGAACAGAGGATGAAACTATTGCGGCCGTCGAGTTTCTATTGCAGCACGGCGCAAATATCAACTGCGTCGACCATAACGGCGAGACGGTCATGCATGGGGCAGCCTATCAAAGCCTAGCAAAACTAGTCGGCTACTTGGTACGCAGTGGTGCTGATCCGAAAATTTGGAATCACGAGAATCGCGCCGGTTGGACGCCTCGTTTGATCGCACTTGGTTACAGGCCTGGAAATTTTCGTCCCGATCCACAGACGTTGGCTGCCATCGAATCCATTATGCAGGTGGCAGGTGAAGAACTTGCCGATGTCTCCCATCTAACTACGCCCAAAAGAAGTTGGTCGTCAACACGAAATAGTTCCAGCAAATGGGTCGTGAAAGACCTTGCCTATGCCACAGCCGGTAGCCAATCACTTTTGCTCGATTTGCATTTTCCTTTGCATGTTACCGGGTCGCCATTGATTGTCTGGGTTCACGGAGGAGCATGGCGCAGTGGTTCCAAAGACAATATGCCACTAGACCATTTGGTGGGTGCTGGCTATACGGTAGCTAGTATCAACTATCGTTTGTCCACTGAAGCTGCATTTCCGGCCCAGATCCACGACATCAAGGCCGCAATTCGCTTTTTGCGGGGCATCGCCACACGTTATGGTTATCGATCCGATCGGATTGCCGTCGCTGGTTCGTCAGCCGGAGGCCATTTGGCAGCACTTGTGGGAACCACTAATGGAGTCGAGACTCTAGAAGGTGATATCGGTGAATATCGCGTCCAATCGTCGGATGTCCACGCCATAGTCGACTTTTTCGGCCCGACCAACTTGATGACCATACTGCCGCAATCCACACCCCACGGACTAAGTGTCAGAGTCCCAGCACTGCAGCTGTTATTAGGAGCTCAGCCTGAGGAAGTGCCTGAGCTTGCGCGTTTAGCTAGCCCCGTCGAACACGTGGACTCTCAGGACCCACCCTTGCTGCTGATCCATGGAGATCAGGATCCGCAGGTCCCAATCAATCAGTCTATTGAAATTCTCGGTAAGTATGAAGCTCTAGGTTTGCCTGTACAATTCGAAATGGTGCATGATGCTGCCCACGGAGGCGCCCAGTTCTTTGACGAAGAACGTCAACTCAAAGTTAAATCGTTTTTGGATGCCGTGTTTTCTAAGTAACATCCAAAATGCTGGCTCGTAGCAGGCGGTTATCGAGTAGGCTAATTTCTCTATCAAGTAGAAGCTAATTGAATGGGAGAGGTTCGTGGACCCATATCCGATTTTTGTTTTATGCGTCGGTATTGCGACTGTCGTGGGCATGATCCTATTACTCAAGATCAATGCCTTTATCGCGCTCATCAGTGCTGCCTTCGTCGTAAGCTTACTCGCACCCGGTCCCGTAGAAACCAAAATCAGCCGTGTGGCTGAAGCCTTTGGCGCTTCAGCGGGAGGTATTGGAATTGTCATCGCATTGGCTGCAGTCATTGGCAAGTGCTTAATGGATAGCGGTGCAGCAGATCGAATCGTACGATCGTTCGTCAAACTACTGGGAGAAGAACGAGCCCCCTTAGCGCTCATGAGTAGTGGATACGTCTTGAGTGTGCCGGTGTTTTTTGACACGGTGTTTTATTTGTTGGTACCGTTGGCACGTTCCCTATGGCAAAACAAACGCAAGAACTATGTTCTGTACACAACTGCGATTGTGGCCGGGGGTGCTGTGACCCATTCGATGGTTCCTCCAACGCCCGGGCCTTTGGCAATGGCTAACAACTTGGGTATCGACTTGGGAGTCATGATTGTCGCCGGCGCATCGATTGGTGGTTGCATGTCGGCAGTCGGCCTGGCAGTTTGCTGGTTGCTTAATCGCTGGTATGACATTCCCATGCGTCCTTACTCGGGGGCCGAGGAAATCAAACAGCTCGAAGAAAGTTCATTGCCTCCTCTGTCTGTCGCTCTTCTGCCAGTTGTTTTGCCGGTTATTTTGATCGCATCGAACACGATTGCACGAGCCATCGCTGGGAAGGAGCCCGGTCCCAATTGGGAATCTGTACTTGGTGTAACGGGAATTTTAGGGAATCCGAATTTTGCACTACTCGTTTCCACGGCTATTAGCCTTTGGATGCTAGCCAAATACCGTGGGGAGAATTTGTGGCAGCTATCCCAAGGAGTTGAAACGGCTCTCATGAGTGGCGGAGTTGTCATCCTGATTACTGCTGCTGGAGGCGCATTTGGGAAGATGCTGGCGAGCGCAGGTATCGAGAGTACCATCAAACAATCGCTCGGAGAGGCTGCGACGGTGACCGGTTTATCAGTCTTGTTGGTCAGCTTTGGAGTGGCAGCGCTTATGAAATTTGCTCAAGGCTCAGGTACCGTTTCCATGGTCACTACGTCAGGAATGTTTGCGGCCATGGGCTTCACCTCCGAATCTTTGGGATTCCACATGGTTTATCTGGCTTGCGCCATCGGTAGCGGGTCTCTGGTGGGAGACTGGATGAATAACAGCGGATTTTGGGTTTTTTCGAAAATGAGCGTTTTGACAACCGAAGAAACGCTTCGAACTTGGTCCGTTCTTACTGCCTGCCTAGGCTTTGTCGGTCTCTTGGTTACTATGGTCGCCAGTCAAGTGTTGCCATTTGTTTGAAACCCATCAAGCGGCTCCAATTTCATTGGCAATCGAGAATGCAATTTCCATTGCCTGTTCATAATTCAGCCGTGGATCGCAATTTGTGTTGTAGGCCGTGTGAAGGTCATCTTCGGTCAGTCCATTGCTGCCTCCCAAGCATTCAGTCACGTCTTCGCCGGTTAATTCGAGATGTACACCGCCTAATCGAGAACCTAGTTCACGGTGAATTGCGAACGCGCTTCGCAGCTCACTCAGAATATCGTCAAATCGTCGAGTCTTAATGCCGCTACTCGCTGTAACTGTGTTCCCGTGCATAGGATCGCACATCCACAACACGTTCGCCTTACTGTCTCGAATGGCCTGAATCATGGTCGGCAAGACATCCGTGATTTTGGCGCTACCCACCCGATGGATCAGTGTTACGCGGCCAGGCGTATTGTCAGGATTAAGTCGTCGCACTAGCTCTACTACTTCGTCACCATTGGCAGACGGTCCGATCTTTACACCGATTGGATTCCGAATACCTCGCAGTAGCTCAACATGAGCTCCATCGAATGCTCTCGTGCGTTCGCCAATCCAAGGAAAGTGAGTTCCCAGGTTGTACCAACCTGTTCCTCGCACACTTTCTCGTGTGAGGGCTTGTTCGTAAGGTAAGTGTAGTGCCTCATGGGACGTGAAGAAGTCGACGCGGCGTAATTCGGAGATCTGAGCAGGAGAGATCGCATCGATAAAACGCAGGGCGTCTGCCATCGAACTGACCAAAGCCCGATATCGTAGCGACTCTTGACTTTCAGTCACGAAATTCAATTGCCAGTTCTCTGGATGGTGTAAATCCGCGAATCCACCCTCGCTTAAGGCACGAATGAAATTGAGTGTAATTGCTGACCGCTCATAACCACGCAACATCAACTCTGGAGCATTGCGGCGATGTTCTGCTGTGAAGGGAGCGCGATTGATCAAGTCACCGCGGTAAGACGGAAGCGTTTGCCCTTCCCGTTGTTCAACGTCGCTGCTGCGAGGTTTGGCGTATTGGCCAGCGATTCTACCCAGACGGATAATGCGTTTGCGTGAACCAAAAACAAGCACCAGACTCATTTGCAGTAAGACTTTGAGTTTGCTGGCAATGGCCTCGGAATGGCAATCATCATAGGATTCGGCACAGTCTCCGCCCTGCAGCACCCAAGCATTTCCAGCTTGAGCCTCGGCTATTTGATCGCGAAGACGGTCCACTTCCCAGCTAGTTACTAGCGGAGGAAGTCGCCTTAGTACTGCCAGAACTTCGTTCAGATATTCCAGGTCATTGTAAGTAGGCTGTTGATTTGCAGGTTTGGATTTCCAAGAATCAATGGTCCAGTCAGGAGTCATTTCCATATCGCAAAAAAGAGATTCAAAAACAGCAGTTCCGTGCAAACGCAAACTCTCCAAATAATGGCGCCCTTGCGACGCGGAACTTGTGGGTCCGGCGAATCTTGCCGTAGTAGAGTTCCGGGAATAGTTTCCCAACGGTACCGACTAAGTGAAACGCGGTCTACGATTTTTACCATGCACTTCGAGATTCACTCCAAACCTGCCTGCCGTATCCGCGTTTCTTCAGATGCTAAGGTAATCCGATATCACGATTTACGCTAGCGTTAACGATAGTGCAAAGTGGTTTTTGCAGCACTGGCATCCCAGTCAATTATCCCCAAACGTGTCCTTCTCGGTGTAAAATAGCTTCTGCCATGCACTAACACACACCTGAATGATCAAAAAAACATGCCATCGGCCAGCCCTTACATGAACCAGTTGCGGTCCCTCTATTCTCAACTTCCGAATGGCTTTTTTTCTAGTCGCCGGGCTGTCTTTTGCGTGTTGATTGTGGTCTTTGGCCTTTCGACAGACGGTCAGGAAAGAGTTGACGATGGTATAAGCTATACACGCGACATCCGTCCCATACTGTCAGATAAATGTTTCAGTTGTCACGGTCCCGATGCAAATGCTCGACAAGCCGATTTGAGACTCGACACTCAAGAAGGTCAACGTCAGGACCTCGGGGGCTACGCTGCTGTCGTTCCTGGCCAGTCAGAATCGAGTCTTTTAGTCGAGCTTATCGAAACATCTGATGCAGATCTCCAAATGCCTCCTCAAGATTCGAAGAAGCAACTGAACGACGCAGAACGCAAGTTGCTAAGAGAGTGGATCGACCAAGGTGCCTCCTGGCAGCAACACTGGTCGTTTGTAACTCCCAAGCAAAAATCGCTTCCGGCAGTAGCGGACAGCCAATGGTGCGCTAATGAAATAGACTATTTCATTCTCCATAAATTAGAGCGAGGCGGACTCCGGCCTAGCGACGATGCGGCGCCTTATACCTTGGTGCGTCGTTTGTTTTTGGATCTGATTGGTCTCCCGCCAACTCCGGAACAAGCTGATTATTGGGTACAGAAAATTTGGGAACCAATTAATGATTCAGGAGTTGATTCGACGTTTGACTCAGGAAAATATGAACAACTTGTGGACTTCCTACTGGCTTCGCCAAGTTATGGTGAACGTTGGGCTAGGCCTTGGCTCGATTTGGCGCGCTATGCGGATACCAATGGATATGAAAAGGACCGAGAAAGGTCTATCTGGCCGTATCGAGATTGGGTTATCGATGCTCTAAATGCGGACATGCCTTTTGATCAGTTCACTATTGAGCAAATTGCTGGCGACATGTTGCCCCATGCAACGCTGTCCCAAATAGTAGCTACCGGTTTTCATCGTAATACTATGCTCAATGAAGAAGGTGGAATCGATCCCTTGGAGTTTCGTTATCACGCCATGACCGATCGTGTGGCAACCACAGGTACAACTTGGTTGGGATTGACGCTAACTTGCGCTCAGTGCCACTCACACAAATATGATCCGGTTACACAAACTGACTATTACCAGCTAATGGCACTTTTGAATAACGCTGATGAACTAGCAGTAGAGTTACCGTCTGAGGATGCACAAGTGGAATGGGCACAACGGCAAGTTCGCGCCCAGCAGCTACTTTCGGCCTTGCCTACTAAATGGCCTGCATCGATTTCATCAAAAAAGGATGTCACTTCGGATTCCCAGACTCAGTCAACTGACGCGGCCAGTAGTTTGTTGACGTTAGAAGAGTCCTTTTCTGCATGGCGTTCGAGCCTGCGTCCTAGCCTGGTCGATTGGTGTACGCTGCAGCCTACGACGGCTACATCCAATTTGCCAATTCTAACGATTGAGGATGAGGGGGTAGTATTTGCATCCGGTGATACGGCCAAACGCGACGATTACTATCTAGAATTTGAACCCTTATCCGAGCGAATCTCAGCCATTCAACTTGAAGCACTTCCGGACCCTCGATTGCCGTCCGGAGGTCCTGGCTCTACGTACTACGAAGGAACGTTAGGAGATTTTTTTCTCGCCGAACTTGAATTGACGGTCAATGGCCAAGCATGGCCAATAGCCTCAGCAAGCGAAACATTCGCGGCTAATCGATTCGGAAAAAACCCGGTATCTGCCGCTTTAGCCATCGACTCCGATGTTCAAACTGGCTGGGCCGTGCACGGGCGACAGGCAGAGCGCCACGTGGCGGTTTTCAATTTTGCGAAGGACATTCCTGCGGGGGAAAAAATTGAAGTGCATATGGTATTTGGACGGCATTTTGCCAGTTCACTCGGGAAATTTCGTTTTCGAGCAACCGCAGCAGGGCACGAAATCCAAGCAGAAGATTTTACCCCTCCAATTCGTGATTGGTTGCTACTTCCCGATGAACAATTGAGCTCTGAGCAACGGCAATTGTTGTTGCAAGAGTTTTGTATGCGTAGCGATGACTTGGCCAGCGAAAGCGAAGAAATCCGATCTTTGCTAGCCCCCGCGACTTTGCCATCTACCTTGATTTTTTCCGAGCGTCCGCCTAATCAAACACGGGACACATTTCGTCACCATCGCGGGGAATATCTCTCACCCCGTGAAAAGGTTGAGCCAGGCATTCCCGAACTGTTCAGCTACGATGATCAGCCCAAAGATCGATATCAATTTGCTCAATGGCTGGTTTCCCAGAACAATCCACTGACTTCCCGTGTATGTGCCAACCGTCAATGGGCGTATTTCTTCGGATCGGGTATTGTCCAAACGGTGGACGATCTTGGACTTCAGGGAACGCCACCTAGCCATGCAGAACTATTGGACTACTTGGCATACAGCCTAATAAATCAGGACAATTGGTCGATCAAAAATTTTCATCGACGGATCGTGACCAGCCATACGTACCGTCAATCTGCTGTAGTTAACCAGCTCGCGCTCCAGCTGGACCCTCAGAATCGGTGGCTAGCCTATGCGCCTCGCTATCGATTAGATGCAGAAGTACTGCGAGATTCGATATTGTTCGCAGTGGGAGCACTTTCCAACAAAATGGGCGGCCAGCCTGTGCGTCCTCCTCAACCCCCAGGCATAACGGAAGTCACCTTCGGTAGTCCCAAATGGAATGTTAGCCAAGGTAGTGATCGTTACCGTAGGAGCATTTACACGTTCCAGAAACGCACTGCGCCATTCGCTATGTTCGCCACCTTCGATGCTCCTAGTGGCGAGGCCTGCATTGCACGCCGGACGAGAAGCAATAATGCGCTGCAAGCCTTAACCTTGATGAATGATCCCATGGTGGTAGAAGTTGTTAACCTGGCTGCAGCCCATCTAGCCAGCACGACGGACATTGAGTCCAATCCCGATGCCCTAAGCTCTCCTGAATTAGTTGGGGCTATCGAATCATTGTTCCGTCGAATTCTCACTCGTCGCCCGACTGAACGCGAATTGCAAATTCTATCTTCTTACTTGTGGAAAGAATTGCAATCACAGGGCCCCACACCCAACGCGAATGAAATTCACCAAGCTTGGGCAGGCCTCATTAGATCGTTGCTATGCACTGATGAAGCCCTGAATCGCGAGTAGGATATTCGCGAAAAAGGCGGGGGTCTCATCAGTCTGGCGGGATACGCCCGAATCCCGCGCTGGACGATGAGACCACCCATGTGCCGCGTCAATTATGGCCAGAATAGATAAGCTGCATTTTCGCTGGGTTGTAGCATGCAGCACAAGGTGCAGGCTGGGAAGGATCACTTGCGGAAATGATAAACCTTCGCATACCAATGTCTATCGGGCACACCGGGTGCTTGAATAGAGATCTAACGATTTTCTTTTTGTGGCCCTTCGCTTGGAAGATGGTTACCCCACCGAATTGCTAGGAACTGATTCTTATTGGTCGGCCTAAATGCGACAGATTACCTGTGCTGGGTATTAGAAGTTACCAAGGTGACTATTCCAATACATTCCATATCCAGATCCAAATCTAAAAGCACGTGTTGGTACGAGATGCTATTCCAGGAAATCCTTATACCGCTCGCACAGAATGACCTGAACCATAACTAATAGTTTCACCTGCGCAAGCATGTATACGAGCTAAATCCCACCCGACGGATACACATTTTTGCACCGGAGATACGGATTCTGCTGAGTAACGTCACAAGTCTCGGACTCATTCCAATTCAAAAGTTGTAACAAAAAAAGACCAAGCTCTGCAGAGCCGCGAAGTACTAGGCTAGGCCATTACCTCAGACGGGCGACCAACTTTAGGACATGGGAAAGATCCAACGACAGTTTTGAACTGCAATATTCGAAAGATACCTGAATTAATCGCCTAGATGGGAGCGGCCCTCTTCTCCCAAGTAGGGGGCTTTGGTTGACGCAGGTCTGTATTAAATCGCAGAAAAACCGTACCAAACAGTCCTACAATCGCTACAAGGTTCCAGGTGCTAACGGAGTAACGTTGGTCGTGGCTTTCTTCAGACTTCATTTCCTCAGCCACGGCCGCGATGCCGGAACTTGTATGCTCGCTGATCGTAAGTTCATTTGCCTCCAGTACCCACAGCACTCCGAAAGAAAAAGCATTCCCCGGCCCGTCTTGTTGATGATCGATTCCAATGTCCGTTGTATCGTTAGCCCATAAGAAGGCGCATTCGGGTTCCGAGACGCCACCGAACTTCTGCCACAAACTAATTTCAGGCAGATTTGCCTTTCCCCGCACACCCACAATCGACTGGTCATGAGGTGTTCTTGTTTCATATCCGTAGGAACCCGCCAGTTCGGAAATGAACGTGCTTTGGTCGGAAAAGGCTGTCTGTAATGTCCCATTTTGCGCCCAAGATAACTCAAATTCTTGTGCTCGTTCAACCTCTATTAGATCTGCCATCCCAGGAGCCAGGTTCGACAACATACTTGTCGATGGATGTGAGTTGAATTCGCTGGACCATCGGTTGTGCACAGCTTCCAACGATTGAGTTTGCAGTGCAGTACTGTTGGCCAATTGAGTGCCCCAACCCGCAGCCTGAATTTCTGGGACCTCAAAACCACGAGTTCCAATTGAGTTACCTATTGGGCTACGTGATGATTCCTGAATTGTGGCTTCAAGTGGGCTCGAATTGATCGCTGAACTGAGTGCGGCCCGGGTAACGTCCGGGATGAGCGTATCGTTTAGACGGGGTATTGATCCGTTCCGGCCTATGCCATCTGCTATAGGGTTCAATCTATTAGGATTAGACTCAGCAACCGTGCTTGTCGGAGCAAACAAAACGATGCTGATGCTTTGTGGTTGTGAAGTTTCTACTCCGATCGACTGGATGCGATTGGGTTCCATATTGTTGTTAGCAGGTCCGGAAGCTATGGATGAGCGAGCTTCCATCGGCCTGCTCGCGGGCTCTGGCGTTAGATCAAGTTGAGTATTCGGCCTACTCATCCTCGACCCAAGATTGCTATCCCCTGGATTGTTGCCGACTTCTGGAGGGGCTTCCCCTTCTGCTACTAGCTCCATGTGAGGAAAGTGCCTTCCATGGTGTGCTCCACTTGGATCTAGCGTACCGTGCATCGCATCTCTTGAGCTGTCCGGAGTATTGCCTTCATCAACTTGAGAATCGCTCTCAAAATAAACCGACCATGATTCTACTTCCCCGTGATGGGCTCCATCGAGGGCTGAGAAGCCGTTTTCATGATCGAATGAATTCCCACAGTCCGCAGTGCGTTCCCTGTCTGCGGCGTGTTCCCAGTCTTCAGTGCGTCCCCAGTCTGCATTCAACAACTGACGAACTTCCAGGGGCTCGATACACAGCTTCCGCTGCCTCAATGTCGTAGTGTGGCGATCAGGCATAAAACTTATTTGACTTCTTCGACTAGTTGGCCAGAGGATGAGAGACCAGGCAAAATCTTTAGGCTGGATAGCACATCAATGGTACGAATGTTCCCCAGCTTTCAAACGAAATGCAACGGGCGAGAAAAAGGAGAATTCTTTGCCAATCAAGCTTCCGTGCCTTCAAGCTTGACGGGACAGGGCCTCAGCATATTCGTTATGAGTTCTATTCTACCAAACCGCGCGAATTCAGCAAAATTCGTTTCCTGCTCACACAGGGTAGAGGTTTTTCAGTCTGCACGGAATTGCCATCCTCTCTCAGTTGCTCTACCCCTGCCGCTCTGCCTTTCCAAACTACCTCCTGTGGATCGAAATGGAATCGTAAGATCCCCAGGGCACGCATTCTTGCACGCTGAATTAGTTTACGCTTGCCTCATCTAGTTTTCGGACCAGTAGCTCCAAATCTCGCTGTGTTGAGTTGGGGAATTTGGCAAGATTTTGGCGAAGAAACGACAGTGCTCGAGACACTAGGGTAGGGTCGTTCTTTGTTAGATCAACTATCGCCTCTACGGCCTCCATTGCTGGGTCGAGGTTTCCATTTTGCAGCAACAGCATGGTCTTATGTTCCCAAAGCGGTAGCATCTCTTTGGCGGTCATTATTTTGGAGGCCGAAACGGCTTGGCTACGGTGTGACATGGAATCGTCAATGAACTCAATGGCAAGTGCTAGTTGTCCCATTCCCGCGGCAGCCAGCGAGGCGTTGTATTCAGCCCCGCTCAAACGTGCCAAAGCCGCTACACTGGTGGGATCGGCCCGTAGAACTTTTGATTGAATTTCAATAGCCTCGTTGGACAGTTTGCGTGCCCGTTCAAAGTCCTGTTCATGAACTTTGACACTAGCCAAGTTGTTGAGAGCCAAGGCCAAGTCACTTTGGTAGACGAGCGCTCCCGGAAAGACAGCCATCAATTGGCGAAACACTTGGACGGCCTGCGAAAACTGGATGTCTGCTTGTTCGAATTCTTGTTTGGCCAGATAGGCTCGTCCCAATTGGTTGAGCGTAGAACCAAATTCATAAGTCGCTACCGAAGAATTGGTGGATTGCGATGAGTAATTGCGTTGCCACTCCAGCGACTCTAAAAGTAATTCTTGGGCTTTGGTGAAATCCTCTCGCTGCATGGCTGCCAAAGCCAAGTTGTTTAACGAGGCTGCAACACCACGTTGCACCAAGACATCGCTGGGTTGCACTTCGTGTATAGAACGCAATCTGGCCAATGATTCGTTGAGAGCTTGGCCGCTTTCGTTATCTTGACGGGTAAGGTACAGCACCATCGCATGATTGCATTTGGTTAATTCGAGTTCGATCTCAAGTTGGTCAGCATGGAAATCGTTAGGGCCTGCCACGTCAACTTGCGTCGATGAATGGCTTGTTGATGGTCTCAGGTAATCGTTATTCAAAAGTTGATGATATAGTTCAAGTGCCCTTTCGTACGACTTGATGGCTTGGCTGTAATGTTGTAGCTGAACATAGACGCCCGCCAGCTGATTCAAGTTGGCTGCCTCATGTTGAGCTTCAGGAGTATCTAGTTGAGTGTAGAGGTCTGCAGCTTGCTCGAAGTGCGGCAAGGCAGCAGCTGGTCCATTCATCTGCAATTCGAGCCAAGCCATTCGGCTGTGTGTTCGCGCCAGTTCCGATTGGAAACGTGAGTTGTTTTTAGCCGTGGCCAAGAATCCCTGGTAATACTCCAGCGTATTCTGCAATAACTGTCGTCGTAGTTCCGCTGCCGCAGGTCCCGGTATGTTAGCCAGTTCCTCGGCCACATCATTGCCGAAGCTGTCAACAGTCCAATGCGCTTGTCGAAAGTAGATTTCGGCTTTATCTGCGTTCTCTTGAGCTAAGCGACTTTTGCGGGCGATTAATAAAGAGCTAACTAGCAGACCAGCTACTGCTACGACTAACACTCCGGCTGTGATCAATAATCCCCGTGAATGATTTCTAGCCAAGCGATAAAGCTCTGTGGACCACGACAACGGTTTAGCGACGGGAGGACGTCCAGCGACCACCGCACGTAAGTCGTCAGCCAGTTGTTGAGCCGTTTCATAGCGATCATCTCGCTCCTTAGACATCGCCTTACCGATCACTACAGTAAGGTCCATTGGCATTTCAGGGCGTAGTTTTCGTAAAGAAAGTGGAGTCGCATCGGTAATCGCTTTGAGGATTTCAACCGATCCTTCACCCTCGATGGCTGGATGTAGTGCAAGCATCTCGTACAGCGTGATGCCTAGTGAGTAAATGTCGGTTCGGTGATCGACCCAGGCATTGCGTCCCAGGGCCTGTTCGGGGCTCATATAACGCATTGTCCCCACCAAGTCGCCACTCATAGTTAGCGATGTCTCGCTGCGCTGCCAGCGCGCTAATCCAAAATCGGTCACCCAGATTTTTCCAGCCTTGTCCAGTAGAAGATTGGAGGGTTTAATATCGCGATGAACTATGCCACTACAATGGGCTTCATGCAAAGCGTCTGCCACACATGCTCCATATTCGGCACATTTTTGCCAGCTCCACCTTTTTTCCTGCCCGGTCGCTTGTTGGGAGATACATTGGTCTACCGAAGATCCATCAATAAACTGCATAGCGTAATAATGAGTGCCACGATGGACCCCTACACCAATGATGGGCACTATGTGAGGATGTTGCAGGTGTCCCGCAGCTCGCGATTCATTCTTAAAGCGCTCGATCTGTTTGCTATCCAAGCCGGCAACTAACGGTAAGAGCTTTAATGCGACGGGGCGGCCAAGCGATATTTGCTCTGCCTCGTAGACGATTCCCATTCCACCATGGCCAATCGTGCGAATAATGCGGTAATCTCCAAGTTGCACCGGAGTGTCCGCTGCCACTCCTCCAGCCAGTCCATACAGTTGCTGGAGCTTTTCAACGTAGTTAGCCAGCATGGGAGCCAGATCGGGATTGTGCTTGGCCAAGTGTTCAATGGAACAGCTTTCACCTCGTTCCAGTGTCGTTAGATATTGATCCAACAGTTCGCATAAACGCCTTGATTGCTCCGGCGTCAACCCTGAGATTTCCCCAATGTCGAGTTGGCTCGTAGAATCTTCCATTAGCCGTCACTCGTAGGTTTCTGCTCGAACGTTGTTTTGAATTGATCGATGGCTCGCAGAAACAGCATGCGCGTCGCCGCCGAACTACGGTTCATACGCGCTGCTACTTCCTCGAAGCTTAATCCTTGTAAGATTCTGTATACAATGACGTCTCGATAATCTGGTTTCAGTTTCGCCAATTGATCTGACAATCCTACCGCCACTTCCTTGGCTTGTACTACTTGACTTGGTGATTGCCCAGTAGCTTCAAGCACATTTGCGAGTGTCACCGCGGACTCTTCTACACCCGTCGATATTACCTCCAGTGGAATCTCACGGCGCACGTCACGCTTGTCAGCCTTCACATGCCTAGCAATTGCTCGATGCAATGAGTGTATGAGGATTTTGCGCAACCAACCGAGTAGCTCACCTTGAGTGTCCCCACGAAAGTCTTTGAAATCACGGTGAGCCGACAACATGGTTTCTTGAACCAAATCTGACGGACTGACACGCCGACGAAGCTTGGCATCTAGCTGTGTTGTCGCCAGAATGTTCAAGTAATTGATGTAGCGTGAGAATAACTCGCCCCGAGCGGTTGGATCTCCCCGGCGAGCCAGAGATAGCATCGCAATAAAATCCGTGCCCGATGAATTGGCTGACGGGGAATGGCTGGAAATCGTCATGGGAGGAATCAATAAGAGTTAGGAGCGTATGGCCTGCGCCGCAGTTTGGCCCGAATTTCCTTCTAGAATAGAGGTCTTTCATCCCCTATTATGAATTCTAGCGGTTTTAGGGCTAGTGTTTTATGTATGAAATCACCATGGTCTTGGCTCACGCGGGGTGGCCGGTGCTCCTCACATTCGCTTTGACCGATACTTCAGGAGTACGATCCACGAGACCAGGGTTTTCATGGCAACATCAATGACCAGCTGGAAAATGATTTCGGCGCATAGAAATTGGGCCGTTGAGCGCCCCTTAGACTGTATGGATAAGCTGAATGTGGAAACCAAGATCTAATCTCAATTATCAAAGCGGCGCAGAGCAAACTAATGCGACGTGACCACACTTCACGCTGATTCCCCAACGGATCGACGTCATCCATCGTCCCATCAAGGTCGCACGCTTACTGCGTTAATATAGTCTGCTCTGCGACCGCGCCATGTAGGATTAGTCTTTGCTCAACCTCGGTTGTGCAAGTTAACTTCTTCGTCCACGTAGGAACTGAGAAAGAACTGAATTTGGCGAGGCCGTGCGCTGTGCGACACTTGGCAAGGCATGAGCATTGTGTTCATGCTCATGATGCCAACCAGATTGGTGCTCTCTCGGCGGCGCATTCTCTCGAACGAATGAGGTGAATTCATCAATCGAGATTTGATTATCGCTGTTTTCATCGCCAGCTACTAAGTGTCGCCATGCTCGACTCAACACTTCGGCCTCGGTCAGTACCCCGTCACTATCTGAGTCGAGGCTCGTGAAATCGCTAGCTAGACTTGCATCCGACGCAACTTTCAGCTCATCCAAGCTGATGGCGCCATCTTCATTGCTGTCAACGATTTGCCCGTTCAGTAAATCCCATACGGTTGTGGCAAGCTCGTCGCTCGCTAAACTTCCGTCAGCATTCGAGTCCAGAGCTTCAAACCTGTTCTCCAATCCCAACAAGTTTTTCGAAGTTCGGCTAGCGAGATACCCAGTCCCCGTCTCACCAAGTTCCCAGCCCCTTCCATGGTGTCCATGATGCGAGTGATGGCTTCCAGGCGTCCATAGGCTTGGCATCTGGCTGGAAACGGAATCAAGCAGGGCGAAGAATTCGTCGGTTGAGATTTGAGAATCCCCGTTGGTATCCGCATTGGCAAAATCAATTCGACACAACTGTTGAAACTCAGTGTCGTCTAAACTGCCGTCCTGATTCGAATCTAAAGAGTTGAACCAGTCATTTCGCGCCGCGCCGACAGCCGATAGCAGCTCTTCGCTAGAAACCTGGGAATCAGAATTCGCGTCGACACCGCGATCTACCAAGCCTTGCCAAAATCGTTGTGGCATTTCATCGGAAGTTAACACTCCGTCTTGGCTAGTGTCAAAGGTCGAAAACACTTGCTCTGTATTAACAACCGCAAGCGCATAGGTTGCCAATCGCTGATTCATGTTGGCTGTAGCGGTATTCGCCGGATTGTCATCGTCGCTCTCCGCCAGTTCATCGTCGTCATCCCCAACCCCTGAATTGCTGCAGTCATGACTAACGACCTCGTCGTCAGCGTTCGAGTTGTCGGCGCTCGATTCTGTGCCATCGGTATTTGATGCGTCCGAATTCCCGTCGGGATTTTCCAACAGGTCATCGCTGGATGTGTTACCTAATCCCGATTCATCTGCACCTGAAGAGTCATCGGTTCCCGCAGAATCATCACCCACATCATTTCCATCTGCACTTTCTGCCTCGGGCGGTATGTTGAGATTATTGATGACCATCAGCGCATCTTGAGGAGTGATTCCACCATCGTCATTGACGTCACACAGGTGCGTTTCATTCGATTCGGAAATCAGTCCATCCGTTGATCCGGATGGACGGTTTAATTCGTTAATGACGATTAACGCGTCGACTGGGGACGTAAGGCCGTCAGAATTAACGTCCGAGGGTCTGTCCAGATTATGCCTATTTGGAGCAGCTTGCAACGAGTGACTCGAGCCACGATGAGACCACGAACCGAACCACCTCATCCAGTAATTGAAATACTGATTTGGGATGCTCCCATTGGAGCTTCCCGTATTTGGACTGCCGGTGGTTGGGGTAACTGGATTACTAGTATTGGTCGAACCGGAGTTACTATCTGGGGTGCTAGTAGTTGCGGTGTCAGCAGGTGCATACAATCGCAAAATGGCTTGCTTATCGGTATTTGACAACCCGACAAAACTGTCCATGGCTGATACGTAGCTCTGCATCACAGAGCCTCTGACGTTGATGTGGTCCAATCCCAATGCGTGGCCGATCTCATGTACCGCCACTTCCACGAGATCAAATGCAGCGTTCCCCCGCGCGTTGCCAACTTCCCACGTATCTGCCGAATCGAACTGAATATCCCCTGCGATTGAGGACCAATTCACGTCATCCGGAAAATAGGCTTGCGCCAACGTACCTCCCGCGCCATCCAAGCGGCGGAACGTCAGGTCCAAAGAATCCTTGAGGCCAGGCTGATTTGTTTGCACGAAATGGACGTTAGCTACCGATTCCCATGCTTGAAGTGCGGTTTCAATAGCACTCTCAAAAGTAGCTTGTGGCATTGCGCCACCCGTGGGCCCCAGATAATAGGTCAATTCCGCCGTTCCCTGTCCTGGGCCATCCCAACCCACACTGGCCGTTAACAAACGACGTCCTTCAAGGAATTCCATCAGTAGTGATCTGCGAGTCCCTCGCTTTGGCATTTTCATTTCTCCGAACAAAGTTGGTTGCCTATTTAATTCTGAAAATGCTCGTAGGTGCGTCCATGGCCAACGACAGCAAACGAACTGTAAAGCGGAATCTAGCCCAATTCGTTGCGCCCGCGACGTGCAACAAATCGTCGACTTACTCTTCCGCTCCCTGGTTAGGGAAGATTACCGGTCTGAATGTAACGCGATTACCAAATGTCCACTTAAAATGACTATTTTGCTGTAGGGCCAGCGACGCAGAAGTGTTGGATTGAGGATGGGTAGACTTTGAATCGCTGGTTCCAGTTTGGGTAACTTAAAATAGGCGGCAATTGACCACCCCATGTGGGTAGGGCTGCGCTGTTTTTCTGTATGCGGACGTTACTTTGCGAAACACATACGCGCCACTCTCCTCCACAGCGAAGATTTCGCAGAGGGGCTGAAGACACGCTGCCTTTCCATAGGTCCCCCAAAATCTATTTGCATCTTTGCGTAGCGGCAGTTTAGCCCAGATGTTTTTCTCTCCCGTCATGGCCTGGCAAAAGTCATCCTCATGTCGATCGCACAATTACTTGTAGATCGGAAAGAAGTCTGGTGGATAGAAGTTGCTCGTAGCGAGAATTCTCTCTGCCACCAATTCAGCGTTTTTGACGGTCGCGAAAAGAAATTGTCTATCGAAATGGACGGTCAGTTCAGAAGGCATGGGGTCATGCAAGCGAATTGCAAGCATTAAGCGTTGGCGTGATAAAATTAAGGTTTTTTAGGGCCTTGCGGCGCATAGCGGGTGTTGTACACTGTTGCCATCATTGGAACCGACAGATCCAGTATTATTTTGAACAAGAAAGTCGTCGCGAACTTCGATCGCCATTCACGAATTGGTCGGAATTGACTAAGGTAGGAGTGCGGTGGTGACAGCGGATAGGCAATTGTTCAGTCCTTCTGCCCGGTTCCACTTTTTTTGCGTATTTACACCAAACTTTGTTTGTTGAGTTTCCCGGTTCCAAAACATCAGCCTAGATTTGGCGCAATGCCTAAATTTAGAGCAATGATTGAGGAGATTCGTTGGGAAAGCCGAATAGAGTGTTTGTTGTAAGCCAGGTCGGCACCCAACCGGTGACAAGCTGAGTTTGGGTGGCTCCTGCAACACTGCAC
>JAGQOY010000189.1 GCA_020427005.1 Planctomycetales bacterium
GTTCAGCCAACACAATTCAATAACAATGGCAAAATCTTGGGAAGCCCGTGGAAGTTCCGCCGCTACGGACAGTCGGGCATCGAAGTTAGTGACTTGTTTCCATATTTGAGTACCTGCGCTGACGACTTGTGTGTTATTCGATCTATGGTCTCTGAGTTTCCCGAGCATACATTCGCCAACTATTTCCTGCACACAGGTAGCGGCTTGCAGGGCAGGCCCAGCATGGGTGCCTGGGTAAATTATGGGCTTGGCAGCGAATGTCAAGATCTTCCAGGGTTTGTGGCTTTGAATGGTGGACTTATTCCACCAGGTGGGCTCGACTGTTTTGGATCCGGCTTTTTACCTGCTAGCTATCAAGGTTCTGTATTCCGTCCTGCTGGAAGCGCTGTGGCCAATATAGAGCGTCGCGAGGCGTCTGCGGATTTGCAGCTTGAAAAGCTGGATCTAACTCGCAAGCTCGACTCGTTATCGATGGCTAAATTTGGCGCGCACGATAGCCTCGAATCGGCTATACGCAATAGCGAACTTGCATTTCAAATGCAAATTGCAGTGCCCGAGCTAATGTCGATTGAGGAAGAACCTGAGTATATAAGACGCATTTATGGGCTGGACAGTAACGATCCACACACACGCACGTTTGCAACGGAATGTTGTATCGCTCGCAGGCTGATTGAGCGCGGAGTACGGTTTGTCGAGTTGACTTGTCCGAATTGTGGGCATGATCGCTGGGATCAGCATAGCAACCTCAGAAAAGGTCACGAAGACAACGCTCGGGCGGTTGATCAACCGATTGCGGGATTGCTCAAAGATTTGAAGGCTCGAGGTCTGCTCGATGAGACGCTGGTTGTGTGGGCAGGTGAGTTTGGACGCACGCCATTTGCGCAAGGGACAAACGGTCGAGACCATAACCAATTCGGATTCAGTATATGGTTAGCGGGTGGAGGAATTCGAGCTGGTACGGTTTATGGCGCAACCGACGAATTCGGGTACAGAGCAATTGAGAACCGAACCGAGATACACGATCTTCACGCGACCATGCTCCATCTATTAGGTGTGGATCATACTCGCTCCACTTTTCGATTCGGCGGACGTGATATGCGTCTGACGGATGTCAAAGGGCATGTGATTCACGAGGTTTTGGCCTAGGCGGCCAAGTACGGAATTGGAACCTTTGCCCGGAATGTACTTCTCGCGCTCACAGGAGTCGAGTCCAGAAATGTTGAGTTCAATTCGTGGATGCACGTCAATTGTACGGGGGAGTCTATGGTTGATACCTTGGGTGGTCTTGGGGACAAATTCTGTATGTCGGGCTCAGGAATCAGCTGACGAGTTTTTTGAAAACCGAATTCGTCCGGTCCTAGTCGAGCATTGTTATCAGTGTCATAACTCGCTTGACTCAACAGAGGGGGAGTTAGCGCTTGACTGGGCCGGAGCGATGCGAGCGGGCGGGGCCGGGGGCGAAGTGTTGGATGCTAGTTCACCGACAAACAGCCGCTTGCTAAAGGTAATGCGACACGAAATCGCCGGACTTGAGATGCCGCAAGACGCGGCGAAACTGAGTAGCGCGGTTTTGGACGACTTTGAGACATGGTTGCGTAACGGCGCGATTGATCCGCGTACCGAGCCGCCCTCTGCAGAAGAGCTCCAGCGGACACTTAGTTGGGATGCGATTTTTAACCGGCGTAAGGGTTGGTGGTGTTGGCAACCAATCCAAGAATCGAAAGCGCCCCAAGTTGAGGACGTATTGTGGAATTCACATCCGATCGATCGGTTCATTTGGTCACTTTTACGTGAACAGCGTTTAAATCCTTCTACTCGGGCGGACGAGTGGACTTTGGTGCGGCGATTGTGGTTTAACTTGTTAGGCTTGCCACCGACAGTAGCTGAGCTTGAACATTGGACTAGTTACTTGAGTAGTTCACAAAGCGAGAGTTCTCGAGAGAAAAGGTGGAATGAGCTGATCGAGTTCCTACTTTCACAAGATGCATTTGGCGAACGTTGGGCCCGGCATTGGATGGATTGGATTCGCTACGCAGAATCCCACGGTAGCGAGGGAGATCCCAGAATTGTGGGTGCTTGGCAATATCGGGACTATCTAATCCGGGCATTCAATGCGGACGTACCACTTAATCAATTGGTGTTAGAACACATCGCAGGCGATCAACTGCAGCAGCCACGTATAAACGCAAAACTCGGGATTAATGAGTCGGCCATCGGACCAGCGCATTGGCGAATGGTATTTCATGGCTTTGCTCCCACGGATGCCATGGAAGAAAGAGTGCGATTCACCGATGATCAAATTAACGTGTTTGGCAAGGCATTTTTGGGGCTTACGTTATCTTGCGCTCGGTGCCACGATCACAAGTTCGATGCTATAAGCCAAGATGATTACTATGCACTCTTTGGAATGCTAGTCGCGGAGCGTCCTGGACGGCAGGTTGTGGATGTTGCAAGTGAAATCGAGAACCAATTTCTGAGCGAAATGTCTAGCTTGAAGGAATCGATTCGACGGTCTCTGGTAGAAGATTGGACGCAACAAGTTGAGAGCGAGGATTTTTCGAGTCAAGTGGTGGCTTTAGCTGGGCAACCAGAAGGTAAAGAGGATTCGCTATGGCTCAGTGAATTGAAACGCAAGCTTAGAAACCAAGTTTCGAAATCTACTAGCGACGACATACCTGATTCACGTGATTCGTTTTCTGCATCAGAACTTGAGTTGATCAATTGGAATCTAAGTCAATCTGTGAACTACGCCTCGTGGACGGCATCTGGTAAGGGCTTACCGGATAGATCGCAACCCCCAGGCGGCTTTGCCATTGAACCAACCGGTCCACGTATGCTCACGGGTATTTATCCTGCAGGTGTGTTCACTCACACATTGTCGCAGAAATTGCCAGGACGATTAACCTCGCCGGATTTCGTAGTCAAAGAGGGCACGGAACTTTGGTTGGAGGTTATCGGTGATCCAGAAGCATCCTTGCGCTACGTCGTCCAGGACTATCCACGCAATGGGACTGTGTATCCTGTTGCCAAGTTAACAAACGCCTGGCGGTGGCAGAAGTTCGATGTTGGATATTGGGCTAAGGATCGTGTGCATTTGGAGTTGGCTTGCAGCCAAGACGCACCTCTATTAGCGGGAAACGCCCCGCGCAGTTGGTTTGGTATCCGACAGGCCAAGCTTGTACGTGCCGGATATCAATCGCCAACAAACGAGGAAGCTGATATCGGGCGATGGTGGATTGAATTAATGAAAAGAGAATCAGCTGATGGAATAGCAAAAGAGTTTCAGGGGTCGATCTTAGACGCACTAGCAAGTTGGCAGGAAGATCGAGCAACTGACCTACAGGCATATTTGTTGGACGAGAGCTTGCGGGTAGGACTTCTGAGCAATCAGCTTGAACAACACCCCAATGTCCGAGAGCTAATTCGAAAATACCGCGAGCTGGAATCGCAATTAACCGTGCCAACGCGTGTCCCGGGGTTGGAGACCACGGAGGCGGTTGACCAACCAATTTTCATCCGAGGCAACCATAACTTGCCAGGTGAAACGGTCAAATCTCATTTTATTAGTGCGATTGATCCAAAAGCTTTCGATCAATCAACTCCGCTCAGAATGCAATTGGCCCACAGCTTGGTTGGCGATGCAAATCCACTGACCAGAAGAGTTCTCGTCAATCGCATTTGGTACCACTTGTTTGGACGCGGACTGGTTCCTACGGTCGACAACTTCGGGCAATTAGGTGAGGAGCCCTCACATCCCGAGTTGCTGGATTATTTGGCAACACAATTGTTAGAGCAGGGATGGTCTATCAAGGATCTGATTCGATTGATTGTTAGTTCGCGTACTTGGCAATTGAGCTCCGTACCGACTCACGAGGCAACCGAACGTGATCCTGATAACAAGTATTTTTCACATGCCAACTTGCGACGTATGGAAGCGGAAGCTATTCGTGACTATTTACTGGCGACAAGCGGTAGATTGGAACCCAAAATGTATGGGCCAAGCGTTTCGGGGGCAGAATCAAGAAGAAGCATCTATGTCGAGGTAATTCGGAATTCACTCGATCCACTTTTGCGAACGTTTGATTTTCCCGAGCCTTTTAGTACGATGGGTCGGCGAGACCAAACCAACGTGCCAGCGCAATCTCTGACGCTCATGAACGACCCGCAAATTTCTGATTGGGCGAGTGCATGGGCCGAGCATATTGTGACGGATAGGTCCTTGCGCACCTCCCATGATCGAGTGCTGCATATGTTTGAGACTGCCGTACAGCGTGTTCCGACAGATAACGAAATTGCTCAGATTACTAGCTACGTTGACCAAGGTTATGAGACATCGAGAAGCGTATTGACATCTCGTGCAACTATTTCACAACAGCTAGGAAGCCTTCAGAAATCCAGAGAAACGCTACTGGCAGTCATTCGAGAAAAAGTCGAAGTAGCTCCGGCTGAACCCTTACCGAGTGATTTTCCCATTCCGCTTTATCATTGGGATTTTTCCGACAATGTTGGCTCCTCGGAGTTGGACCTAATTGGGGAAGCGAGAATATCAGATGGTAGCTTGCTGGTTTCAGAACGTGGATATGCACAATCAAAACCGCTGCCATCCGATTTAACTGCTAAGACGCTTGTGGCCTGGGTCCAACTTTCTAATCTTTCTCAACGTGGCGGTGGAGTACTATCCGTGCAGACTCCGGATGGAGCCGTATTTGATGCGTTGGTATTTGGTGAGCAAGCTCCTCAGCAATGGCTGGCTGGTAGCAATAATTTCTTGCGCACGCGACCCTTTGGCGGGGTTGATGAGCAAGAAGCCGTTGACGGACCAGTACAATTGGCAATTACGTACGACACGAACGGGCGTATCGCGGGCTTTCGAAACGGCGTGGTATACGGAGGAGAATACACAGCAGCGAGCATCAATAAGTTTGCAGCTGGAAAGGCGGTGGTTACGCTCGGCGTACGGCATTTGCCTGCCACTGGAAATCGCAATTTGAATGGGCGCATTGTAAGGGCAACAGTTTATGACGTTGCACTTTCTGCTGAGCAGATTCAGCAACTTTACTCCAGTAGCCCACTGTCACAATTGAGTATCGCACAGTTCGTAGATCGTATGGACGTTGACACCCAAGCTCAATACAAATACTTAAACGGAGAGGTTTCTAAACTTGAGAGACAATTGAATGATCTGCCCCAGCTTGAGGCAGATGGCTTGGAACGAGAAGTATGGTCAGACGTTGCTCGTTTATTATTCCAATTGAAGGAATTCATCTATGTTCCCTAGTTGTTGGGAGGTTTGATCTATGGTCTTGCCAGTCATCTCACGACGACGATTGCTGCAGCAATGTTCGACAGGCTTCGGCGCTGTTGCACTGGCAACATTGATGAGTCGATGGTGCCAGTCAGAAACAAATACGAAGACGCAGTTGCCACCCGGCGCTGCCATGAGGGTTACGCATCACAAGCCTCGGGCAAAGAACGTGATCTTCTGTTATATGTCTGGGGGTGTTTCCCACGTCGACTCATTTGACCCCAAGCCGGCGCTTCAGAAACTGCACGGACAACCCATGCCGGTTAAAGTCGAAAGGACACAATTCAATAAGAACGGGCAAGTGATGGCCAGTCCTTTTGAATTTCGGAAGTACGGCCAATGTGGATTAGAAGTCAGCAGCCTATTTCCGAATGTCGGAAAGCTGGCAGATGACTTGGCAGTGGTACGATCACTAACGACACCGGTGAACGAACATGCACAGGGAAATTTTCTGATGCATACGGGTTTTCCGTTCATGGGCTTTCCAAGCGCGGGAGCTTGGTGCTCCTATGGACTTGGAAACGAAACGGAGGAACTCCCCGGTTATGTTGTACTACAGAGTGGCGCTGCTGTACCTCCTCACGGTGGCGTTAGCCTGTACAGCAACGGTTTTCTTCCCGCCCAAACGCAAGGATCGTTGATGCGAGTCGATGCTGCAGAGCCCATTCGCAATATACGGCCGTATGACAGCCCGGAGGTTCAGCGACATCGTTTGGATTTGGTCAAGGATTTTGATCGCCAATGGTCTGCGCATCTTGGCGGCAATGCACAGGTTGAGGCGGCCATCATCAATTCGGAGACGGCATTCAGAATGCAGTCCGCCGTACCCAACTTGCTTGATATTTCTGACGAGTCTGCTATCACGCTAGCCGAATATGGGCTTGAGAATAGCGATCGAGAATTATCGGCCTACGCAAGGCAATGTTTGATTGCTCGCCGATTGGTTGAGCGAGGCGTGCGTTTTGTCGAACTAAGTTGTCTGACGCGAGGAATCGGTGCGGGTAACGGTCCAAATCCTTGGGACCAACACGGTGACTTGGAAAGGGGGCATGCTGCGATGGCAAAACAAGTGGATCAGCCCATCGCGGCGCTACTGAGTGACCTGAAACGCATGGGTTTGCTTGACGAGACGTTGGTAGTGTGGGCAGGCGAGTTTGGAAGGACTCCGTTTTCCCAAGGTTCCAATGGCCGAGATCACAATCCGTTTGGTTTTACTGTGTGGTTAGCCGGTGGTGGAGTACGAGGTGGAACGACCTATGGGGCTACGGATGAACTTGGATACCATGCCGTGGAAAAGGTAGCAACGGTCTATGATTTGTGGGCCACCGTGTTGCACTGCCTAGGAGTCAACCATGAGCGATTGACGTATCGCTATTCTGGTCGCGACTATCGTTTGACCGACGTTTTCGGAAACGTATTGACCGACATATTGGGGTAGGCCCACAGTTTGCCATGAGAGAGTTTTCAGACGATTGCTAGAGGAGAGCTCTTTTTTGTAATACGGAAAGCCCAGTGTGCACTTTCGATATTCATTTCCTAAATAGTAGAACGCAAATGCAACGCATCTCGCCGACCATCCCAAGTTGAGGTCGTGAAGATTTTTTAAGTGCAGCAATGGCAAACGTTTACGAGTGCCGGTCAAACAGGGCATTGAGATTCTGTTCGACGCCGAATTGCTAGCAAGTTGAATTATTGCGTCGAGACAAATCTAGCGTTTATGAAACGTGGCAAAACACTTTCAAAAATCAGTGACCTACAAACTACACGACCTCAGTTTGGGAGGTAAGAAGTCGCTCAACGTTATTGATTGATTATGTGTAGGATAGGCTAGAAGCCTATCCTACGGAAAAGTGACAGGCTAGAAGCCTATCCTACGGAGATCTGACAGGCTGGAAGCCTATCCTACGGAAAATTGACAGGCTAGAAGCCTATCCTACTCTTATCAAGGTGGACTTTTATTATTGAGCGCCTGCTATTATCGAGCGAAATATAATATCGAACGCCTGCTTAGCTTGGGGTATGCGTTTGGAGAGTCCGGCAGAGGAATTCCCCAGGGTGTCAAATCTAACAAAAGCACTATAATCTGGGGCGAAATCTCTGGGGCTGGGCGCAGTTCGTGCACAGGGTAATTCGGACTACGAAGAAGTCCAGTATTCTGCTGAGGTCTTGCGGCTCTAGGGCTATTGGCAAATAGTAACTGCTGGACTCAAGGATACCGCATGTCCCAAAAACCCGACGTACCTGTACTGATCAATGGACAGTGGCAATGTTCCGCTAGCGATGTAGGATTTCAAGCATTCAATCCTGCCACGGGTAACGCGATGCCTGAGGTGTATCCCGTGAGCAACTGGAAGGATTGTGAGGCCGTTCTCAATTCTGCTGCTGACGCAGCTGCTCAACTTAGGAAAATTCCAGCTTCCCAAATCGCGGCTTTTTTGGAGGCCTATGCGCAGCAAATCGAGTCTGCAAAGGCCGACTTGGTGGAGATTGCCAATCAAGAAACAGCCTTGCCCAAGAGCCCACGGCTAGGCGACGTGGAATTGCCGCGTACAACCGGCCAGCTACGGCAGGCGGCAGCCGCTGCCACCACAGGCTCGTGGGCGTTGCCCGTGATCGACACCAAAGCCAACATCCGCTCTTGTTACCTTCCCATTGGACCGGTCTGTGTGTTTGGTCCTAATAACTTTCCGTTTGCTTTTAATAGCGTGGCAGGCGGTGATTTTGCAGCCGCCATTGCAGCTGGAAATCCAGTGATCGGAAAAGCCAATACGTCACATCCTGGAACAACTCGCAAATTAGCGGAACTGGCACAGGCGGCGGTACTTGAAACGGGTTTGCCTAGAGGTACCGTGCAATTGTTATATCGCGTTTCCCATGACGAAGGAGCGCGCTTAGTCAGCGATTCACGTCTTGGTGCAATAGGCTATACGGGCAGCCGGCATGCCGGCCTAGTTCTAAAGTCCGCTGCCGATCGGGTTGGAAAACCGATCTACCTGGAATTGTCGAGCGTCAATCCAGTGGTGCTTTTGCCAGGTGCACTTGCGGAACGTGGAAACGATATCATTACTGAATTTGTCACCAGCGTATTGATGGGGACGGGGCAGTTTTGCACCAATCCAGGGCTAATTGTGGCTCTGCGAAGTGCGGAAACGGAAGCTTTTGTTCAGGCCGTAGTTGGAAAATTCAACGAAGTGTCACCAGGTACTTTGTTGTCGTCTGGTGTTAAAAAGTCGCTAACTGCCGCTATATCTGTTTTGACGACTGCAGGCGCTAAGTTATTGTGTGGTGGGAATGCAGTCGATGGGCAATGCAGCGTTCAGAATACATTGTTGGAAGTGAATGCGGATAAGTTCATCGCTCAACCAGAAACCTTCCAGACGGAAGCCTTTGGTAACGCATCGTTGGTTGTGATCGCTGAAGATGTGGAGCAGATGCGTCATGTAGTAGCCTGCTTAGAAGGCAATCTGACGGGTTGCATCTATTCTGCCAACAGTGGTTCAGATGACCACGCCTACGACGTTATTGCAGGCGAGTTGACGCAGAGAGTGGGACGTGTCTTAAACGACAAAATGCCTACAGGGGTAGCCGTTAGCTCTGCCATGAACCATGGTGGTCCTTTTCCAGCTACGGGGCATCCAGGTTTTACGGCTGTTGGAATTCCCGCTAGCTTGCTGCGATTTGGAAAACTGACTTGCTTCGATGCTGTTCGAGGGCATCGTTTGCCGTGGCTGCTTCAAGACAAGAATCCGACTGGCAAGACTTATCGCATGGTCGATCTTCAGTGGACTACGGCCGACGTTTAACTGTTTGACGAACAGACAACCGCATGCAGTTATCCTCAAAAAAAGGCATGGCCGTACTTCAAGTTGCGCAGGGCAACCTCTGTTCGCCTACCCTGTACAGCCGCCTTCTTGATCCATTTGCTGATTGACCTGGGATTCATGTGTTTCAAAACGACTACGCTCAGAGCTAAATCGCTCGACTTACGCCTTGCCTTTCTGCCCATCGGCCGCAGTGCCCGATCATTCTAGTCGGTCTGTCCTCTCAGGTGAGCGTGCATCAAATCGAGAAGCTCTGCAACGACCTCAGGGTGTTGGGAGGCGATATCGGTTTGCTCGCTTATATCCGCTTCGAGGTCATATAGAAGTGGTGGGTCGTGAGTAGTTTTGGGGGTTCGTTTTCGGGCTACTGGATCCGTTGGCAGATGAGTTTGTGTATGGATCTTGTACTTGCCCTGCCGAAAAGCTGAATCGTGGTACAACCACCAAGAACGAGGGCTCGGTTCACCCTTGAGTAACGTACTAGTAAGATCCTGAGACATATACCCAGGTTTTTCCTGAGGCACGACGCCACCTGTCAAAGCAGCAAAAGTGGCGTATAGATCGAGGTTGGCAGCCATTCCGTCAACAATTCCGGGAGAGATTTTTCCTGGCCAACGGAAGATTCCTGGCACTCGCAACCCTCCCTCCCAAGTCGTGGCCTTTTCGCCTCGTAGGGGCAGAGCCGTTCCGCCATGCGGTCCGAAGACAGTCCAAGGTCCATTGTCGCTAGTGAAGACAATTAAAGTTTGTTCGTCCAATCCATTATCGAGCACTGCTTTCATCACTTCCCCAACGGACCAATCGATTTCTTCGACAACATCCCCGAATCGACCGCCGGCGCTGCGTCCCTGAAACGATGGTGAAGCAAAAACAGGTGCGTGTGGCATGTTGTGAGCGAGGTATAGAAAGAATGGCACTCGGGTGGTCCCATTTTCGGATGCGGCGGCGGCATGCCGATTGATAAACGAGACAGCTTCTTCGGTATAGCGTTTGGTTAGCAGCTCTTGATTGGCAGGAAACTCGACAATTTCCCGGCCACGAATCAAGGGTATTTTCCAGGTATGTGGTGTAGCGTTATCAAATGCCTCTCGGGTCTGCAGGGGTGGTCCGGGAGCATCATTGCTGCCCGGTGTACCTAGATGTTCGTCGAATCCACAATCCAAAGGATGCATTGGAGTGGTTGTAAAATCCTTTGGATAACCGGCTAAGTGCCATTTGCCGAGCATGCCAGTGGCATAGCCTTGGCGTTTGAGCATCATCGGCATCAGGGCGGTCGGATCATTGCGAAGCGGCTGATCTGCCAGCAAGTTCGGATGGCGGCCGCTCATCAGTCCCGTGCGGCTTGGCACGCACGATGAGCCAGAAGAATAAAATGATGTCCAACGCTGACCCTCGGCAGCGAGGCGGTCGATATTTGGGGTCTTAGTTTTTGAGTTGCCATAGCAAGCCAAATCTCCGTAACCCATGTCATCGACGAATATCAAAATGATGTTCGGTTTTTCTTGCGCCATTAAAAGACTTGGCAGCAAGACCAAGCTAAGGATAAAGGTTCTAAACCACTGCATTTTCAATCCTCAAGTTCTCCACGCCGCGAATTGCAATAACATGCTTTGCAAACCACACTGAGTACACACTCAGTGATGAGTCCGCAAGTTCGAGGTTTATTCAGTTGCCAATCGCAAGTTACTTACTCCCAGCTTTTCGATCGCTCGACTGCTTTGCGCCAACCCGCACGCAACTTCTCAACCTCCGAACGTTTCATTTGCGGATGGAATTCGCGGTCAGCTGCCCAAATAGTCTCAATCTCTTTGCGATTCTTCCAATATCCGACTGCCAATCCAGCCAGATATCCTGCACCTAGTGCTGTAGCTTCAGGAGACTTAGAACGTACGACCGAAACGCCCAGCAGGTCCGCCTGGAACTGCATCAAGAGATCGTTGCTGGCAGCACCGCCATCGACTCGCAAAGAGCGGATCTTAACTCCGGAGTCAACTCTCATGGCGTCCAAAACGTCGGCTGTTTGAAAAGCAATCGACTCAAGCGCAGCTCTGGCAATATGCGCTGCGGTACTGCCGCGAGTGAGACCAAACATGGCACCACGAGCAAACTGGTCCCAATGCGGCGCGCCGAGGCCCGTAAATGCTGGTACGAGGTATACGCCTCCATTGTCAGCCACGGAGCTCGCAAGTTTTTCGACTTCGGCAGCTTGACGGATGATCTTCAATCCGTCGCGCAGCCACTGGACCACAGCGCCGGCAATGAAAATGCTACCCTCCAAAGCATACTCCGCATCAGGGCCAACTTGCCAAGCCACTGTGGAGAGCAAATTGCTCTGGGATGCTTTGGGCTGTTTGCCAACATTCATGAGCATAAAACAGCCCGTGCCATAAGTGTTCTTTACCATGCCGGGACTGACACACATCTGACCAAAAAGTGCGGCATGTTGATCGCCGGCGATCCCAGCAATAGGAATTGCCTTTCCAAATAACTTAGGTGTTGTCTCGCCATAGACTTGGCTCGACGAACAAATCTCTGGCAGGAGGTTGCGAGAAACCTTTAGAGTCTTTAACAACTGGTCATCCCACTCACGGGAATGGATGTCACAAAGCAAAGTCCGGGAGGCGTTTGTCAGATCTGTTCTATGAACAGCGCCCTGAGACGAAGTGCCTCCGGTCAGATTCCATAACAACCAGGTATCGATGGTTCCAAAGGCAAGTCGTCCGGCCTTGGCCAGGTTCTTGGCTTCAGGCACATGGCTGAGAATCCAGGCGAGTTTGGTGCCAGAGAAGTATGCATCAAGTACTAGCCCGGTTTTTTCTCGAAATGTTGTTGCTGCATCCGAACGTTTCAAGCGATCGCACTGACTGCTCGTACGTCGATCTTGCCACACGATAGCGTTGTAAACAGGCTGCCCAGTTTCACGATCCCAGACGACCGTTGTTTCCCGCTGATTTGTAATCCCAATTGCCGCGATGTTATCTGCGTTGAGTTTGGCTTTTTTGATGGCGCTCTTGGCAACGGTCAACTGAGACTGCCAAATCTCACTCGGATCATGTTCTACCCAACCTGGTTGCGGGAATATCTGGGTAAATTCTTTCTGAGCCGAGGCAACGATTTTACCGCTTGAATCAATGACCAAGGCTCTGGAGCTAGTTGTACCTTGATCTAGTGCTAGTATGAAATTCGCCACTATTTTTTGCCTTAAAGGGAGAGTAAGTGAGATGCCAAGCCTTAGCGAAGGAGGGCACCACGTTAAAGGTAATAAGTACAGGCAGGGCTCTAAGTTGGACGGGGAAAACTTAGATGGATTGGTAGCAAGTCTTGCTGGTAGGTCCGGAGAGGTGACTGGGCATCAAACAATCATTGTTGAATCGCTCACGCCAGTGTCTATTGCTTTGAAAACGGGCTCAGTTCTACGCCAGCCTGCGTCACTACCGAGCCTTCGAACTCAATCCTTGGATCAGTCACTCTCACAAGCTCATCGAGTTCATAAACGTTATGATACCCATACCCATACAAGTTGATGAAGGTCGGAATATTGAGGGCCATCATTCTTGGTTTTTCCTGCACGCCAATTTGCGTGGCTGCCGCCCTGCGTGATGCTAGATTTGGAATAAAAGCCTTGGTAGCAAAATCGATTTCGTTTCCTTCGAAGTTGTTATTGCAGTAGATAAGAATGCGCGTGTCGGGACTCGGAATCAGCTTTTCCAAATTGTCCTGGGTAAAGTCGGTAAATGCCAAGTGTGCAGAGCCCTTGATATGAATTCTCTCGAATCGAAACGTGGACCGCGTGTCAAGAATGATCACATCAGGTTCTTTGCTCAATTCCAAGAATGCATTTAGCCCGAGGAGATGGCTAGCCCGATGCGCCTCGACTTCCGCAACAAGTTCCTGAAAATCATGGAAGCTGACTTTGGCTTTTGGGTACACACGATCTTGAGCTACTGCGATGCGGGATACCAAAAACATTACAACAATAACAAACACGCAGCGAATCATCTCAATTCCTCGCTTGATGGAAATGTGCGAGCAGAAGAATCTTGCATCAACTAGACTGTCCGTCAGGGTTCCCGGATCTTCGGCGATTAAATTCAATCCAATGGCGGGGTAGGGCGGACCTTCTCAAATCATACCAAGAGATTTCTGTACTCCTCGAGAACATCTCGATTGACTGGGAAGATCAGTATATCAGAATGGATGAGCAGACAGGTGATCGATTGTGCTACGATCGATTGGGTGCCAACGGCCTTGCGGGTATCTTATCAGGTTGCTCCTGCAGGTCACAAAAGTTTTTGCAAGTCGCCAGGCAATTATGTGTGTTTTCTAGAAAATCATGGTTTAGGTGTGCGGAAATTGGCTGCTCTTTCGGAATGTTTGATCAGAACGAGCGAGTTGTTCGAGCTATG
>JAGQOY010000190.1 GCA_020427005.1 Planctomycetales bacterium
CTAGTTCACGATCTTTGGCAGTCTGAGCATTCTGTCCATGCCTAAAATCAGCCGCGAGCCAAGAATCTATTTTGCGCGAGCTTGCAGCGCGGTAAATCGAGTTAACTTCCGAGAACCAGAATCGCAAGGCCGTGATGATTGCTTGTCGATCAATAACCAATGGTCCTTCAGGATCGACTCGTGCAGACCTCCAAAGAAACTCAGACGCTTGCCGTAGCAGATCTAAAGGGATTTGCCCAGGAAATCTGAACACTTGGGGCCAATGGCACCATGGCACGACAGTTTGCCTAGCTTGGCCTGCAGGGAAAGGTGCAAACCAGCAGTTGTTGCTAGGGCAAGGGAACCGTAGGACTGGATTTCCAGTGCGAAAAAAAGCGGTCAAAGTGAAATCCACTCTGACCGCTATGAATAAAAGAAATCAACCAATGAATATACGTTTAACGCTTTCGCCGCCAAGCAACTGCACAACAGGCCAAAATACCGAAGCAGCAGCTGGATGGCTCAGGTACCGCAGTCAAAAAGCCGCGGATCTCTCCGGAAGGAAAAGCCGACGTGTGAATATTCAAGTAGGCTCGGTTCTGTTCCGCAGCAAAGACCAACGCATTAAGAGCATCGGAAATAGTGCCACCGCTAGCCGTAATAAAATCTGGGTTGTAGCTGGAGGCGATCGTCAAATCGAAAGTTTGATCGTAGGTCCCAGAAGTTCCACCCAACGGAAATCCAGGAAAGGTAGGAACTTGTGTCGCCACTCCGGCGAGGCCTTGCCCTGGAATTAGAGTGGCAGCATGAATGTGTGCTGAAGTAACATTGCCTGACAGGTTGGAAAAACTGGCTTGGACTCGCATGGTGATCAAGTCCAGATCAAAGGTCACGGTGGCCGCTCCGGTACCATTTGAACTGTTCGAGGGTGATTCGCTAGCTCCATTCAGAGCCACCGAATAAACAACTTCATGGGCGAATGCCGTGTGTGCAAAGAGCACGCACGGCAGAAATGACAATACGATTCTAGATGCAAAACTCATGGATTACTCTCGTCTCTGATTCGAACTTACGCTCGGCGTCGCCGCAGCGTGTAGGCAGGGACAGCAACCATCGAAAGCATCAGCAGGCTAGAAGGTTCAGGAACTGCGGTAAGGAAGCCGCGAATTTCGCCGCCGCCAAACTGGGATGAGTGAATGTTCAAATAGGCTTGGCCATTCAGGGCGTCTTGCATGAGGGCAGAGAATGCGGTGCCAGGTGTGCCGCCATTGGCAGTAACATAGGCTCCGTTAAAACTTGCTGCCAAGGACATGTCAAAGGTGTTATCGTAGGTTCCGGAAGTACCGCCAGCTGGAAAACCAGTAAAAGTAGGAAGTTGTGTTGCAACTCCAGCCGTACCTGAAAAAGGAGTCGCTGTGCGGGCATGAATATGAGAATTCGTTACGTTTCCTAACAGATTCGAAAAGGAGACCTGGACGCGCATAGTATTCAGGACGTCATCAAACGTAATGGTTCCTGTCCCCGTTCCGGGAGAGGAATTGGCAGGCGATTCAGCTGGTCCACTTAGCGCTACTGAATAAACTACAAGCCCCCCAAATGCTACCTGAGGCATCAAGCACACTGCAAGAAGTAGGGATAATCGAAGAAGATGCATAATCATGTTCCCAACGAAGCTAGAAAATCTGAAAAAACCACATCATTTCCAAAATACGGTCCAAGTCGAGCCGCAGATGTGTCGTTTTCGGAATTTGCTGATCATCTGCCAAAAAGTCCGCGACAGTTATAGATTGTTGTCCCAGGTAGGCTAACTATTCCTGCCCGGAAATACCGATATCTGGCCGTGCAGATTTCAGGCCGATCTCGCTACCCAGAATTTGGGTGATACACTCAGAGTTAGATTCGAGGGCCAATGGAGCGTTGCTACTCAATTTTCAGGCGGGCTTCTAAATCCTTCAATTCGTCCATCAAGCATTTGATATCCGTGTGCTGAATTCTCCAATCATCGAGCTTGCCCAATATTAAGTTTTCGGCAAGTTGCTGTCGTTGGTTTTCCCATTCCTCAATGGAGTTGATCCGGTCGCGTATGATTTCCAGGCGCCGGGCCGATGAATCGTTTGCATCTGGGATTTGAGCTGTGTTAGGTATCGCGTCTGCTACTTTGGTTGGGGGCAGGGCGAAATTTCGATTCTGAAAACTTAGCTCTTCTTGACATAGTGCTAGGCATTCAACCAAGTCGTTCAAGGGGTCAGGTACTTTGACTTCCGTAGCATGCTTTGCCATTTGGGTTGTTGCCAAAGATGCTTGAAATAACCCCATGCGGTAGTACATGAGTGCGGCTGTATTCGCGTAGGTCCCAGAGTGGGAGGAAGACAGGATAGGTTCAATATGGTCGAGGATAGCATCTAGTCGGATATCCAAATTTGGTTGCAGTGCTGCATACCACCCGACGTTATTCCATATCCAATCTTCATTGGCGTCCCTCGCAAGTCGTTCAAGCTCAAGACAATAGTCTTGGTAAGTAGGCCGATCACCTTGTAGCAAAGCAACACGAAGCAGGCTTGACAAGCGATACATTTTTTCTGCGACTGAATTAGGTGTGACGTCTATTAGTGATTGTGTGGCAGCATCATAATCACCAAGATCAGCCAGACTATCCGCCAAGTCGAGACGGTGTGAGAGTACTTCTGGCTGGAGTGTCGACAAGACACGGCTGTGAAATGAGCAACTAAATGACTGTAATTTGGATCTTGCTTCACTAAGCTGTTTCCTATGGAAATTGATCAATTTCTCCGTCGGATCCAGGCCTAAGTTAGGATCAACTTCATCCAAGCTGTATAAATGCATCCATCGGCCTTCGACATGGACAAACTGCCGACCAGAGTTACTGAAAACCACCAAATGGTCGATGCCTGGACGATCCATGCGTTTGAGTAGCTCTCGGCCAGTGGTCAATTCAAACATTCGTACGGACTCGTCTTCACTTACGCTAACTAGACGGCTGCCGTCAGAACTAAATGTGGTGCACGTCACGGCTTCAGTATGACCTTTCAGGGTAAGTTGCAGTGCCACGATTCCCTTCGATTTCAATCGAGAAGTATCAAAAATCTCGATGTCCGCGCGCTCCGTGGAGACGGACAATCGACTTCCGCTTTGGTCGAACTGCAAGTGATAGATAGGAGATGGCGCGGGTACGATTGCCAATTTTGCCCCTGATTGAAGATCCCAGAAAGTGATTTCTGTTTCCTCGGCGACAACCAAGATTTTGGAGGCCGAATGCGTTTCAGCGGACAACGGGATCTCTGATTCGGTAGTTGACCGGTTAGCCACTTGCCATTGATTTAGAATTCTACGAGACGCAATATCCCAAATGATCGCTTGCCCGCTCTTATCGACTGAAATCGCTCTTTGCTCATCTAAGAATGCTGCATGAATTACAGCGCTCGGATGGCCAGTGAATACAGCTGTAGCTGATTGAGCGTCGACGTCCCACACTCGAACGGTCTTGTCGTCTGATCCAGAGATAAGATATTTGCCGTCTGGGGAGTATCGAACGCAATTCAACCAGTCACGGTGGCCTTCGAATCTAGCCACAAGAGAATGTCGCTCAGTTTCCCATATTTCTATCCTAGGCTTACCACTTGAGGATGCAGTTCGGGCAAGTTCTTTTCGGATTGCAACTGCGTATTGTTTGCTTGAGGGATGGAAGTCAACCGCTGCGATTCGGCCAGCAGTTGTCTGAGCGTTGAGATGTAAATCACTTCGCGTCAAGTCCCAAATACTGCACGAACCGTCGACCCCGGCAGTTAGCAGTCGGTAGCCCGATCGGTCAAAAACCAGCGACCTGACATTGCCTCGATGGCCATGGAATTGCCGTATAACACGACCGCTGGCTGCATCATGCAATTGCGTTGGATCACCCATTACGGCCGTGACGTAGCTGCGTGAATCAGGTGCATATCGAACAATCTGAGTATATGCGCGGGCTTGTCGTGCAGGGTTATGGAGTGCTTTGCCATTCCAAAGAAACGTATCAACTTGGCCACCAAAGCTGACAATCTGCACTTTTCTCATGTCAGGGGACCAAGCTGCTATTCGCGGATCACCCATTTGAGTCATGTATGTGACGGAGTTCCAAGATGCGGTGTCCCAAATCCCAACCGTTCCATCGCGCGCTGTTGAGATCAGGTAACGTCCATCAGGAGCGAACGCAAGGCTAAGGACAATGCTACGGTGTTTGACTATTTGTTTGATTACGGATCCGGATCTAGCGTCCAAAATTCTTAATTGTCCATTCGCTTCACCAATTGCAATTAGCCCTCCGTCTGGTGAATAAGCCGATGCGTGTGCATTGGTTTTTGCCAATACTCTGGTCATCTTCCCTGTGGAAATATCCCACTCGATTACTCCACCTGAACCCCCTGGAGTCGTCCATACGACGGCACTCGACAGTAACCGCGCGCTATCAGGACTGAACCGGACGTCCATCACTGAGCACATCGGATGCCCTTTGAGCTCCCAAAGAAGGCGATTGGTTTTTGTGTCCCAAACATAGACCGTTTGGTCATAATCGACTCCCCAGGCCCCATGCGCCGTAGCCACATACCTGCCGTCTGGGCTAAGAGCGGCCTCTGATAACCGGTGTTTGCTTGGAGAAGTACATTGCCAGATGGGCTCCTGGCAAAGTTGGTCGAGGAACTCCCACTCCCAATTGCGGTATTGGGGATCGCATTGTGCTAACAACTCTTGAGTACGTTCAACGTTGTTGGACTCGTACTCCAGATGTGCAAGAGTAATATTGTGCGCGTAATCTAGTTGCTTTCCAATTTGCCGTTCTTGCAATTCAGCTGCCAGGCTTTGTTCGGAGCGTCGCCATAGCCAGGTGGTAAGTAGGGCTGTGACAAGCATGGCGGCCATCAGTCCGACAAGACTAGGATGCCTTTTGCCCCATTTGAATACGACTTCGGTGACCGAAGCAGGCCGCGCCAGTATCGGCTTGCCCTCCAAAAACCGCTGCAGATCTTGGGCAAGAAGATCCGCTGAAGCGTATCGGCCCTGTGGGGATTTCCTCAAACATTTCAGGCAAATCGTCTCAAGATCACCTGCAATCTTAGGTTGCAATTGACGCGGCGAGACTAATTCATCGAACTGTACTTGGCGTAGTGTTTCCTGCGGCGTCGCAGCACTAAACGGCGGGCGACCCACCAAGGCATGATAAAGTATTGCACCCAGGGCATAGATGTCGGAAGCTGGTCCCGTTAATCCGTGCACAGCATCGATCTGTTCCGGTGCCATATAGCTAGGCGTTCCGGCAGCGCGCGGTCGAGAAACGCTTGGTTCGTTTTCAGCGATATTTTGGGCAAGTCCAAAGTCAACAATTTTTGGTTCAAACCGGATATGGCCTGAATTGCGCGACTGCAGTGTATGGCTAGTACCGCGTATTGAAACCTCGGCGAAGTCGAGCGCTTCAGGCCGAGAACTTGGGCTAAGCAGTATGTTGCCCGGTTTTAAGTCGCGATGGATGATATTCTGTGAATGAGCGTAATGGACCGCTCGTGAAAGTACGGCCAATAGGCGTGCCGCCAAATCAGGCCTCAACGGTTGGTCTCGAAGTGTCTCCGCTAAGCTACCTCCAGATACGTACTCCATCGAATAGAACGGAATCTCATTGCAACTTCCAACTTCGTAGATTTGAGCGATATTGGGATGTTGTAGGCTGGATGCCAGTTCGGCTTCCTTTTGGAATCTAGCAATCGAAAGTGTATCTAAATACTCGTCGGCAATTGTTTTTATGGCGACTGCCCGCCCTAACCGCCCTTGAATTGCACGGTAAACGACTCCCATGCCTCCCTTACCGAGTATTTCAACCAGTTTGTAATCGCCGATTGAGCCAATGGATTCCTCTAATTCGATAGTATCCGCACTAGAAAACCATTCCAAAGTCGGATTTTCGACGCCCATATTATGAAAGGCCGCGTCGACACGAAACAGCTTTACAATGTCGTCATAGAATTTTGGAAATCGTTCCAAATATTCTGCGATAAGCGCTTCGGTAGGCAAGCCTTGGTCTTGTCGCAAAATGAACTCAAGATAGATCAACTCGAGAATATAGTCAGGTTCGGTGGCAAGGGTTGGATGGTCCTCCAGAACAGCTTCGCATGGGCTACGATGATTGCTTTTTACGTATGCTCCCAACTCATCGCGTGCACGTTCCATCGTGGTCGATAGCAGGGAACCCGAAGTATCGTGTTGAGTCATGGGAGGGCTACTTTGTGGAGGGAACTCGCCATAGGCCAGATTTCGATGCTCTCACTATCCTCAATAACTGCCTAGAATAAAAGCTGTTCTCACTGATCGTTGAGCTTCGATTAGTGCTACCCGGCGAAGGGAATTACGTGGGTCAAGCGAGTTTTACCCCAAAAATGTCCGGGAAAGCCTCCATCTATAGGCTTGTTTCTGTGGTATGTTTATGGAATAAAGCAAACCTTAGCGACATGCCTATCGATTTTCGTCCAGTTCGCTCCTCAAAACCACTGGGACTTTCCTATCTGTTTGGGCGAGTAGTCGTCGACGAATATCCTACTGCATTAACATGCCCAATAAGCCTTCAAGTGTTACATCCAAAAGGCAAAAAACTTGTTGGAAAATGACCCTTTAACCGAGAACGAGTTTTCGGAAATACTCGGTCGCGCGGCTCTTGGGGACTCTGAGGCCCAGGTGGTCATTTGCCAACAATACGAACGTCAAGTTCGTATCGTGGCTCGAATCTTGCTGGGCCCTCAGCTGCGGTTGCATTTAGATAGCATGGATTTGCTTCAATCCGTACATCGAAGCTTGCTGATAGGAATTCGAAGCGAGAAGTTCTCGATCGAAAGTTCTGACAAGCTAGTTGCATTGGCATGTACCATCGTTCGTCGCAAGGTGGCGCGCAAGTGGAGAACTCTGCGGCGACAATTGAAACATCAGTCCTCCCCAAGCGGTAATGTGGTGTACTTAACGAATATGTTAAGTGCGATTTCGAATCCCCATACGGGTCCCGTCGAGATTGCCCAATTCAATGATCAATTGGAACGCTTGTGTGAAAGCCTGCATGAAATTGAGCGCAAAATGCTCGAGATGCGATTGGAGGGATACACTTCTGGCGAAGTTGCCGAACGTCTGGGAATTCATCCCGTAGCAATTCGCGTGCGATGGACACGTTTACGTAAAAGATTGCAAGAATCCGGGATTTTTTCAGATTGGTTGTAAGTTCGTGTAACGTTCTGGCCTTCTAAAGGCATTAGCCCTTCGTTAGGTGCCTTTTTCTTCTCTAAGTGCAGCCAACCGTTAATGGTTCGCGCACACTGGGATGCCCCATTACGCCGAGAAAAGTCACTCAAGGAAATTCTTGCGGGCTAGTATTCATGTTCAAAGCATTGCGTGAACCATTCGTTTGCATCCTGGCAGCATTCGTATTAAGTAGTCTCGGCCAAGCAGCAAAAGGTGATTTGGTACTCAATTTGATCGGAGAACTGAACTGGGATCGCTCCACCGACCCTTTAGGTCCAGCAGCTGTCTTATTTGGCCTGACCAGCAATGATGATGCGCCAAACGCTAACGAGCTAAATGCGTTCAACGTTGGATTGCGAATTCTGCCAGCGGCCGGCGCGAGTGGAGTTATTTCGATTCAATCTGTTGGCATTCCGAGCAGCAATTCCGTTTTTCCTAGCTATGCGACAATCCCGATTCTCTCTTCAGTTGGAGATGTGCAGACGGTCAGTGCCGATAATGCGGCTTTTGCCAATGTTTCAATTCCCAGTTCAGGTCGCAATCTTTTTCAGGCGAATTTCTTTTCTCCGACCGATGATGCGATAGGCAAGTTCGAAATTTATGCCGACCGGGAAACGACCAATTATTTTACAACGACGGAGTTTGATGGAGCCAAATTCCAAAATGTTCCAACGTTTGGGGATGTCAAAGGTGCATACCTGGGTTCCTTCACGGTGTCGGTCAGCAGTGTTCCCGAACCAAACACTTTGTTGTGTTGGTTAATGTCACTTTCCACTGCCCGTGGTTTGCGATATCGAAAGAGACGCTGAGTAATACAACTTACTTTCCCACAGGGAGAGTCGCGTAATAGAGTAGTCACTATCTCACCTCCACTAACTCTCCCACTGGGAGAGTCGCGAGGAACGAGCGGAGAGGGTCTGTGCTGCGCAACTAGTTCTGTTTCACACCTAATATCTACACATTGCATCGGTGCGAATTCTCGAAACTCGTACCTCAGGCTCTGTTCTTAATGGAGTCTTCGTTTCACATTTGCGACTGCACCATAGTCGACTTATGAAAAGTGTTCTTCTGAACCCAGGTAGTGAAACAAAGCTGGGTTCATCAAAAAACTCGGAATTTCCGTGATCGTTGTAACAATTCATGCCACCATCGGCATGAATCATGTAGACAACCAGTCGACCGCAGCGAATTGGGCGAATTCCGAGATCTGTCTCATATGAAGAATTTGCACTCGCTGCGGTAGGAACACTAGGACTCCTTTCATCGAGTGCATGCGATGCGAAAAAAGAGATCATTATCCAAAAGACGTCAACTCCTACGTCGTCTCCAATCGAAAAGAGCTCGCTCGTTGGTTGTAGAATCCCTAGAGCGGCGAGAGTTGTTGACCGCCGACTTGGAATTTGCCACGGATCAAGCCAACCTGCTTGCGGATGATTTGACTCTCGTGGCACAACAGGACAGTGGTAACCTCTTTTTGAAGTTACTGCGCACTTCTGGAATGTCAGAGGTGGCAACGGCCATTCTGGACGATCCCAGCGACTTAAGTGTCAATATTCACCGCGACCAAACCACGGCCGGCGAAATTGATGTATTTGCCGATACCATCCGCATCGATCTTAATTCACTAAGTCTGCTAAACAACTTTGTTGTTAATAATGGTGGGATGTTGACGCTCAATTTTGAGGGCGGAATCGAAATCCCAGGCTTAAGTGAAGATCACCTATTCTTAAGTAGCTCCGGTTTAGCCTCGCTGGCGTATGGTTTGAGCATAATTACCACGGCCGATATCACAGCCAATAACGTCAATGCCACTCTTGCCGGCGACTTGCTGTTGCGTTCCAGTCCACAAAGTTCAACGTCGGGAACCGCGCTTGACCCAGACAAAGTTCTATCCTTCCCCGCAGCTCAAATCACAATCAATGGAGGATCGATATCGGCCAACGATGTCAGCCTAGAAGCAAAATCCAACAAAACTCTATTGGTAGGCGCTGACTCAGTGATGGATGGCCAACTGAGCTTTGCCGAGGTCATTGTAAGTGGCAGTGCCAATATCTCAATTCAGAATGCTAGTGTAATTAACGCCACCAGTAATCTTACAGTTTGGGCTGAATCCAACATCACTACGGATATTGGTCGTGTGCCAACCGATGATGGCAATCCAGGCGACGACGATTCGCAACAAGATGCAGCAATCGCGATCAGTATCATTGATAGCACAAGCAATTTGCATCTATCTGGAAACTCAAGTCTTACTGCAGGCGGTACTGCAAACCTTATTTCAAACAATCTTGTTCAGGCCAAGTCAGATGCCGATGGCACTCTTGGAATCAGCGATGCCGGAGGAATCACGCTGGCGATGACAACTGTCACCGGTGATACCATACTGCTAGTAGATGGCGGAGCAAGTGTGGTTTCGACGGGAAATCTTAACGTCACTGCCAATAGTATTCGCAGCGCAACTACGACCGTGAAGGCAACTCCCGGCGGAGCAAAGGATGATCACGATAATAGCACGACGACTCGAGGTGAAGCGGAGTTGAGCAATGCAGACGCTGGAACCTCCGAGGGAGATGTTCAGTTTGCAGCTGCCATCGCCATCGGCAATTTGAGTGGAAACACTAGCGCTGATATCCAGAATGCGACGTTGCAGTCAACAGGCGGTAACGTGGTTCAATTGGCAACCGCCAAACATACCATTATTACGACAGCGGACAGTTCGACTACCAGCGGAGACGCAGATTCTGGAATTGGCGTGGCCGTTGCTATTCAACACATCAATGCAGATGCGGATGCACGCGTACTGGGGACAGCGAACATCTCTGGTAATACGGTTACGGTAGATGCACGCCATGACGGTAGCAGTTTGGTTCTGGATTCTATCGCTGGTCCTACCGGCGCGAATTCAAGCGATGATCTTGGCGTTGCCGGTTCCTTGGCACTAGGTGTAACGGTTGCGAATGCACATGCTTTGATCGGAGAAAATGCAGTTGTTGATGTTGGGGGTGCAAACCTGACCCTATCTAGCCTAACGAAACATACAACGACACTGCATGCTATTCCGCACGAAAACGCGATCGGTAAGAGTCTCGGAGTGGGTGCATCGGTAGCTCTCAACATTGTCGACCATACGACCGAGTCGGCCATGCGGGATGGTGCAGTTCTGGTTAATGTCAACAACCTATCTGTCCTGTCCCAAAGCCAAAATTCCAAGACGACAGAGGCCCGCGCTGGGGCAAGTGGCGGAACTGCGTTTGCGGGAGCAGTCTCGATACTGGTCTCTAATGATGACACGTTCAGTCGCCTTGGGGTCGCACCTAGCGCAACGAATGTGAACGGCAGTGTTGCAGTTACAGCTGACTCAAATTCATCGACCACCACCTCTGCTGCTGGCGATGCAGAAGGAGGCGAAGACGCTGGGATAGGTGCAGCCTTTGCGCTGGCCTACGACAACCAGATTTCAGATGCGCATATCACAAGGAATCTCAGCATTTCGGGAGCATTGGACGTTCTGTCCACGTCAGCCGGAGTGAGCAACGTAGATTCTAACGCGAGTGCAAAAGGAGGCAAAAAAAACGAAAGTAGTAATGGACAGGATTCCGACGCCCGAGCCGCAGGTGCCCGGACCGATGCCGACGCAAGAGCCGCTGACGGAGGAGCTCGCTCAAGCAGTACGACGCAGAGCAATCCATCCTCTTCAAACTCAGATGGGTCGATATCCGTAGCGGCCGCCTTTAGTGTGAACCTTCCGGAGTCAGAAACTCAGGCTCAGATTGCTGATGGACTATCGGTCAACGTTACCGGTACGACGACCGTTCGTGCATTGGCAAACCATGATGCACATACGATTGCCAATGCGAGCAGCGCGGAAGCGGGAGATACAGGCGTAGGTATTGCGGTCTCTCTTATGTCGGCCGATGTCAACAACGTGGCTTCCATCGGTAGTAGTACTCTGACTACGGCAGGGCTGATTTTAGAAGCCAAAATGCGCGACGTAGATGGTGATTTGCAGCATAGCTTCGATGCCCAAGCTGAGGCGGGATCAGGCAGCGCTGATAACAGTATTGCAGGAAGTTTTACAGTCAACATCAACACACTAACGACTCAAACATCGATAGGTCCAGCTGCGGTTATCACAGCCGGAAACCAGGATGTTTCCGTCAAGGCGTCAGCGAATTCAACCCATGTGAGCCACGCAACTCCAAAGGAACTTGCCAATGGCAAGAGCATCGGGGTGGGGGCAGCGTTTGTGTTGGAAGGGGTGGATGAAACAACGACGGCGGTGATCGAAAATTCAGTCGTCGTGAACGGCGCTCATAACCTTACCGTAGTAGCTGATTCGAACTCAACCTCAGACGTATTGGCGACTGCGGGTGCTGCTGGGGATACAGCTTTTGCAGGTGCACTAGCAATTGAAGTAGGCAATCAAGACACCATAGCGAAAATTGGCACAGGTTCGAGCACTCATGTGACAGGAAGTCTTTCCATTTCTGCCGAACACCATAGCAACTCAAATAACAAAGCGGATGGCGACGCTCAAGGTGGGGCGGATGCCGGAATTGGTGCCGCCGTTTCATTTGCCTATCTAAACGAATCTTCCGATGCGCGCACGGACCGCGATTGGCTTGTCGATGGGAACGTCTCTGTGACGTCGACATCTACGGGAGAAAGTCATACCGAAGCTCTGGCTAGCGCCACGGGTGCGCAAGAGAAGGAAGGAGAGAGTACCGATTCCCGCTCGCAAACACAGCGAGACAGTGCCGATTCCGCCATGGCAGAAAGTGGAGCCCGTAACAGTTCAAGCACCCAAGAGAACCCTTCCGCATCCACTAACGAAGGTGGATCTATCGCTGTGGCCGCTTCAGTCACGATTAACATCGCTGAAGCAGAATCCCATGCGGTGATTCCGGCAAATCGCAATCTAACCGTGGGTGGAGTCACCGTTGTACGTTCGGAGGCAGACCACGACGCCACAGCTAAGGCGGATTCTTCTGCCACACTTAATGGAGGCGATTTGGCTGTGGGTGTAGCTGTTGGGCTGGTGAAATCGCTGGTCATTAACGAAGCGTTTATTGGTGAAAACACCATATTAACGACTAAAGGTTTAACCGTGGAATCGAAGATGGCGGCTGCTAACGCTGAGCATACATTCTCAGCCAGCGCCACTTCGGGCGCGGGAGGGGGTGATAACGGAATCGCCGGCTCGGTGGCAATCGTTATTGCGGATACCGATACACGGGCTGCCTTAGAAACAGGCGTGCAAATAAATGGACTCAATGGTTCAGCCGTAATAGTTCGAGCCGAATCACAAACCAATTCCTTGGCAGAGGCCAAACCAGACGAATCGGGAGGTGCTGGTGCATCATCGTTCGGTGTGGGTGGCTCTTTTAGTTTGCTGCGAGGGACACATGATGTTGAAGCTACCGTTGCCAATGGTGCCAGTTTGGCGAGTGGGGCGACAGACGTAATCGTTGAAGCCCTGGCAGATCATTCATCTACTGCCGTGGCTGTTAATGGTGCAAAAAACCAAGCTTCGAGTGGCGGAGGAAGTGGCGGTGGCGGAGGTGGTGGTAATAGTAGTTCTACGGGAGTCGGAGCCGCCGTGTCGCTCGCCCTATTGCATAACAACACGCAAGCCCTGCTTGGAACCGCTGTCGGAACGACGGTTTTAAGCGGCAATGCCATTGTTCGCGCCCACCATCAACATCATGTACAAGGTAATGCAGATGGTAATGCAGATGGTGGCGAAACAGGCATCGGCATTTCATTCGGTTTAAACGAAGTTGATGATCATGTCCAAGCTTCGATCGGTCGCAGCCTAAACGTAACAGGGGACCTGACCGTCGAATCGATCACACGGCTAGATAGCCAGTTGGAAACTAAAGCCAGCGCTTCGGGTACGAGTTCCAACAGTAATAATCCGGATCAAGAAGCCAATGCCCAACGCAATCCAAATGCTGCAGACAACTCAGGGGCGGCAACCAATACAGGAGATAGTTCGAGTGTCCCGAGCGCCTCAAGTGAATCCAGTCAAGGAAACTCAAACGCCTCTGCACAGTCCGGATCTGAGTCAGGCGGGTTAGGCATTGCAGCATCGGTTGCCTTCAATATTGTCGAACTAACGAATACAGCAACCATCGGGAATAATCTGAGTCTCCAAGCAGGAGGAAATGTTCGACTATCTGCGAATGGGCACTATGACCTGACTGCCAAGGGAGTGGGAACCTCAGTGACCGCCGAAGATTCCGATACGGTAGCCGCCGGAGTC
>JAGQOY010000191.1 GCA_020427005.1 Planctomycetales bacterium
AGTCTTCGCACAGTCATTTTTGACGCCCTGCGACGACTTTTCTGCGACGGTTTGTGTGCGGGAAACCTCAACAACAACGTCCTTGCTTATTTTTTGGACATCCAATTGAGAGGGTTTTCTGGCCAATCATGCTTGGGGTAGCGGCCTCGTAATTCCTTCCGGACCACGGGGTAGGTGTTTTGCCAGAAACTGCCTAAATCCTCGGTAATTTGTTGGCACCGATTGTTGGGGGCCAACAGGTGCAGCACGAGACGCACTCGCCCTCCTGCCAAGCAGGGCGTTTGCAACAACCCAAAAAAATCCTGAATTCGGGCTGCCAGGATCGGTGGTTTACCCTCCTCATAAACCAAGCGGAACTGCTTTCCAGAAGGCATCTGAAAAAATTCGGGCGCCTGCTGACCTAGTAATTGATGTTGCGGGTACGTCAAACTGGTATCCAACAGAGATTTCCAAGGCAGTTTCCGTAGTTCCTCGAGCGATTTGCAGCCAATACACCATTCGTTCAGAAGCTGCTGCCAAGATTCTCCCGCAAACGAAGGTAGTTCGGCTTCTGGCATAGCCTGTGCCAGCCACCGCACACGCGCGAGCCATGACATCAAACTCTTGTCAGCAGGCAAAATTCGATCAGCCAAGATGCTCGCTTCTCGAGCGAGAATTCTAGCTGTCTGGTTGTCCAAGATCGTTGGTTGTGGCGTTTCAGCAATCGCCAAATCTAGCCACCGCACTCGCTTGCGAGTTACGACGCTGCAAGTTGTGGGATTATAAAAACTCTCGTTGTTTTCTGCCAGAAACTCGACTGGCAACCACTGTTGCTCAATGCCGGAACTAAGCCGCACCGAGGCCTCTGCGCCCCGATCCATCAATTCAACACAAATAAAGAGATCACTTGCCAAGCAGTTACTGCCCGGTTCCTGTCGAACTCCTTTTCCTCCCACCATCAGTCCCTTTGGGTTACCGGCCGACCTCCGCTTGGCAACACGATCTGGGTAAGCAGTCAACAGAGCCTTGGCTAGCAAGTTGTTCGAAACTATATAGTCATCCGACACATCCTCCACTGGCCCCAGCGCACTAATGGCTTGTTGATAAAGTTGATTGGCAACACGTTGCAACTGAAAGGTTGCTGATTTCCGCACACGACCCCAGGGAAAATTGGTCGCCCAAACCGCGCCTCGTGAATCCAAGTACTTCTTCAAGGCCATCACTCGGTTCGTAACGTCGCACTCCCCAATCTCGACGTGTGGATTCAAGGTAGCAGACGCATTGTCGACGGGCTCAAATGTGTCCCTTTCGCTTAGCATCGCAGCTGCTAGCGAACCGACGTGTAGCGCCTGGAGGCGGTGAGCTTCGATAAGAAGCCTAGCAATGCGTGGTTCTGCCGAAAATCGAACAAGCGTTTTTCCGAGATCATTGAGTCGCAGATTCTCGTGCGAATGGCAGGCTCCTAACCGGAAAAGCAAAAGCCGAGCAGCAGACAAAGCATCTGCGGGTGGAGATGAAATCCAAGCGAACTTGTCAACGTTGCTCTGTCCTAAGTGGGTAAGCTGCAATACCGCACCGCTCAACTCGACGCGTAGAACTTCTGGATCCAAATGTTCGGGACGCGACCGATGAGTAACTTCATCCCATAGCCGATAGCAAATACCGGGCGCTGTGCGTCCAGCACGTCCAGCGCGTTGCGTTGCAGAAGCCCGGCTTATAGGCTCCAATTCGAGGCGATTAAGACCTGAAATGGGACAGGCCCGAGCAACTCGTGCCCATCCACTATCGACTACCACTTTTATTCCGTCGATGGTTAGAGAAGTTTCAGCGACATTGGTGGACAAAATCACCTTACGCTTGTCAGTGGCCCGAAGCACTGAATCTTGCTCCTGGGCAGGCATGTCTCCATACAATGTCAAGAGCGAATAGTCCTGCCGCTGACAGAATGGTTCAAGTGCACGCTGAACCTGACGAATTTCACCGACTCCCGGCAAAAAAACCAACACATCTCCCGCATGTTGATTTAGAACTTTCATGGTAGTCGCAACCGTACTGTCCACAATCCGTCGTATGGGATTCTGACGAATTTCATGGGACTGCATGCGCGCGGCATGTTTGATCTCGACTCGATGTTGTGCGACCTGTACATCGATAATTGGATTGGTCTTAGTGGGACGATTAACGCTCAAAAAGTTCGCAAGTTGCTGGTCATCCAATGTGGCAGACATAATTACGAGTTGCAGTTCAGGACGAAATTCTTGTTGCAACTCCAATAGAATTCCTAGGATTAAATCACACTCCACCGTTCGCTCATGAAATTCGTCAAAGATGATGGTTGTGGTGAATTCCAGTAGCGGATCGTCCACCAGCCTGCGCAGCAGAATACCGGGTGTCAGGGCGATAAGCCGAGTGCGCTCACTGACACAAGAGTCAAATCTAACTTGATAACCTACATCCTGGCCTACCTCTTGATCAACTTCAAAAGCCATGCGTCTGGCAGTCGCTCGGGCGGCCATTCGTCTCGGTTGCAGAAGCAGTACTTGCCCTACTCTAGCCGATGAACTCGCCATCCCTAGACCAGCTAATGCTGGCGCAACTCGAGTGGACTTTCCAGATCCGGGGGGAGCAACAAGCACGACGAGTTTGTGCTCTTCAAGGCCCTGCAGAATCTCGGGTATGTGGGGATCTATTGGCAACGGAATAGAGTGCGGCACGGCTAAGATCCCAGGGACTCAATGATTTTATTTGGCAGGCGATTTCCATCACGCAAGGGGTTTTCCAAACCATTGGAATCGTCTGCGAGCGAGTAAGACACCGCGCCCCTACTAGCAATATAGAGCCTCCCAATCGGAAGCTAATGCTTGCCAAGTTTCATTGGACGCAATGGCTCCAGTTCTTTGTCTCGACTCAAAATCCGTAGTTAAAGCCTCGAGCTCTCCCGCCATTTCTAAGATGGCACCTTCCTTCATGCGATCAATAAATAGGGTCCCGTTGAGATGGTCGGTTTCGTGTTGAATAATTCGTGCCTCAAAACCAGAAAAATCGGCTTTGATCTCGTTGCCACTCCTATCATAGGCATTGACGCGAATCGTTTTGGAACGCACTACATTTCCGTGAAGACCAGGTAAACTCAAACAACCTTCTTCAGCCTCTTCATTGCTACGAGGTCGGGAGATTTCGGGATTGATCATAACAAACTCTTTTCCAGTTCCCTGATCACCAGTAGGATTCATAACGAACATCCTCAATGGCAACGCGACCTGCGTGGCGGCCAGCCCAACTCCGCGATGCTCATACATTAAATCGAACATTCGCTGAATGATCTTGCGAAGACGAAGATCGACCTTGCGTACCGGTTTCGCTTGATAACGCAACATCGGGTTGGGAAACAGAATTACCTCGAGTTTTGCGGGATCAAAATCTGGGTCGAGCATATCAAACAGAACGCCGAAACGAGTAAGTGAAGTCAGTCTGAATCGAGTTGCAATCACATTTCCTGATCCAGAAGTCGGCCACGGGGTTCCAGGGAATAGAAGCCCCCGGATGCGTTGCAATTCACCCGTCCCGCACCGCTAGGGAAAGTGAGAGTTCACTCGCAGTTAAAGAAGTGTAAACCAACCTTATCGATTGGACTAGGGCTTGCGAATTCCTCGGCCCTGATGGACTCAACTTCAATTTGCGGATTGCTTGGTCCCTACTCCTATCGCAAGCAGTCCGATGCAAAGCAGAAAGCCGTAGAGTACATAGTCGGCTAAGAAAGCATAACCCAGGGCTGCTAAATATCCCAATCCTAGTCCCAACCTCGATGTAGAAGGGTATAGTACTAGTGCCACCGCCACGAACTGGACGCCGATAAACCCGTGAGAAAGGGCATTGGCTAACAAGGGGCTCGTAATCATCCATCCTGCAGGCAAACAGTTCGACCTGCCCGCGGCTGAAATCCACCACACTGCTTCTCCATTCACCCAAACTATTCCTGCAATTTGATGAAGCACTCCGGCGACCAACAGCCCCCACGTATGCACTTGCAATAGCCGGATGGCAAGGTGTTTGCATAATAACGCATCGGGCGTGTCCATTTTGGCCTGAGGTGTTGGAATCGCATGGGCCAAAAGATCGTACAATAAGAAACTGGCGAGAGCCGGTTCGAAAGTTGAATTCAGCCAACCAATTCGGTGCGACCAGCTCACCACGGCAAGCCATTGGATTAACAGAGTCCACCATCTGGCATACATCAAGGCAAGGAGACTGGACAGGATGCCAACAATTATTGCGGCATGAACTCCGAATCTACTTGGGAACCACCAGAGAAATGACCATCGCAGCGTTGCATCGGCGGGGTTCTTGAAATAGATCAAATTGGTTGCCAGATCCGCGTTAAACCAGCCGTTAAGGCTGAACCAATCGTCAATTCCAATCCAAAAGCTGAACCACCAGAGGATAGTTACCAGGCAAAGCAAATTGTGAATCAGCCGATATTGTCTGTGAACTAAAACTCGAAACCAGAAGTGGTTCCAGCCCTCAACAATGCCTGACAGCGCCTCATTCATCAGCCGCTTCCTTACGCGGGGGCATTGCACTATGCACACTCTTGGCTGTCCGCTTTGTCTCCAGAATTGGAGTTACTCGCAAGACGCCATTCGGCAGCGGTGTGAGCTGGCACTGATACAGTACTTCATCGCGACTCCGAACGATTGGTCTAGTCACTTCCTCGAGAGATAAGCTAGCTTCGCTACGAGTCAATACATGGGGCCGAACGATTCGAACGTATTGACAATCACCCAGTTGTAGCTCCGCCGCTCGGCGTACGACCAAAACGGCCAAGTCAGCAAATACATCTGCATTAGGTGACTCACGCCAAATCTGAATGCACGCTCGGCTATAACTTGCCCATCGAGAATCCAACGCAGAATCTTCGACTAACGAGCTTGGAGTCGGAAGTCGCACCCAGTGTGTTGCACCTTCCCGGTCAAAACCAATATCAAAGAAAATTGGGAAATCGAGTTCCTCGCCGTGTGTAATCTCGAGCGGTATCCCACCGTAGACTTGACCAGTAGGTACCAAATAGTATTTGAAGATACTGTTCAAACGCAGTTGTAATTCACTTGGCGCAAGGTTGGAACTCCAGGTCAGCAACAAAGCAAGAAAATGAGCAAGTAGCAATACCGATATCAGGCTGCGCAGATTGCCACTAAAAGTGTCTGGCGAGATCGAAGCTTGCAGTTTTCCTTCAGTTCTCGAAGAGCTCATCAAATTAGTAGTGCCAGGTGTACCGACGTATGCTTGTGTTTTGAAGAAAATTGTTGATAGGCGTTTGAAGAATCGCTACTACTTCGAGAGCCTTTTCTAATTGCAGAACTGCGTTGGCCGGCAACAAATGAGGGAAGCGAGACACGCTTCCCTCAAGAATCTATATCCGGTGTAAGAATTTGCTCACTGGTTGTGAGAAATATACTTGACTTTTTCTGGCATCTTAGCAGCAATTTGCTCAACCAAGATTCGATCCTCTTCGGACAAGCGTCGGAGAGGCACCGTGCAGTAGTTTCCATTTTCTTTGAGCAAACGGATCTTATCTACATGAATTTCAGCTAGTTCCGCTACTACTTCGAAATTCCCCGTGTTGTCACGCCAAGTTCGCATCGTAGTCTTAAACAGATCGGCGAAAGGATCTTCTTTAGTTGGCTCAGCCTTCTGAGATTCGGGCGTAGTCGGTGGCGTTGTTAGTTGTTCAGCGGATGAAGCTTCATTGGTGGGCGTTTCAACTGCTGATTCAGCCGAAACAGGCGTGCCAAACAAATCATTAAGTGTCGGTGCATCATTGAATTCAGTTGCATCCACAGAAGTTGGTTGACCAAAAAGATCGCTTCCATCTTTAGCAGGCTCAGCTGGTGCATTAAACAGGTCGTTATCTACCTCAACTGGAGCTTCCGCTGGAGGATCGCTGAACAAATCGGGAAGTCCATTTTCTACTGGCGTAGTTGGTTCACCGAATAGGTCGGTAGCGGGCTCCGCGGCAGCTGGTGAATTGAACAAATCGGCTTGCGGATCGGCAGCCGGTTCCGAAGCCGGAGGTTCGGAGAAGAGGTCTAACGCGGGTTCAGAGGCCGCAGGTTCCGATGCAGCGGGCTCGGAGGAAGCTGGCTCACCAAATAAGTCGTTTATTTCGTTTGTTTGAGGTGGTGCAACCTGGATCGCGTCGGAGGCTTCCGTGCTTGGCTGCGGCTCGCCAAATAGATCGCTAGGAACAACTTCCTGAGGAATTGTCGGCTCGGTGCCTTCGCCACTAGGAGGCTCGGGTTCACCGAACAAATCAGTAGGTGCCGGAGCTGGTGTCTCAACTGCGGGGTTCGCAATTTCGCCGAAAATGTCATTCGTTGGTTCTGAAGGAATGACATCAACAGAAGGTTCAGAGCTATCTCCGGGAAACGGATTGGCAGGTGTTTCAGGCTCTCCAAATAGGTCGGCTGCGGGCTCTGAGTTTTCGATTGTAGGTGGAGGATCTCCAAACAGGTCGTTTGCATCGGGCAATGTTTGAACATCGGGGGCTGCGTTGATAGCTGGCTCTTCAATAATTGGGGCAGGTTCTTCAGGTGCAGGTGGTTGATCAACAGCTGGGGGCTCAACCGCCAATTCGTTTGGAGCATCCGATGGACTGGCCTCTACTGCCGGTTGCTCTACCACGCCCGATGGCTCAATCGTTGACTCTTGGAGAGTCGATTCCGGCGCTTCAGCGTTCGGAGCTGGTTCAATGACCTGCCCAATCACAGATTGTTCATCCCAACTCGAACTTATATCACCGTTGGAATCGACCACCGTTTGACACGGATCACACGCTGGCAAAGCATCGCAAGCAGGTGCCGCGACCGTGCCGCAAGGATTCGCCGCCACACAGTTAGATTGACCACATGGATCGGTAATGCAACAAGTGGGTGGACATGAGTTCTTGGTTCGCTTTTTAATCCATGCGCGAATGCCTTTACCTGCCCATGCAGGGTTAAAGGTCAATACAACGATCAACGTTGCCACAGTAGTACAACGAATCCAGAAACGAAAGGCCTTGGACATCAAACTGTCTCCCGCGGTGTCTGCCGATCAAATATAGAGTTTGAAACAAAGAATCCGACAAAAGGTAGTGCTATGCTAGTCGGACGGGCCATGCTGGGCAAGCAATTACGATCTGGGAACTTAATAGCTTTCGATAAGCATTACGGCTTTTTCGGATCGGGAAATAACTTCCCCTGACGCCTTTTTAAAACTTTCCGACTGGAGTAATTGTAATGAATATATGGACGTCAAAGTCTTAGAAACGGTTTGGAACAAATGCCTTGCATGGTTCGACAGATTCCGTTGCCAATTGATTCACATGTCAATGACTTGTGGGTTGAGGATGCTGCCACGTACCTTTTCAAATTGCCAATGTATCCTCCGTAATAATCGCTACCCTCCAATGGGAGGGTTGAACCAAGAAACTATATGAATCGCCGCCGCTTGAAACCTCGAAGACGTACCCAAAAGAAGTAGGGCTTTCGACAAGAATAGGCAAACGCCATTGGAATGCAAACTTGCAGCGAATTCCGGTAGACTGACAATTCACTTTTTGGAGTGGATTCATTTGCAGTGAAATTCAATCGTAGTTCATATCACGTTGAATGCCCGTTAGCGTGCATTAAAGCACATTAGGAAAAACCATCAGGAATCAGCGTGCTGCTCAATTTTCTTAGATTTGTTGTAACCCTCCTGCGTAGCAGCTTTGGTGGATGGAGCTTGGAGCGGAAGAGTCTGCTCCTCTACTCCATTCCTCTCTTTCTAGCGATTGGGATTGCCTTTTGGTTTATTCTGCAAATGGTCGCGGAACCTTTGATTCTAGAAACTACGCGGCAGACTGCTCGAGATTATGCGCGCACTACGATTGCTTGGCACCACGCATCGAAAGAAAGTGTCGTAGGCAACGATTCCATACTAGGTAGTGACGCCATGCTGCATCCGCCTGACGTCTTAGCAGAACTGCAACGAATTCTGGTGGAGAATCGGAACTACGAATATGAATTCCTAATGTTGCCGGAGCCTATTTACCACAATCAGCTCAAGAAATCGGTGGCCGTTTCCAATGAAATTGAACTGCAGTTGCTAGAAGGATTGCAAACCGAATTCCGCAGTCAACTAGATTCGCTGGCTCAAAAAAAAGCCGAGTTGGAAGAAATCGCAAAAGAAAATGGAGCTTCAGCAATCGACCAATTGCAGCAGGCAGTTGACCTTTTTCGAGAAGTAAGCCCAGTCTTCGATCAAACGTCACCTGAAGGTGGTTGGTACGTCTATTACCATGTGATCCAATTTCCGACGAGTTGCCTCATGTGCCATTCGAGGATGTTGGACACGCCAGCTGAAAATGTTCCGTTTCGTGTTGCCAAAATCAAGACTCCCTTTCGCAACACAAAAGTGGCCACGGCCGCAACCTTGAGTGTGTTGATTGCCATCTGGATGGTCACCATGGCGACGACACTTTTGATCGTGCATTGGACTCTTCGTCGACTTGTTCTCACTCCGCTAACCTACCTGAAAAATGTGAGCGATGAAGTTAGCCGTGGCAACATGAATTTACGTGCCAGCATTGACACTGGCGACGAATTCAACGACTTAGCAAATGCATTTAATCGCATGCTACGCCATATGACAGAGGGCCAAGCCAAGCTGCAAAAGCTGAATTCAGAACTGGATATTCGTGTAGACCAGTTGGCACACGCCAATCTTCACTTGTTTGAGGCAAATCGACTAAAAAGTGATTTCTTGGCGAATATGAGCCACGAATTGCGAACCCCTTTGAACAGCATTATCGGATTTAGCGACGTTTTAAAAGACATTTCGTCGTTGAGCGACAAACAACGTCGGTATGCTTCCAATATCCAGAAAAGTGGGCAACTGCTTTTGGAGATGATAAACGATATTCTAGATTTAGCGAAAATAGAGGCTGGTAAATTAGAAGTCAAACCTACTCAATTCAATCCTGGCGAGGTCGTGCAAGCACAATGCGACATGTTGCGCAGTCTGATTGATGAAAAGAACATGGATTTGCAACTGGAATTATCACCTGAATTGGATTCTGTTTTTCAGGACCAGGCAAAAGTTCAACAAATCCTGACCAACTTGCTGTCAAATGCAATCAAGTTTACGCCGGACGGTGGGATTGTTACGGTCAGAGTCACACTCGTTGGGAACACTTTTTTTTCTGTAACTGTTTCCGATACAGGGGTCGGAATACCTGAATCCGACTTTGAGGTAATATTTGAAAAGTTCCGACAGAGTAACTCAGTACTTCAAAACGATGGATTAACACGGCAATACTCAGGAACTGGACTGGGTTTGTCAATTGTGAAGGAGCTTTGCAAGCTGTTGGGTGGTGAAGTGCATCTAACAAGTCAGTTAGGGACTGGCAGTACGTTTAAAGTCATTCTTCCGGTTCATTACCACGCTTCGCTGGATCCCATATTAGTACAATGAATCAAAATGCGGCTCTAGATCACCGACGCACTCAAGTGATGGGAATTGACATCGGAGGTGCCAATCTAAAGATTGCTGATGGGCATGGACGAAGCCACAGTCGACCATTTCCCATGTGGATCGAATTTGAGCGATTGGGAGATGTACTGCAATGTCTCATCGCGGAGTTCTGCCAGCAACATGGATTTGAATTGAGATTTTTAGCAGTTACCATGACTGGCGAATTGGCTGATTGTTTCGCCTCACGTCGGCTGGGTGTTCAACATATCATCGACCATGTCACTCGCGTTGTCCAACCAGAGAATGTCAGAATCTACGCCGTGGGCGAAGACTGGCTTAGGCCAGACCAAGCGAGTCGAAGACATTGGGATGTGGCTGCCAGTAATTGGCATGCGCTGGCTACTTGGGTCACTCGACAAACTTGGTTCGATGCGCCTGCGGCGATCGTGTTGGATATTGGATCCACTACCACCGACGTCATACCCGTAGCTCGACCAGGTGTAATGACTTTGGCTCGTACCGATCGCGATCGCCTAGAGAATTATCAGCTCGTTTATTCAGGAGTGGAACGGACCCCAGTTTGTGCAATTGTCGGATCTTTGAAGCTGGGGGGAGCTAGGGTCGCCGTAATGAACGAAGTATTCGCGAAAACGGACGATGTTTATCTATGTCTAGACTTAGTTTCGGAGAATTCTAGAGATTCTTCCACAGCAGATGGTCGACCGCGGACTCAAGAATTTGCACGTGCCCGCCTTGCGCGAATGGTTGGTGAGGATAGTGAGTCGCTGAACCACGAAATCATCAACGATATGGCCCACCAAATTTTTTCCCAGCAGGCCAAGTTGATCGCTGAGGCTATCGAATATCAACTGGAATTCATAACTGAATCAACGAAAATGAGTCCAGAAGAAATCCAGATATTTGTCAGCGGACATGGAGATTTTTTGGCACAGGCTGCATTAGCAAGAATATCTTTTCCCATTACGCCAACGACGTTCCTCTCTGAAGTTATCAACGGGGAAGTCTCTCGTTGTGGTCCGGCCGAAGCGGTTGCCTGGTTGCTCGAAAGGCATCTTGAAAAGTATCCTACGCAACCTACCGCCAGCATCTGATTTGGAAACTTGCCAATGAGCCACATAGCTCTGCGCGTTGTTAAACTAGGTGGCTCGCTCTTGTGCGTACCGGATCTAAACGTAGCCCTAACCCGTTGGATAGAGCATGATCTCGCGATCTGCAATTTGATTGTGGTTGGCGGAGGTGAGATTGTTGAAGCTGTGCGAACCTATGATCGTATTCACGAGTGTCCTGCAGCTGAAATTCACCAAGTCTGTATTGATTTATTAGACACCTCTGCCAGATTGCTAAATATTCTCTGCCCACAATTACCCATCGTGTCATCTACAAGTGAATTAGAAAAAATTGTTGCATCGACTCGGTCGAATACTGAATCGTGGGGGCCAATGTCGCTAATCGTGACGCCAACTGCGTTCAAGGATTTGAACCCGCCAAGTTTCGACGCACTACCTAAGAACTGGCAAACGACCTCCGATGCATTGGCGGCTTGGCTAGCCTCCCAAGTGAGGGCGGATGAGCTAGTGTTACTGAAATCCGTTGAGGCTCCCCCAAACAATAACGGTTTGTCTGACGCTCAATTTGCCGAGGTCTTAGCAGATGTTGGGATCGTTGACTGTATCCTACCGAGACTGCTTAGCCCCAATGCAGCCGTGAAAATAGTGAACTTACGAAGATTCTCTAGCATTTCGATCGACTGCTAACGCCAGAGATTCAGGGTTGTACAAAATCCGCTGGTGTGCCCTGAATGAGTTCGTTGTCTTCTGCTTCAGGAGCCTTCACCAAGCACAGGTAGGAGATGAGATCAAGGAATTCCTGTTCCGATAACTGGGCCTCCAACCCTTCAGGCATCAGACTTTTCACACTAGTATTGATTTGTTCAATATCAACCTTATCAAGCTCAATAATCTTGCCGCCTTGAACTTTGAGCTTCAGCCGAGTTTCAGTTTCGTCTGCTAGTAGACCGGCAATCACCTCACCATCCAATGTCAAAACCAGTTTGGCTTGAAACGCCGGTCCGATAACTAAGCTCGGATCCAACATATTGGAAACAAGTTGGTCCAGATTTCCGCGACCATTGTTAGTAATGTTGGGTCCAACTTCGAAACCTTTGCCATGGAGTACATGACATTGCGAACAAACTCTCTCAAAAACTATGACTCCGCGTCCAACACTACCCTTGCTTCCATTTTTGATTCGTTCCAACATACTGCTGACAAGTAACTGCCGCTGGGCATTATCTTGTTCTCGAATCGTACCCCAAATTTTTTCAATCTGTTTCGTAATGGGCGCGTTTCCAGCCTGAATCCACTTTCTCAGCTGATTTGTATTGAAGAGATCAGGCTTGACTTTTCCCTGTCCAACAGCAGCGAGGAGTTCCTGCATTCGCCCAGCATTTTGGGTCATCGGCTCTATGGCCTCTGCTTGTAAGGTAGGTGGCAGATTTGGCCAGATACCTAAAACCAGATGCGTCGCTGACTCACAGTCCGACAGAAGTATTTGAAGCAAACGAGAGGCAGCAGCCAAGTTGGATTGATTACTGACGACATATTGAATTAGCGATTCAGCAGACGATGAGTCCCTTGCGAGCGACACCCTAGCTACCAACTCAAGCCCACCCAGAGGAATTTGATTGACGTCATTTGCCGATCGTCGCGTCAATGTTTCCAACGCGTCGTGTAATTCGCGGTGCCATTTGTCAGATTCTATTAGGGCCAGCGCACATAAGGCAGGCAGATATCGAGGGTCATTATAGTTCGATGACGAAACCGAATTCTCCAGCTTATCGCGGATACCGATAAACGCCTGATTCAATTCCTGTACCGATTCGCGATCCAAGGCGGTCTGGATTATTTTTGCCAGCGTTTCAGCTGAACTTTTGGGGTTGGCGTTCCAGAGTAGGCCAACAATCTTGACCGGGCCGGCAAACTGCTCCTGAGCATACAGACCGCTAGTATTCCCATTTGCCATACCGAAAAAGGCAAGGAGAACTCCAACGCAGGTTGCGATCGCGTAGCAGTAGCCGTGTTGAATGAATTGGATCATGCTTTGGTGAAGCTTTTGAATCATGTTCATTTAACAACTATTACTGCTGCAGTTTCTCAGCGGTTTTACCTAAAATGGCCGCCAACCCTGGAGCCTTTTCAAGATCCACTTTTTCAACCATAGTCAAAAACTCTTCTGCCTTGGCCGGTAAATGTGGATGCAAGTTTTGCCAGATGATATGCGGAATGAGTCGGTCTTCTCCACAATTGGTAAGTATCGTAATCCAAGTCGCCAGTGCATCGACACTGTCAAATTTAGCCACTGCAATGGCAACCTGAAGTTGAACATCAACCGAATCGTCGCTGGCCAAAGCAACAACTTTGCGGACCAATTCCGCATTGTCAGAATGCAGGTTCCCTATGGCTCGAACTGCCCAGGACCGTAGGGTTGCGTCTTCATCGCTCAACAGTTTGTCTACTGTTAAGGCCGAAAGTGCACGACCACCAAGAAGAGACCATAACGCATGCAAACGGTCTTGCTGGGATCGATTCCTATCGAGCACGATGCGTTCCAGCTGAGATGTAACGCCTTTGCAGCCACGCTCGGAAAGCAGGCGTTGGGCCGTATTGCGGACATATACATTGGCATCCATCAAGCTGTTAACAAGTTCTGAATTGTCGACCTTGGCAAGGGAAGCAGAGGCAGGTCGCCCCGTGTCCGTGTGCACAATGCGATAAAGTCGTCCATGCCCTCGGTCAACACCTTCGGGATCGGCACTTGCATCCTGATAGCAGTGGTAACGGTCATACCAGTCCAACACGTACAAGCAACCGTCGGGTCCAACCTTTTGAACCACCGGCATAAACCAAACATCATTGCCACTCAGAAAATCCTTTTCACCGTGCCCACGATAAGTCGAGCCGTCACGGGTGAGGCTATCAACGTTGAGGCAATTGCCATGAATATTTCCCATCACCAA
>JAGQOY010000192.1 GCA_020427005.1 Planctomycetales bacterium
TCCCTCGCTTACGCTTCGGGTTAGGATTGGTAGATTTATTTCTGCCGCTTCGGGTTAGGATTGGTAGATTTATTTCTGCCGCTCGCCTTATCACATGGACGAAATGTCACTACCACAGGCGAGGCAAAATCGGAATTGTTTTCATCTTCGTTATTTTTCCCGCGAACGCGCCACATGTATCAGCCTTGAGGATCGAAGGCGGCTGAACCCAAGCCCGGTCCCTTCGGCATGACTCGGCAGAGAAAGATGCCTAGGAAATAGAGCGCGCAAAGTGGCAAAAACAAACCCATCATCGTATACGGATCGGCTGGAGTAAGCACCATCGATAGAAAAGCTATCGTCAATACCGCAATTCGCCATTGCGAGGCAAACATATCTACGGTAACGACTCCGAAACGGTGCAACCCCAACATCACGATGGGCAGTTGAAACGCAATCCCAAAGCCCAGCGGTAGAAACAATGCAAATGTTACGTAGTCAGTCAAACGCGGAGTAAACTCAACGTTGATATCGACCGTATAGGTCATCAAAAATCCTAAGACCAGCCGGAAAACGCCAAAAAATGCCAAACAAATACCTGCCAAAAACAACGCTAGGCTCAACGGCAAATACCAATAGACATATTTTCTCTCATGCGGATACAATCCCGCAGCAATAAACTGCCAGATATGCCAAAAGATTCCAGGACTGCCAATCACGACGCCTGCCACCAAGCCTGCCTTGAGCCAAATCATGAAGCCTTCAATGGGGTTAAAGGTATAGAGATTGCTGGCGATCGGTTCAAACTGCAGCTGCGGTTTCAAGACGCTTAGCACCTCCATGTTAACATCTTGCCAAGCATCCACATCAACTGTTTCAAAGATCGGCGATTCAGAAGATTTAGTAGCGAACGGAGCAATCCATACACGCTTGGGAACCAGCTTATTTTGCGCGATCCAGTGTTTTAGTGCTTCCGGAGGCTCTTCGCCCCCATTGGCATTTTTGAACTGCGCGATTGCCAATTCGACATTGAATTCCAAAATTGCTTGTTCCAATGGTGATTCCAAATAATGAATAATTCTCTCGGCAAACGAAAGGCCGATGATCGTTCCGACGCCTAACCAAATGAACGCTTTTATTAGCGATTTACGTAATTCCTCCAAATGATCACCAAACGACATCGAACTTTTTTCGAATAGGTCGTCCGTGAGTTGTTTTGGTTTCTTACTCGCCACCTTGGACTTTCCCTTTACTGGATATGAAACGAATCGGTTATAGTTTAGTCGGCAATTCACCGATTGGTCAGCCTACACTGCGAAGAACCACCTAGTCGGAACAGGAAACGCCACCTGTAGCCGGTTTGCTCAACTAACTTCTAAGAATCACTCCGGCGCATCATGCTTGTCAAAACGAGTTCTCCAAAATCTGAAAATACTGGTATATGGAACCTTATTTGATCCGTCTTATCCCTTTATTTCGCAACTATTTGTGGGGGGGGAACAACTTACAAGACAAACTTGGAAAACAAGTACCGGGACCAGGCGTTTGGGCCGAAAGTTGGGAAATCATCGACCACCCTGAACACTCTAGTCAGGTAGCCAACGGTCCGCTGGCGGGAATGTCTCTGCGAGAAGTGATTGATCAACATGCCAGCTGGTTGTTGGGAGAATCTCTGGCTGCCAAGCGCCAACTACCATTGCTGCTAAAGTATTTGGATTGCCAACGAGTGCTTAGCGTACAGGTTCACCCAGACGACGCCTTTGCCCTGCGGATGGCGTCACCTGATTTGGGCAAGACTGAAGCCTGGATAATCATCGATGCTGCTCCCGATGCCGTTCTATATGCGGGATTGAGGAGTGGAACGACCGCCGAGGATCTTCGCCAAGCGATCGATCAAGGAAATGTTGAAGCATGTCTACACGCTTTGCATCCCCAAAGCGGCGATTGCGTTTTTATTCCTGCAGGTACCGTCCACGCCTTAGGCGCGGGTCTGCTGGTGGCCGAAATTCAACAATCATCAAATACAACATTTAGAATCTTCGATTGGGATCGAGTGGACGCAAACGGTCAGCCCCGCGCACTCCATGTGGAACAAGCGCTACAGGTCATTGACTTCTCAGCCGCGCCACGAGAATTTCAGCAACCTTGCCCAGCAGAGGATCCCCATTTCGAAGATCTCGTAAAATGTGACAAATTCGTTTTGCGACGCTCTTGCCCAACTGCCAAACAACTTGTGTTAGCGGGAGACGACCGATTTCATTTTATAACAGTCCCTCGAGGTAGAGCCGAAATCAGCTTGAGTGGCTCTAGTAAGATAGAAGTCTTGAAGTCCGGAGAATCGGCTCTTATTCCAGCCGCAGCCCCAGCAATTCGTATGGATCTAGGAGATGCAACCACGGTACTGGATATGTTTGTTCCAGCCTAGCCTTGCTAAAACATCATCGCCAATTCAGCACATCAAAATCCACGTACTGCCACCCGGAGCTGTGCCTCAGTTACCGCTAACTCCTGGCGCAACGCATCCGTTTCATCCAGCAAACGGTAAACCTCGAATCGCAATCCAAGAGGATCCAGTTCTACTAATTCTTCAGTCACGCTATTAAGGCGTTGTTGGAGCCTCAATATTTGTTCATCCTTCCTATCCAGTCCATTCTGCAATGCGACTACACGCCTTTCCCATTCAGCATCCCGATGTTGTTCAAGCAGCCTGTTCTTCTGAAAATCGATTTTCCAGGCCAGCAAAATGGCAACAATGGAGAATATCAACCCAAAAATGGAAATAGAGAATCGGGGTAAGCCCACAACATGGTCCTCGCATTTTTGTTAAAGTCAGTCTGAACAGCTTGTCTTTCGGCTGACCAGTCTGTTTCAAGGCTCAAGATTTTTCGAGTACACAATTCAGCACGGCAGAACCTGCATGCAATTCTGCGAGACCATGAGAATTGAATGCTAGATTTCGATCCAGGTTTCGTCGAAAATGATTCGCTAAGATCAAAAAACTGCCGAAGACTGGGCTTCAATTGTACTATTTTGCCCCAACTCCCATCAATTGTTTTTGCAGTAACACCATATGCCTGACAACATTTTTAGAATCACACGTGCATTACCCCGCGATGCACAACTGGTGGCTGAATTTGGTGCGGCTCGTTTTATTGAGACATTTCGAGGCACGTGCACTGAGGAAGATCTGCAATTGCTCATAGCGGACTTCTATAACTTGGCCCAGGTTCAACGCGAGCTGGAAGATCCATTGGACTACTTTTTCTTGCTTTGGGATGGCGAAGAACTAGTGGCGTACTCGCGGTTAAAAAGTGATACCGTTCCTCTTGGGCTTTCTATTCAATCTGCCATCGAACTGAAACGGCTATACGTGATACCGGCCTATCATGGGCGAGGTGCTGCTGCGGCGTTGATGTCTCACAATGAAGCTCTGGCGCAACAACTGGAATTTCGAGGCATGTATCTCAGCGTTTGGGAGCACAATACGCGGGCCAAAGCTTTTTACCGGAAGATGGGATTTGTCGATTCCGGTTTGCAAAACCCATTCCCCATTGGCAATACACCACAAATGGATTACTGGTATGTAAAGGACCTTTCGGCATCCAGGGCAAGCCCAGCGTCGTGCGGGTGACGGTCGCTGGAACGTGGTCTCAGATTGCACGAAACGCTCAGAGAACTTCCGGCTGCATGGGAACCTTTCATTGAACATCCGGGTTGGACTAGGACATGATACTCATCGCTTGATTCCCGGTGGCCCCTTGCGCATAGGGGGAATTGAGATCCCCTTTGAACACCATCTGGCCGGTCATAGCGACGCCGACGTGTTGCTACATGCCATCACCGATGCACTGCTCGGCGCCTGCTGCTTGGGTGACATTGGACAAATGTTTCCCAATACCGACTCGGCTAATAAGGGCCGTGATTCCGCTGAGATGCTGCACTTGGCTTGGCAACAAGCCAACTTGGCAGGCTGGCAGCTTATCAACTTGGATTGCGTGGTGTTGGCCGAAAGGCCCAAACTTGCCCCCTATCGAGAAGCAATTGCAAAACGCATCGCGGAGATTCTAAGAGTGGATTCAACGCGTATCGGTCTCAAAGGTAAGACCGGTGAACAAGTAGGCTCAGTGGGAGAAGGGAAAGTCATACAGGCCATGTGCACATGCTTGCTGAGCCAAACATAACCCATTGGTCAGATGTTGCTGAGAGAACCGACTTCCGCAATCTTGGCAAGTTCAACCATGTATTATTCTCCATTGCATTCAGTTAGCGTCGTGTCCAACTTTGGTAACCGACGAGCTAAGTAGACGAGTATTATTCCCACGCCAAGTATCGGTGGCCCCTCCAAACAGGTCCAGTACCAAGGCATCGGCGCCCACCAATCAATCACCAGCAAAATGCTACCCAAAAACAGATTCAAACCAGCAATCAGAAACACAAAGCTGCGGTAGCGAATCACGTTCGTACTCGTTAAAAGAATGAAACAACCATGTGCGAAATACATAGCGGAACATGAACGCGCCAAGTAGTAGAACAGGGGCAGGGCAGGGGGTTCACCCAATCCCAAGCCAACGGCAATTGCTTCCATCCAACTTCTGGGAAAGAAAATAGGCCCCACCGCCATGCATATCATGAACCCCATGATCCGCAATAACCAAACGGTTACGACTTGCGTGGATAATCGCAACATCGATATGGCACTCCTGGAACAAAGTGACAAACAGGGGCTAGCGACCGATGAAGTTTTGTGAGCCGCCGACTTGTTGCTAGCATAACCTTCAAATCCAAGCTACCAAGGCCGTATTTTGACTCGCAATCGAAAGCACGAATGTAGGCCTGCCTTTCTTCCGTTTTTTATGACACTTACCCGTAGTCACGACTGCGATAAGCACGCTGAAACTGGCGTACCCATAGCCCCTAGAATCTCTATAATCAAGCGTCCCGCATTTCATCCATTCATACTCTCAACGATTTTCGACTACCTCAATGACAGCGTCATCAACAACAGCTTCCAATCAGATCCGCGTCTACAATACGCTTACGCGGCAAAAAGAGACGTTCGAGACTGTAAAACCTGGGCATGTGGGCATGTATCTGTGCGGACCAACGGTCTATGCGGAAGCCCATATCGGTCATATGGTTGGACCTGTCATATTCGACACCGTCAAACGCTACCTGGCTTATTGCGGTTATCAGGTTACCTGGGTCGTAAACATCACCGATGTGGACGACAAATTGATTGCATCAGCCAACAAACGTGGTCTGTCGATGTCTCAAGTCGCTACCGAAATGACGATGGACTATCTGGCTAACCTGCAAGCATTGGGGGTAACCCAAATTGATTACATGCCTCGAGCCACCGATAATATGGATGAAATCATCCAGTTTGTCGAAGAGCTCATCTCCGGCGGCTATGCCTACGCCAATGCAGGTGATGTGTTTTTCGACGTCACTCGCGATCCAACTTATGGGCAGTTAAGCAATCGCAGTGCGGACAGCCAACAAGGCGAAGGAGGAGATGCTGCGGCTAAGAAGCGGAACAGTGGCGATTTTGCACTTTGGAAATCTGCCCGCCCAGGCGAACCTTCCTGGGATAGCCCGTGGGGGCAAGGGCGTCCGGGTTGGCACATCGAATGTTCGGCAATGAGCCGTCGTATATTGGGCAAGACCTTCGACATACATGGTGGTGGACTCGATCTGGTATTTCCTCACCATGAGAACGAATTGGCTCAAAGTAATTGCTGCCATGGACAACCCATGGTGCGTTATTGGATGCATAACGGATTAATGCGGGCTAGCTCAGCCGCCGGTAAGGTTGGCGGAAAGGGTGACCGCGATCAAACGACTGCACCCGAGTCCGATGACTCCAGCAAGATCAGTCGGAGTAAAGGCGCCGGTGGTCTACATAAACTAATCGAAAAACAAACTGGCGAACGCATACGCTTCTTCCTGCTGCGTTCACACTACCGCAGCACCATCGTATTCGGTGATGAGGGCCTCGAGGAAGCGGGACAGGCCTTAGCAACATTCTATCGGCTGATCGAGCGCTTTCAACGCATCACAGGACAGCCATTCTATCCACGCGTGGGAGCCAATGGCGCGCTCGAAGAACTCGCCTTCGCCAATGACCGAAAGTCCGGTGATGCTGCCCTGAGCGAGAAATCGAGTCCGCTTCTCGTTGAAGTCGCCAAATTCCGGGCGTCCTATTTGGAGAAAATGGATGATGACTTCAATACTGGCGGAGCAGTTAGCGATCTGTTCGAATTGGCTCGAGCAATTAACCGCTTCATTGAATCCCAATCGCTCGAGGAGTCTCAAAATCGCACACCTGCCACCATGGATGAACTCCGCCAAGCCATGAGTGTACTTCGCGAACTAGGTGCCATTTTAGGTTTGTTTCTGAAAGAACCAAAAGAGAAGAGCGACGCTGGAACCGGAGAGCTGGTAGGAAAGCTGATGGAGTTGATCATCCAACTGCGAGCCAACGCGCGCAAGAGCAAAGATTTTGCGACCTCCGATGTGATTCGTGACGGTTTGGGGCAATTGGGAATTAGCCTTCAGGACTTGAAGGAAGGCACGACCTGGCAGAAGGCATAATCGCCTCAGGATCCGATCAAAAACCAACGGCCCATTATCCGATTGCCATGCTGACAATCAAAATCCAGTTACGATGTTAGCCCGAAAAGTGCGGCCAAGAAGGGATGCTTGATTGTCATGATACCTGTACAAACAATTCTGGGGATTGACCCAGCTCTGGGTACAACGGGTTACGGAATTATTGCCTGTGAGGGAGCGTCATTCGCTGGCTCTCAAGTCCGGCTCGTCGATGCCGGTGTCATACGCTGTCCGCGAGATGAAGCTCTTGAATGTCGGCTTGAGGAGTTATATCGTGGACTGACCGAATTGTTAGGTGAATTCCAACCTCAAGCGCTAGCTATCGAACAGCTATACTCTCACTACGATCGGCCAACGACTGCGATCCTGATGGGACACGCCCGTGGAGTAATCATGCTGGCAGCTGCCCATGCCAAAGTACCGGTGTTCTCGTATGCGGCGACCCAGATTAAGAAAACGCTAACAGGGGCAGGGCGAGCATCGAAGGCTCAGATGCAATTGGCTGTGCAACATCAACTGCGACTGGGCTTCACACCCAATCCACCGGATGTGGCGGACGCTTTGGCCATTGCCTTAACACATCGCCATTTCTCTCTGTCTCCCGCCTCGCAACTCCGAATTTCAGGCAATCTTTGAATCCATTTCGCTCGGCCTCTGTTCAGTTTGCACTCTCAGCGAATTCACACTCGGCCTACAATGTTCACTCACGTTTTCGATTTGTCCCATAGACTATTTTTCCCCACAACAATACTTGGTCTTTTTTCAGCTTACAAATATGATCACTAAAGTTACTGGTAAACTTGTTTTCTTGGGTGATGACTTTGCCACATTGGCCATTGCGCCAATGGAATATGAAATCTTAATTGCAGAATACACGCGTCGGCACTTGCAGTCTCAGTTGCAACGAGACGTGACACTTCACACGATTCACTATATTGACGGTAATGTCACCAGTGGTGGACGCCTCACCCCTCGGCTCATAGGTTTCCTTAGTACCCCTGAAAGAGACTTTTTTGAGCTATTCTGCTCTGTGGATGGAGTCGGAACTAAAAAGGCTTTACGGGCCATGACGCAGCCCGTTCAGGATACGGCCATCATGATCGAACAACAGGATGCAAAGGGGCTGAGCGGGCTACCAGGAATTGGTCCGGCCACTGCCGAACGAATAATTGCCAAACTACGGCGCAAGATGCCCAAATTTGCTTTGCTTGTTCGTCGTGAAGCCCCCAGTAGCGAGCCGATTCGTGATAGCGTCATTGAGGATACCTTCCAAGCCCTGTTGGCACTTGGCCATGCAGAATCCGATGCCCGTCAACTCATCGAATCAACGCTAGCAAGCGGAGGAAAGTTCAAGGATACCGAATCACTGATCCAAGCTATATACCGCAAGCAGTTTGGCGGCTAACCCAGTCGAACTGACGTGTACCCAAGCGCTCAACCACTACCGGCAAACTTCCTTTTTTATTTATTTCAGCTTCTAAGCCTTAGGGAGTTACTCGGTATTCAACCCATCCGGACATCGTCTCCCCCGGCGGGCACACCTGCAAATGTGATTCACGAACCTTTCCGGCAGAATAGAGATTGTGCGCATCGGTGCTACAAGTTTGACTCTCGACACCAAAAAATGGCCGGTCGGGAGTCCAGACAACCAAGTGCGTGAACTGAGCCGAGGCAGTAATCTTCAGTACACTTCCTGTCCCGCGGTATTCGATTGTGGTTGGCTTGGTAGGTACCATGCCATAAAACACATCGTCCAACTTTATTTTTTGCATGCTGACCGCCTGTTCTAGTGGTAAATCGAATGGCAGTTGACTTGCAGGCACAAGCCGCCCGCTGGGCAATTGCTGGGTAGATTCCATCCACCCCTCAGCTGGAATTGTTAAGTACGTGTTCTCACGAGTACCTTGGTAAACAAGATACGGATGAAGGGCAAATCCGAACGGCACCGGTTTGTTACCCACGTTCTCGACTTCGTACGTCCATTTGACGGCCTGCTCACTGACTGTCACTGTCAAATAAAGCCGATGTGGGAAAGGAAATTTGGCCTCTAGTCCTGTTCCCAATTCGAATGATGCAAGCATTCGAACAACAGCCTGATCAACCGTTGCCGACTTCTCGATCACCTGCCAAGCATGCCGATTTACTAAACCATGAATGAAGTTTTGACCTGAATTCGGTTCAAAAACTATATCAGTACCATCGAATGAGAATTTCGCACCTTTGACTCTATTGGGCGTTGGATAAAGTACGGGGTTTCCATAGCCCACGCCCGGTAAGTCGGCAAGCGTTTCCGGCTGGCGAAAGTACTCGACTCCAGCAACCGAGAATGAATAAGCATTTCCGCCAGCCCATGGAGCCAGCCGAACGATCGTGTCGCCCTGGCGCATCTCCAGATAGTTCTTACCCGAGGTAGACTCAGTCCGCTCATCAATCTCGGCACTTTTCGTGATACCAGCCAATGAGCATGTTGCCACAACCCAAGACGCGGCCCAAATAGTAGAGTAGCCCTTCATCGAAGCCCTTTCGCGAAAATGGCCAAGTTTAACTCGGTATGTATTGTAACGAGCAATGATCTATTCATGATATTTGTTGCCGAAGGAAAACCGACATTAGCAACACTCCCTCTCGATCCTAAAACAATCAAAGCAACCTATGCTAGGACGAACGTTTTCGCCAGGCGAATGCGTTTGAACGCCTGATCAGGAAACAAGTATGGAACTGGTTCGGACCGGTAAGCCCATCGTTATTCGAATGCGCAAGGATCTCTTGCGTTCAATCAAACGGGGCCATGTATGGCTGTATTCGAATGCGATTGAAATCGTAGATGCCCCCAGCGGTTCGGTCGGAATTCTCCAGGATCGCAAAGGAGAGCGAATCGCAAGCGGCATCTACGATCCTCGTCATGCCATTCCTCTTAGAATTTGCCGCACGGATCGCCAACTATCACTTGACGACGCTTGGCTTACCCAGAGGCTTTACCAGGCTTGGGAGTTACGAAAAAACTTTTTCGACCCGATATTTACCGACGGCTTCCGAATGGTGGCCGGGGAAGGGGACGGCGTCCCCGGACTTGTAATTGATGTCTACGGAAAATCGGCGGTCATCAAACTTGACGGTGGCGCTCCTGAACAGTTCTACAAGACCCAAGGGATCGCAAATTGGTTGGCCGAAAATTGCGGGATTACAACCGTAGTCCAAAGATTCCGCGACCAGAATATGGGAAGCCTCGAACTACTGGGAACAGTCGGATCTTCGAAAGTTTCGTTTCTAGAGAATGGTCTGCAATTTCAGGCGGACATATTACGTGGCCAGAAAACCGGTTTTTTTCTTGATCAACGCGACAACCGTCACTTGATTCGCCAACTGAGTAATGCACGGCGAGTATTGAATCTATTTAGTTATAACGGCGGTTTTTCAATTGCCGCAGGAACTGGCGGAGCCAAACATGTCACGAGCGTTGATCTAGCGCCTTTGGCTATCGAGTCTGCCCAAGAAATTTGGGAGGTCAATGGCTTGCCACCAAAATGGCATGATGGTGTTGTAACAGACTGTTTCGAATTCTTGGAGAGTGCGATTCGTTCGAAGCAATCTTGGGATATTGTCATCTGCGATCCCCCCTCTTTCGCTCCCAGCGAAAGCACACGCCCTCAAGCATTGGCAGCTTATGGAAGGTTGGCCGGGCTGGCAGCTCGAGTCACGACTCCGGGAGGATTTCTGGCACTTGCTTCTTGCTCCAGCCACATCGACATGCACGCATTTAGCGAAGCAAACGAAAACGAAATTGGCCGTGCTCGCAGAAAGGCCATGCTGTTTGCAGAAAGGGGACTGCCGCTGGACCATCCAACTCCCCTGGCAATGCCCGAATTACGTTATCTAAAATTCCAATTGTTTCAGCTTGCATAGACTGAGGCCTCAACACTCACCCTGGAAAGGCCAGATCGAGGCTCGATAAGGGAATACCACACCACTGCAAATCATCAGTTATTCATGTTATCTTGGGCCTCTAACAATCGTTCGTTATGTCTCCCAGTCCTTCCACTTCATGCATACTTAATATAGGCCAGCATGCGTGTCAGGTCTCTTTCGAATAGACTTTTGCGCCCGTCCCTCTGTTTGATCGATTGAAAATGCAGGAATCCTAAGCATGAGAATATTACTTGTTCACTTCTTGTCGTTACTAGTTGTATCGCTTCTGGTCTTGAAAGCTCCGGCCCAGGACCGTAATGCGCTTGTAAACAATGATCGTGCACGAGTAATGGATGACGGCTTTTGGATCTATAACGATGTTGCTAAAGGCAAGCAAAAGGCCGTAGAACTCGACAAGCCATTGTTAGTCGTTTTTCGCTGCATTCCATGCGAAGCCTGCGCGCAATTGGACGAACAAGTTGTCGAGAATAACCCTCAATTACGAAAGCAACTCAGTCAGTTCGTATGCGTGCGAGTGGTACACACCAATGGAATGGACATGTCGCAGTTTCAATTCGACTACGACCAATCTTGGGCTGCCTTCTTCCTGCATGCAGACGGAACCGTTTTAGGACGGTATGGGACCCGCTCACATCAGACTGAATCAAGCGAGGATGTTTCTTTGGATGGCTTTATCGCCTCGATGAACAAAGCCGTTCAGCTTTTTAAACGGTACCCAGAAGTTAAGGAAGTACTACAAGCTAAGTTAGGCACACCAAAACCTTTCGCCCATCCCGAAGACCTGCCTTCGCTGAAATCTACCGGTCGATTTGCATCCAGCCTAAATTATGGTCCGGAAGTCGCGCGCAGTTGCATTCACTGCCACCAAGTAGGAGACGCTTGGCACGAGTTGTTCTGGAATAAACCAGAACCCATGCCCATCGAACTCATTTATCAATATCCTCATCCCAAAATCCTAGGACTAATTGTTGACCCTGGTACCGCAACAGGCGTTCGCGAAGTGACACCTGATTCATGGGCGGCAGATGCAGGTTTTCGAAGCGGTGACGAGATAGTCAGCATGCAAAACCAACCGTTGGTCTCATTGGCAGACATGCAATGGGTACTCCATCAGGCCAGCAACGATGCACAAACGATTCCTGTGATGGTTTCGAGAAATGGGCAACCATTGACCCTCCAGCTGAAAATTCCTCAGAGTTGGAAGGAAACTGGTGACATTTCTTGGCGAGTCAGCAGCTGGCCGTTCCGCCGCATGGTGTTCGGGGGCTTGCGTCTTCGATCGCTTTCTACGGAAGAAACGCGCGCGCTTAATGGGCTCTCCGCGGGCGTCGGACTCAAGGTCCAACACGTCGGGCAGTTCAATGAACACGCCACAGCTAAACGAGCCGGTTTCAAGGTGGATGACGTGATCACGGGCGTGGATGGATTGAGCAACCCATTCACCGAGAGCCAACTTTTCGCACACCTGCTCCAATGCAAGAAACCTGGAGATCAAGTGACATTTGAAGTACTCCGAGACGGGAAGCCACGACAAATATCCATTCCAATTCAGAAATAAACAAACATTCTTTCCTCTTACTTATATAGAAGTTCTCGCCGCATGACGCTTGATTGGGACCCCGAGATCGACAGCCCAGCGACCATTGCCATTGTTGGAGGTGGCCCAATTGGTGTTGAGTCAGCCTTGTATGCGAGATTCCTGGGGTACGACGTTCTCTTGTGTGACAATAAGCGTATTGGAGATTCGCTTTTGGCCTGGGGGGATCGCCCAATGCCCTGCGCTTGGTCGGAAGCCACGACTTCATTGGGCTTAGCCGCCCTAGAAGCACAGGGCACTCCGGCCAAATTTCCGGACACCGAATTCCCTCCCTGTCGTCAGTATGTTGAGAATTATCTTTTGCCGGTAGCGCGGACGGATCTTATTTACGACTCAGTCGTCATTAACGCACCCGTGCGGTCAATCAGCCGCATATCGACTGGAAATAATCTGCCGACAGACTTAGCATTGCGGGCCGAACAGGAATTCCGCCTGCTGGTGGAATCACAAAATGAACGCGGTCAGTTTTCTCAGTTAGCTGACATCGTGCTCGACTGTACTGGCAACAGCTTCGGTGTTCGGGGGCTAGCCACAGGAGGTGGCTTGGCAATCGGTGAACGGGAATTCTGCCACTGGATACACTACGGCAAGTTGAACCTCTCGCGACCCACCGTGGCAGAGTTACTCAAGCAACATTGTGTTATCTTTGGAGATTCGGCTGCTGCTTGCGCCAACGTACTCGAAATGTCTAACTGCTTAGCAGCGGGGCGAATAACTTGGGTCCTTCCTAAGTATTTGTCGGAACACCGCTTCGCTCCCGATTCACTGAATGCAAATCTTTCCACTTCGGAAATTGACCAATTGCAGCAGATACTTAAGGGGAATAATTCAGAAATCGCTGTCCTCCAAGCTTGGGGACTAGAGAAAGTCCACTTCGAATCTGCTGCTGGCTGGAACCTAACCCTACAAACCTCTGAGGAGGAGACATTGGAGCTTGGTGCTGACCAATTGATTGTAGCCGTTGAACAGAACCCGGATTGGCGGTTCGCTGCCCCATTGCAACTCAATAAGACTATTCCCGAAAACGCTCCTTCGTTTTTCACACCTGAACCCCATTACTACGTATTGGGAAGCAAAAGTGGAGCAAACTCATTGCCTTCTGGTATCATACAAATTCGGGAACTGTTTTCCATTGTGGGAGG
>JAGQOY010000193.1 GCA_020427005.1 Planctomycetales bacterium
TCTGTCCAACGCATGGAACTGTTTTGGACCGGGAGCTAAAAATTTTTCGACTTCCTGATTTGTGTTGTATAACGAGCAAGTTTGGGAGGGTAAGTTTGTAATGAGATGGCCGAACCTACGAGTACCTTCCGGCACGGATAATTGGATACGTCTGGAGACGTTGTCTTATCTCTACCTGAAACCCTCCCAGCTTTGACAATCTTGAGAGGGTTTGTTTTTTGTATCCTTGGGAGAGTCAGAATTGGCCACGACGTTAAAGTTGGCTAACGCGTGGGAGAGGATGCAATTCTATTGTTTCCAGATACGTCTATTCTGGATTTGATTCCAGCATGACGCTAACTCGTAGTGGAGCTGCATTGCGGAAAAGAGTCAATGGAATGAGTTTACCGGTGGGGGTTAGCCCGACGGATTGGACAAGGTGTCCGTCGTTTTCAATCTTGTTCCCATCGAACTCGACGATGACATCGCCAACGCGGATGCCGGCTTTCTCGGCCGGAGAACCAGGGATGATTGACTTGACAAGTGCACCGCTGGCGGTTCGCAAACCTAGGCGTCGGGCGGTCAGAATGTCGAAAGCATTTTCAAGCTGAACTCCTAGGTAGGCACGCTCCAACTGTCCTCGCGAAACAAGTTGTTCGGCCACAGACATAGCCATATTGATAGGAATGGAAAAGCCAATGCCCTCGTTACCTCCACTGTTGCTGGCGATTGCAGTATTGATACCAATGATTTCGCCTCGCAAATTCAGTAGGGGTCCACCGCTATTCCCAGGATTGATGGCAGCGTCAGTCTGGAAGAAGTCTTGGATTTCAATTTCTTTGGACCCAAGTTCGAGATTTCGACGGCCTTTGGCGCTTAGTATCCCGTAGGTTACCGAATGGCTTAGGCCGAAAGGACTGCCAACCGCCAGTACAAAGTCGCCGACATGCATTTGTTCGCTATTGCCCAGTTTGGCAGTTAACAAATTGGTTTCAGATAGCTGCAGCAATGCGACGTCTGTGGAAGGGTCCGTTAGTACGCCGGAGGGGCGAATTTGCTGGCCATTCGCAAACTCGATACGGATGGAGGAGATGTCTGCTGGATGCACTACGTGCCGGTTGGTCAAAATGTAGGGTCGCCCGAGAATGCTAACAACCACGCCTGCTCCGGCTTCTTCAACACGGCTACTGGCAAACCCTTTTCCTGCCTCAGCTCGTTTTGTCGCTTCGATATGAACGATGGTGGGGCTAGCAAAGCGAACAATACGTCTTAGCAGATTCAACTGTCGTTCAACGAAATCGGCTTCGCGCTGCAGATCCAGAAACTCTTGATCCCGGCTGGAGTAAGCATCCTCCACTGCTTCGCGAACCGTCAGGTCGACAGGTGCTGGGATTTCTCGCGATACAGGTTTCGTACGTCGAGACGAATCGTACTGACCAGGAAGGATGTTCATATCCGTCGATGGTCGCAACTGGATTTGAGCATGCGCAGCTGAGCCCATAGTAAGCAATACGGACAACCAGCACGCTAATTGTTGCAATCGATTTAAAGCGCACAACATGAACACTACCTCACACGGGAGAGACATGACAGGTCGGTGCGCGTTCTAATTCCCTAGCTCACGCCCGTCAGCGAACTTCACAATCCAGATCGGCTCTCCTGCCGAGGGTAAGTACGGTAAAATGGCTCCTGTTCAAATGATAGCTAGAACCGCATTCAGCTTGTGCTCGAAAGTCACGCTGTACGGAAGGGTCCAGTTCTGCACGCTTGTCCGGATAGTCCGTTTGGATGGATCGACCAGCTGCCAGGCGCGAGGAATCATATGCCTAATGGGTAGGTTTGGACTAGTCCCTAAATCCCGACTTTTCAAATTCTACCTGGCAGCGAATACATAACGTGGCATGTGGTATGGCCTCGAGGCGTTCGAGAGGTATGGGAGATTCACATTTGTCGCAGTTGCCATATTCACCAGAATTCAAACGCAACAGTGCTTCGTCGATCAAATTCAATTCCCGAGATTCAAAGTCGGCCATATAGCTGACAAATTCTTCGTTGGCGGATTCTGAGGCAAAGTCCACCGGATCGCTGGAGTTTCGATAGATGGCGTTGAGTGCAGTCAAGTCTCCTTGTAACGCAGCCTGCATTGCTTCTCGCCGAGTTTTCAGATCGACTCTAAGTTTTGCTAACGCCTCCGCACGTTGTAAAGTCATGATGTTACCCTTGTTGGATATTCAAAGCATTTTGGGATGGCAAGCCATCCTTCAACATCTGGCGCAATGTTCACGGTGAACATTGAACGGCGGGGCTATAGGGCAAGAAAACGTTTTTTTTTAGGTTTTGCTCAACTCAGCAGTAACCAGTTGGCTCTCAACGTCCCATCCTGGCGCTGTTGGTTCGACTCGTCGGAGTACAAGTGCATCACGTCCCAGGACAGTCGCCTTGCTATTATAAAGCTGACATAGCATGGATTCGTAACCGGCTACCATGGCATCCAAGCTGGCAAATTCACATACTAAAGTTCTGCCTCTTTGGCCAAGCACTTGGGCACGTGTAGGTTCATCCAGCAACTGGATAATGGCTTCGGCGGTACTGGCAGGATTCATGGGTACAGTTAGGTAACCAGTGTGGCCAGGTAAGACGGATTCCTTAATCGAGCCGACGTCTGGGGCCACGACAGGAATGCCGCATGCCAGAGCTTCGAGGATAGATACGGGGTTCGCTTCATTTTTGCTAGTTAGACAAAATACATCCAAGCCAGACAATATGGATTCAGTGTCACTGCGGCAGCCCAGCAGGTGTACGTGGGCTTGTAAATTAAGTTCAGCCATTTGGGCTTGGATGTGTGATTTCTGAGGACCGTCTCCAACAATTACGAAGTGCGTATGAGGGTGGCGTTGGAGAATGGTAACGGCCGCTTGCAGTAGTTGAGAATGATTTTTCTCTTCGCGTAGTGCCGCCACAATACCTACTAGTTTTGCGTCGTTTGAAAGGCCTAATTCAGCGCGCAGGCGGCTGTGTCCGTGGAATTGAGGTCGGAAACGGTCAGTATCTACACCGTTACGAATCGTGAATACTTTTTCGGTTGGAAATTTCTCGTATTCACAAAGAAATTTTGCGTGGTTTTCGGCGACAGCAATGAATCCGTCGGTTAGAGGCGTCAGCAAGCGATTAAGTCGGCCCACGCCATCGGGCCAACCTGTAGAGTGCAATGCGCTGCAAATTACGGGAACGGCAGATAGCCGTGCGGCCAATCTCCCCCAGAACATTTTGTCCCCTGCCCCAACAGTAACAACAGCTTGCGTTCGCGTTTGTTTGAATAGTTTCACCAAGCGTGGTAGGACCATCAGATCCCACTTTCCGTTGATTAATTGGGAATGAACCGGACAGAGTTCGGCAAACGCACTTCCTAGTTCTCCAGGCTCTTTCAGGCAAGTTATATGAGGCGAAAAAAGACGACGATCCAAACGTTGCACCAGATTCAAGAGCAACGTTTCTGCACCGCCGACCGGTAGGCTGGTCAAGACAAAATGGATCGTAATGGGTTGTATAGATTGAGCCAAGATGTAGGAAACTCCGCAATCTTCATCATTGAAAAAGAGGATATCTAACTTTTCATCGATCGTGTCCACTCAGCACAAGTCGGAGAACGTCGCGACGTCGTCGAATTCTCGAAGGTTAGGACTTACGGCCTAAACGAATTCAACATGCCGACTGGCAACGGGGGTGAGCGAAGGCAATTCAAATGGTAATTGATGTCTGTCGTGTAACTTACGCGGATCGTATGTAAGCCAGTTCTTGAATCGTTCTAATCCTGGATCCGCGTGAATGCGTTTTAGATGAAACGCGTTAGAGTTAGTCCAATTCCAGGCACCATAGGCGGAACAGAAACCAGCGTAGCTGCCCTCGACGATCAGATCGATGGCAGTTTGATTCGTGTTATCAGGTAAACCAAATGGAAAAGCGAAGTAGTCTACGGATTGACCAAGCCAGTCCTCTAAATCCTGTTTGCTACCGATAATTTCTTGATAAAGCGTTTTCTTGTTCTGTTTGCCGCAGTCAATATGTGTCCGCGTATGAGCGCCGATCTCAACCCCGGCTGACGCCAATTCGCGAATCTGCGAAATCGTGTTAGGAGGAAGGCGCAGATTCAGTCGCAAATCATGCGGAAAGAACTCGCCGGTACGCACAAAATCGGTGGTCACAAAATAGGAGAACGGTATTTGGCGATCAAGTAAGAGTGGGATTGCATAATCGACGTTTTCTGCATAGCCATCGTCGAAAGTGATAGCTATGCAAGGACCTGGATTCTCCGTAGCGGAAATTCTGCGCTGAGCCTCCCTCAGGGAGATGATTTCATAGTTGTCTAATAACCAATCGATCTGCCTTGCAAAATCGGCACAAGACATAGTCCAGGGTGTTTGGTGTTCGTCCGCAATACGGTGGTAAAACAGTATGCCGATAGGGAATGCTTGCTGTTGTCGCAATCTTTGAGCAACTATCTGCCTTGGCCACCAGGTCAAGTTTCGATAAAGGGAAATTGCTACGTCGTTCATGTCAATACCGTATGCGGGCCAGGGTTGGCTGCAACCAATTCCCGCGTTTTGTCAGGTCAAAAGTTGCAAATTTTTACAAGCGAAAACGTTCCAGTCGCGGTACTGCGTCGATATGTTATGCAAAAGCAAAAGAGCACGGCATCCTCTCAGGCGGGTGATGACAGCACGCGATACGTTCAAAAGTAATCTGCCCCAATTTCGCTTTCGGTGGCCTGCAATATCTGGGATAACCGAAGATTGAGCGTGTGAAACGGGATCGAATTTTCCGTTGGATTGGACTGTAGCGATTTGGCCGTCTATCTCCCGTCATATTGGTTCCATTAATAGCTTCCAGTCCTCTATCCCGGAAGCTACGTTTTTCTAGCTGCCAATTCGCTTTGCCGTTGCCTCGAGTTCGGCTATGGAAAAGCTCAACGGTCTGGTGTGATCACGGGATTTCAGGTAGAGCGCACCTGGTATTTGGCATTCAATACCGGCCCCAAGCAAGTGAGAGGGGGCAGCTTGTGGAACCAAACTTCCAATCTCGCTTAAGAACAGTAGTTTAAGTTCCTTTTCGCATAAGAAACCAACCATGCCTGTGTTGATATTCTGCTCTGGAATTGCAGTTGCCACATGGGCTGTGATCGCGCTGGTGCGTGGATCGATGTTCACGACAATTGCGTTGTTTATCATTTCCGCCGCGTGTTTTCCAGCCGAGTTTGTTGCCCTCGATGCGGGCGGTTTGACTTGGACGATGGAGCGATTGTGGTTGTTGGTGCTCGTGATCCAACTGGCACTAAGCTGGCATCAAGGCCGCTTGATTCCGATGCGTTTTGAATTGAGTGATGTAGCCATAATCTTGTTTCTGGCCTGGTTGTTCGTGCGCACCGTTACTCAACCTTTGGGGTCGGTTGTACCAGAACAACCAGCCACTTTGATGCATTTTGTAAATGGTTACCTTATTCCCATAGGGCTTTATTTCGTCCTGCGTCACTCTAGGTTGGATAAAGAAGATCTGAAACCAGTGTATTGGTTGTGGATGGCTTTAGGACTCTACTTGGGCGCCACGGCCATCCTTGAGATTGCCAAAGTTTGGAGCTTGGTTTTCCCCAGTTTTATTGCTGATCCAACATTAGGAATTCACTTTGGGCGTGCACGTGGCCCCATGTTGCAATCCGTTCGTCTTGGGATGTGCTTGTTGTCCTGCATTACGCCTTTGTTGGTGTTCAGTGTCTGGTTGAAACCAAACGACAGGCTACGGTGGGTGGGTGTAGGAGTAATGCTCCCATTGTTGTGGGCGGCCGTGTTCTTCACCTATACACGCAGTATTTGGATGGGACTGATTGCGGTAACTGGCATGCTAATCGTATTTTGCCTTCAAGGGACGCCGCGGCGTGCGATCATTTTTTTGATGGTGACTGCAGTGGCGGTGGGAGGGGCGATCAAAGGGCCCAGCCTAATTGCCTTCAAGCGAGAGTATTCGGAGGCAGAGACGCGCGAGAGCACGTACATGCGGGCCGCTATGCTCTATGTATCGTTAGAGATGTTCAAGGATCGACCATTGGCGGGATATGGCTTCAATCAGTTTCAAGTATACAACGGACCGTATCTGGCATATCGTTCGACTAACATAAGATTGGAGTCAATTCGAGGCTATGTGCATCACAATAGCTTCTTGAGCCTGCTGGTCGATTTGGGGCTTGTTGGTTTTGCACTTTATATGTTTGTCTTGGGTAGTTTATGCGTTCAAAGTTGGGCAGTTTGGCGGGCCAATGTGCCGCAATGGGTGCGTGGACTGAGTTTATCAGCACTGGCAATATGTGCTGTACACACCATTCAGATGGCATTTCACGAGGTCTCGTTTTCCGCCATTGAAAATAGCATGTTGTATGCTGCCTTTGGACTTTCGATTGCGGCCAAGCAGCAATTCTGTTTCCGAGCCCAGCGAGCCGGGACACAGACGAGTGTTAGCGATATTGGGCGGCACGCTTCGTTTGCAAGATAGCTTGGAGCCATATTCCCTAGAGCCGCTCAACAGTTGTGAACAGGATTTCAGCAGAATAGGCTTCCGGCACTTCCAGCCTGTTAGCAAAAAGACAGGCTTGAAGCACTAGAAGCCTATCCTACTTCTACCGATACGGACTGCTATTTTTTTGAGCGACACTCAATGGGATTTACCATCCCGAAAGCATGTCCCGCCACTGCTCAAAAAGTCCTAGGCCGCGAGCCCATAAGGAGTCGGGATTCTGTTCGGCACGACGTTCTAAAAAACTCAAGCGAAATGGCAGTTCGTGTTTGGCCCCTTCTACCTGACCCCAATAGAACTCGGAAATATTCATATTGATATAGAAATGAATATCATCAGATGTTTGCATGTGGGGCTCATGCTTAGGAACACGCTGGCTCACCCAACGAAGATTATCGAGAAAGGGAGCTGAGTTCGAAGCGGATTCTATGAGACAACTAGCTTGAGCTGGATGGTGCTGAAGGTTTGATGCTGAGAATATTGCAATGACCGTGTCCGTTTGTAGAGGGTCGTAGACAAGGGTCGTCGCTTGTTTGGAAAAAAAAGCATCGCTGGCATGTTCCCAGACTCGATGCCAACTCGAGTAGGGATGTCGAGAGACACCCTTAGCTGCTAAAGTTTCAACTAGGAATTCGTGAACCCGTTTCATTTCTTACCCAAAGTGATCTCAACGCAGCCTCCTTACTTGAGTTTTTCAATTCATGCGGCTTACCTGATTGTAATTCGCTAGGCAGCCTGATCCGAGGAATTCCCCCTCAGTTCCAACTCGTAAATCGTGTTCTATGGTTGTCTGTTGACACAATTGGCATAACCGGACAATCCATAACTCTGTTCTGCCAGGCATAGCCCACTGCAGCTAGGTGGTCATTTGTTGGCCTCGACATGCTCAGCGAAAGCTAGACTTCAGCGGATCTTACAATTGGCACTTCCATCGCAGTTTTGAACCTAGTCCATGGCGGCAAACGATTTTTGTAATAAAAGTGGTCAGGCGGTGGTACGTTTAGATTCGCCCACGACTAACGTGGGCGATCGAAATGTGCGTTTGGCCTATTGGCTCATATTGGCTATGGGTAGCTGTTTCGCAGCCTATGTGGTTCGTCTACGTGAGGTGACCCACGACGCATTTCATGAAATGGCTCTCTTTCGTGAATTCGTAGCTACGGGCAGTCTTCCACAGGAGGATGTATTCGCTTTTACCCCAACGGTTTCTCCCACGATTCATCACGAGTGGGGAACGGGGGCCTTGTTGTATGCGGTCTGTGTAACTAGTGGGTTGGGACCAATTGGTCTATGGCTGTTCAAACTAACACTCGTAGTTGGATTATTTGCCATGCTGTTTCGCGTGGCGGTCATGCGAGGAGCGCATCCCTACGTATTTGCTATTCTGTCGCTACTCACATTTCCGGTTCTGTGGGTTGGATTCGCGACCGTACGTGCCCAATTGCTAACCCTGTTCTTCCTATCAATTCAGCTTTGGATGCAGGAGTTCGATTGGAAGGGAAAGCGAGTTTGGATCCTCGGGTGGCTAGCCTTGATGATAATATGGCAGAACGCGCATGCTGGTTTTCTGGTGGGGATTGGCATGATGTTCTTCCACGCTTTAGAACGGCTCAGTGTGGTTGTTCTGGATAAGAAAAACTGGAGAGGCCTAATCTCAGATACCTGGCACTTGTGGAGCCTGATACCTGGGCTGATTGGAATGCTTCCCATCAACCCATATGGTTGGCAATACATGACGTATTTGATTCATGCAGTGGCCCTGCCTCGACCAGTCATTAGGGAATGGTTGCCCATCTGGTATACCTACGATCCGATTTTGACAGTTGCTGCAGGCGCGTTGGCAATTGGTTTGTTCGCGTACGCGTTGCGTAATGTACCACTGACGCAGCAACGGGGAGCGGCCTTCTTGGCGCTTTCCATCTATATGGGCATACGTCATATCCGACATGGATCCATACTGGCAGTCATTTGGATCGCGTACGTACCAGCATGGATCTCGCATACAGATCTCGGAAAGCAAATTGTTGATTGGATCGATTTGCAACAACGCTTCGTAGTTCGAGGCTGTCAGATCGCGGCCCTAATTTCGGCAGCCTTTTTTGCGTTTCATGGTTTCTCGATGCCCATCCTCTCTACGGAGGTGGCGAGTGCCGGTGAGGTTTGCTATCCAACCGGGGCGGTGCAATATTTGCAGCAACAAGAGTTCGAAGGTAACATGCTCGTGCCCTTCCACGCTGGAGCATATGTGTCCTGGGAGCTACACCCACACGTCCAGGTAAGTTTGGATGGACGATATGAAGTCGCTTATCCCACCCAGCTATTTGATGAGCATGAAAGTTTCTGGCAAGCCGAAGGAGAGTGGTGGCAAATGCTGGAAAAGTATCCGACAGATGCCGTTTTGATTCCCCAAGGCTATCCTTTGGCCCCAGTGTTTCGGGAGTGTCTCAATCGCCAGCCAAAAGTCGAGAAATGGGCACAATCATGGCGAATTGTATATGAGGATCGATCGTATCTGGTCATCGCCAAACAAGGTACCGACTTGCAGTTTACCGGCAAAATTACGCAATCGCTGCCGAACGCCACCTGGCAGACGCTAGCAGGTCCGCACACGCGATGGCAATGGACAGGCATGTAACTAATGAGAACTTCACGTAAGAGTAACGAGTTTTCGCCCGTTTGATCGACGATTCCTTGAAAACTTACCCTAGGTTGGTGCGACTCGCACTAGCAGGCTGCTGAAAAAGTCGATTAGCAAAATCTTGTGGCCGATCAGTAACCCGAAGCGTCAGCGAGGGGCTGGGCAATCCCTCGCTGACGCTTCGGGTTACTTTGTTATCACCCTGCTAGCGGTCAGCAAACGGCAGTTCCAGGGATTATTTAATATGTCTCTGGATAAATAACTAATTCGATTCTGCGATTAGCTGCTTGCCCGGCGGGCAATTGATTGTCTGCAATCGGATGGTTGGGGCCATGGGCGACAACAAAGAGTTGTTGTGGGGGAAGGCCGCCGCGCCGCACCAGGTAATCCAGCACGGCCTGTGCCTGGGCGCCAGCCACTTGGTAAGCAACAGGTGTTCCATTTAGTGCCGTTGCAGAATTGTCAGTATGCCCTTCCACAGCGATTCGCTGCCGACCAAATCGTGACACAATAGTGGCCGCAACTTGGTCAAGCGCATAGATATTAGTCGGGTTTAACTCCAGAGTACCGGGGACAAATGTTTGGTCGCTCGATAAGCGAATGCGGATGAGGTCGCCATCGGGAATGATCGCAGCTCCGGTAATTTGAATGCCCGAAGTATTCATAGCGACTGAATTATTGGCTGTCAGACGAGCACCGCCGCGAGCCGTTACGGAGGCTTGCATACCACGAGCCTGCGAAGCCCATTGTTCGGATGCCAACTGAACTTGCCGTAACTGGCTGGTGGTATCTTGCAGTTGTTTGGAGAGCAAGTCCAGTTGATCACGATAGGCTTGCGCTTGTTGTTGAGCTTGAGCAAGTTGAGAAGTTAACTGTCGATTGCTTGCATCCAGATCTTGCAGCCTCTGTTTGGCTTCCACCAGTTGCGGAGTAGTTTGTTGTTGCGCAAACACGCTGGCTGGCCCTGTTAGGGTTGGGGAGGTTCCAAACGTGTTTGTCGTGGGAGCCACGGGATAGGGGTATTGCGGCGGAATATAGTTTCGATTGCATCCCAAGCTAGCTACCCAGCACAAGCTCAGTGCCCATCCAATATGCACTATGGAGGCAATGTGAGTTGTGACTGGGCGGAGCACTTTTTTTGTCGTATTCGTATTCATGGCAGGTCCGAATCGAACCAGACAGCACATGGCTCGGCAAGGTTTGGAAACGATAGGTCGTGCAGCCTTATTCGACTAATTGTCCGACACGCGGTTACCGGTCGGCGCAAATCGGCGGTTCACCCCTGGTTGCTTGGAGCGAAAAATGATGACAGCAAGGACGCCTTACAGTAGCGGTTACGGAATGCAGATCGCAATATCAATTCACATTTGCAGCGTGATGTGCATGTTCGATTGAAGGCGATTTTCAACACAACTGAGTAGACTGCGGCGAATGGGAAGAATTAACCAAATTGCGGTTTGCTGTGACCATACGTGTCCGGGCAACCAAGACAATGGCTGTTGGCAATCGGTTGGAGATGGAGTTCACCCAAAATGAGAAACAAGCAGCTTTGCAAAATGAGACAATCGTCTCATGATTGCACTTGCAGGATGATGGGGGGATTTGCTATCAAAGCGATTGCCAATGCATGCAATAGCATGTTGCTAAAGCATTTGAAGGGTGGACGCTAGTTTACTGCTTGCTCAAGCTCGCAAAAAAACAGAAGAACAAGAAAAACGTTGCCAACGAGCAGTTTTTCTTGTTTGGGAACAAGAATTGCGGATGGTCGACAGAAACAAGTAAAGTCGACAAAAAATGCAGTCCGACTTGAACATTTTTGCGGTTAGGAGCGTCTTTTTTTCCAAGGCGAGTAGCTACTATACGAGTAATCATTAGAGCTACGACATTCAAGGAGGTAGGGAGATGTTGGTATTAAGTCGAAAAGAAGGCGAGAGATTGGTTATTGGAGACAACATTACGTTGGTTGTGTCTAAGATCTCTGGCAATCGAGTCACTGTAGGAATCGAGGCTCCGGCGGATGTGCGGATTTTTCGCGGAGAACTTGAGCAGCGCGAAAGTATTCCCAAACGCGAAGTGGTTCCCATGCGGCGGGCTGCCACTGTGACGATCGATTTGGATGATTTGAACTCAGCCAACACTGAGCGGCATGCTATCTAATGCGAAGGTCGGGCATATTGCCAGAAGTGCTGACTAATTACGACGGATGTCTGATTTATTCGACATGTTGACTTGCTGACGTTTGCCAGCACCGACGTAACAGGTCAGCAAATTCTGATCCTTCCATGAGTCCAGCAGGTCGGATCGGATCCTCACATTGATCAGCATGTAGCAACGCTTGTTGAAAACTCATGACAACGGTTCGTGACTGAATGTCGAGGGTGTTTAGCAACGGAATTTTGTCGACATTTGAACAATCGTTGGCAGCGGTTGCAATTCGGCATCTTCGGGCAGAGCGACGATGAAATCCAGGAAATCCGATACCCAGATGGAAACTGGAGTTTTGAGAGACTTTCATTAGGAAGGTTTCCCTTGCATCCAGCTGCGTTTGCATATTGTTGAGCTTAGGTAGCAGCCACCCTGCCTGATAATACGCTGGGGCGCTGTAGTCCGTGCTGTGCCATCTAGGTGATGAAAGATCTGACCAAGCAGTGCGCAACCAACTGTCCAACTTACGGAAGAAAAGATTCGATAACTGGTTGAGAGCATCCAAATAGTCTAGCTGAGCCAGAACGGCGGCGCACTGCATTTCACTCATCGCATAGGGACCACTACCCGCACCTGCTGCCAAGCGAATTCTCTGCGCCAGTGCTGGATCGTTACTCAAAACGGCGCCTCCCCTACCGGCTGAGATTGTTTTGCTTCCGCCAAAACTCAAAATACACATTTCACCGCTACTGCCGACAGGACCATCGTATGCCTTTCCTCCTAGTGCTTGGCAAGCGTCTTCGATCAATGTGATGCCATGCTGTTGACACCAATTGCGCAGCTCTGGAATTGGTTGCACCATTCCATGAAGGTGTGAGGCTATCAGGGCCTTGGGCGAATTTGCATGAGCGACGGCAGCAGCCAATTGGCTGAGATCAATGTTCCAGCTATCGCCCGTGATATCTACCAGTACCGGTCTAGCTCCCGCACGTTCAATTGCCCAAAAATTGCCGGGGTAATCGTAGGCGGAGAGGATAACCTCGTCTCCTGGGCCAATGCCAGCGGCGCGCAAGCCAATTTCGAGTGCTGCCGATCCGCTACTGGCAAGCTGACAGTAGGGTTGGTTCACACAGGCGGCTAATCTCTTGCAAAGTTCATCTGCCTGGCGTCCGTCATAGGACCTCCAGTCGCCGCTATCGATCAGACGCAGGATTCGCTTGCGAACTGCTGATGCGATATCTTGTGCTAGCATTATTGTGACTTCTCGAATTGGTGTATCGTTCAACTGTCTATCCAGTGTACTCTTGGCTCAGCTTGTAGCATCCTCAAACCAGGATCAAGCAATATCCATCGTCCAAGCACAGAATAATTGAGCCAATATTCACTTACCGAAAATTCTTTTGCCGAGCAATTCCATGGAATCGAGCACTTTAGGAGCTTCATCTGATACAGCTGCGAGCCTAGCGGGAAATAGCTTAAGTGATTCAGCAGGTTCCACCTATCAGCTGTTTGTTAACGGAGACTACTCTACGGCTTCACAAATCTTGCTCTGGCATGTACTGCCACCTGCGTTTGGCGTTTTGGCAGTATTGATAGTGACCTACATGGTGTCTTCTCTGGTGTCACGCTTGTTGGCGACTGTACTGTGCAATCGAGTTGATCAGACACTTGGCAAGTTCACGGGAAGATTTACGTTTTATGCACTCATGATACTTAGTTGTTTGGGCATTCTTCAGACCGTCGGCGCGCCGGTGACG
>JAGQOY010000194.1 GCA_020427005.1 Planctomycetales bacterium
ACAATTGGTTGCCAATCGCCGGTTTTTTTCCAAAACCGCGCTTTGGCTTGCCAAACGCTTGGAAAAATCTCTGTCTGCTTGTCAACTAGGAATTACAATGGCCTCGTTGGCCCTCGGTTGGGTTGGTGAGCCAGCGTTTGCCAGACTTTTGGAGCCGATTCTTTCGTATGCGCGACTAGAAAATGAATCTCTGGTTCACTGGGTATCGTTTGTAGTCGGTTTTACAGTGATCACCGTATTACACTTGGTGGTAGGAGAACAGGCTCCCAAGATTTTCGCGATTCGCCAGCCGGAAAACCTCTTGCTGTGGTGTGCCTTGCCGTTAAGGCTGTTTTATTTGCTTACGTATCCTTTGTTGGCCGGCTTGAATGCGAGTACTGCTTGGTTACTGAAAAGACTTGGATTGCCGGGTGCCAGCGAGCAGGAAGTGCCTTATACCGAAGAAGAAATTCGCGCCCTGTTGCGAGAAGCACATATTTACGGAAATCTGACGGGATCCGAACATCGTTTATTGGATGCAGTGTTTGAATTTGATGACCTTATCTGTCGTCGCGTGATGGTACCTCGAGGAGAAGTAGAGTTCGTCGACATCCGGGAACCCATTAGTGTATCTTTGAGCATGATTCGACGTACCAAACACACTCGCTATCCAGTGTGCGATAGCTCGCTTGATGATGTTGTGGGCGTATTGCATGTTAAGGATCTAGTGGGTGTAAATGTGTCTGAGGGATTTAGGTGGGAAACGATCATGCGTCCGCCTAAAAAAGTCCCCGAAAACATGCCGATTAGCAAGCTTTTGCGACACTTTCAGGGAACCCATCAGTTGATGGCCTTCGTTATCGACGAGTATGGCACGGTGATTGGAATTGTTACACTGGAAAACGTTTTAGAAGAAATTATTGGTGATGTGGCTGACGAATTCGACGTCGAGCAACCCGAAATTGTACCAGAGGGAGCGGGAACCTATGTTGTCCTCGGTAGCACCGCGGTGGATGACGTGGAACACAAACTTGGCTTATCGTTTGGAGAAAACGACGTAGACACGATGGCAGGTCTCTTGATGCAGTTTGCACAGCGAATTGTAAGTGCGGGCGATGAGATAGACCTTGGGGCGGCAAGTGCCAAAGTGTTGGAAGTGGCAGATGATCGAGCCACCCGCATGAGATTGACCCTCAAAATTGGTTGATGAAACTTCCAGGCATGTTCGCGGGAAACGTAAGGGTCTGAAAATAGCTTTCAGCTCAAGTGGATTCTCAAACTGCAGGTAGATCGAGACTGTCGAATGCAAGCAGATTTTAGACTTAAAGTCATCGCCCCGGCTTTGACGGCCTCCACTCGAGAGAGTATTCGATTGAATCAATTGGAGCAGGTGTTAGGCTTCCCGGTCATGCATTGGAAACCTATCATTCTTCTACTGTTGCTTGCGAGCATACCGACCTCCGTAATCGTGTTACGCACGAGTAACTTTTTGGTCGAAAAAGTTGAACAGTCGTCGGAGCAACTAGAGGATTTACAAGATGAAGAATATGAACGCTCCTACAACGTAAACGTATTGGGTAATCTTTATCCTGGGAACAGTTATTTTCACCAGAGTGAGAATTTGCTAGTACAGAGCAACTCACTTCTTTTTAGCCGATTTTCCCATCGGCGGTGGGCTTCTCGAGCCCCTCCGGCATGTTAATTGCTTTGGCCGGTTTACTTCTTGTCGTTGCGATAGACATCCCAATGACATGTAAGGGATGGTTTTGCCGACAAACGGTTAGCACAAATTCAGTGATTCTTCGACAACCTTTATGCCGGCTAGCTTAGTGGGTCACCGCTTGATGCCCCATCCTTCAGCGGTCAAGGATTGATCAATCGATCAGTTTTTGGCCAGCAAACTGTAGGACTTTCGTACCACACATAATTGCCGTCATGCGCAGCCATGACGAACCTATGCATACTCATAATCACTCAAGTTCTACTCGCATTGGCGACGTGATTCATCACGTGACTCACGTACTTCCATCTCAAGGGCCAATCAAAGTATTCGTTCACCACAACACGCTGCATGCGTTTGAAGATCACCCATTTGATTCGGGAGTTCGACTTGGACTGGAGGCCTACGGATGTGAACCCTATCTTTCGGAACATCGATACAGGCAAGAATTCGAAGCAGGCAGGATACGTACGGCCGATTTGGAATCGGTATTGTTACACGACCTGTCCGATGAAGCGGATCGTTTGGTCGCCTCTTTTGGAACTAGATTCGCGCTGCAATTGGCGATGTTGCGGTTTCCGATCCGCATGTATTCAGATCGCGAAATACAGTGGATTGTTAGTGAGACAGATTATCTGACTCGATTCCGGCGGGAAGTTGACCCCCCAATAATTCGCGCGATGGTGGACAACGTACGTAAAGTCTTGCAAAAGGATCCAAGCCAATGGGCCGCTAAGCTGCCACATGAGGCGGACCGAGAAACGGGAAAAGGTCTGGATCGCTATCGTTTGAATGAGTCGGGTAGCTGGCCAGACGAAGTTTGGCAGGCTTACACGTTGAAATGTCTTTGGCAATTGTGTGTGCGTGGAGTCAGAACAGCCAACGAAATTGCTATCGATGGTGCAACCGAGTCTTTGGAGTGTTGCCGATATCGAGACTGGCTACTTGAAACAACCGACGTGGATACCGATCGTTGGGTCCACGATGTGCTGATTCGCTATACCGCTGCCTTTTTGGATCAAGGCTTTGCGCCATGGGAGTTGCCAAACCGTGACCAGGGCTTCTTGAGCTGTTTTATTGATCTTTATCGGCAGTCAGCTATTCTGCCTCAATGGTTGCGAAATTTACCAAAGCAGCTTGAGGTTTTAGAGCAGGGCCGTCACGACGTCGAAGCGATGATCGAACGGTTGCTGACGGATATGTGTATTCCAGAGGAGCTGTGGGAAGCACATATTTCCGCCTCGTTACTTGCACTACGAGGTTGGGCGGGAATGATTTGGCAACTTGAGACGAATGCTCCATGGACGCCTCGTCAGGCGGCTCAGGGCACTTTAACTGAGTTCCTAGCAGTGCGATTGATTCTGGATCAACAAGCAACGTTGCACTGCGCACGTACTCAATTAAGAATGAATTCCTTTTCGGACCTGGCAAGGGAAAAAACGTGCAATTGCCCTGTGACCAATAGGGAGAGTTTGTCCAGTCGTGCGCTTACGATTTTTCAGTTGGCCCAAGCCCGTGGATGGGCTCCGACACAGTTGGTTGATTTGACCGCATGTGAATGGAAACAGCTTGTAACAGAAGTTACTAACTTCGATTCTCTACATCGTCGACGGATATTTCATGCCGCGTATGAGCGCCATTACCGAACAGAGGCATTGGATGCTGTCGCAGTCCATTCTACTCGCATTCGTGAAGCCACCGTTCCTCTTAAAAAACCGCCTAAGTTCCAAGTAGTAACCTGTATTGATGACCGCGAGGAGTCTTTTCGCCGCCATTTAGAAGAGGTCGAACCCTATTGCGAGACATTTGGCGCCGCCGGATTCTATGCCGTAGTGATGTACTATCAGGGCGCGGCCGAGGCTCACTTTCGCCCCTTATGTCCAATTAATGTTGTCCCCAAACATTACGTTCGGGAGGAGCCAATATTTTCGGCAGCTGATGAAAACGAGCGACGTTCACACCGTCGAAAACTGTTAGGCTCTGTGACGCATCAAGTCCACTCTGGGTCTAGGACCCTTGTGGGCGGACTCATAACAGGCATTTTGGGTTCATTTGCAACTTTTCCCTTGGTCGCTCGAGTTATGGCGCCTCGCATTACGAGCCAAATTCGTGATGTGCTGGGGGGCTTTGTTAGTCCGCCGCCGACAGAGCTGCACCTCGAACGGGATGCCCTCGAGCCCGGCAAGGATTTTGATGCCTTGGGGTACTCCGTAGATGAAATGGGAGCCATCGTAGTACGAATCCTTCAGGATATTGGATTAACCGATAATTTTGCCCCTGTAGTGCTATTTCTCGGACATGGTTCGAGCAGTTTGAATAACCCACACGAATCCGCCTACAACTGCGGAGCCTGTAGTGGCGGACGCGGCGGCCCAAATGCGCGCGCATTTGCATTCATGGCAAATGACTCGCGAGTGCGTCAGGTGGTGGCCAAATCGGGAATCGAGATACCGGATGATGTGCGATTTCTGGGAGGGTATCACAACACCTGCAATGATCGTGTGGAATACTTCGATCTAGACCATTTGCCTCGCTCACATCGCAATCTGTTTCGCAATATGGAAGCTCAGATCCAGGCGGCTAGATGTCGCAATGCACTCGAACGTTGTCGAAGATTTGAATCAGCGCCTGTCGGCTTAACCCCTGAAGAAGCACTAAATCACGTTGAGGAACGCTCTGAAGATCTTTCTCAGGCCCGGCCGGAGTACAACCATGCTACAAATGCCCTTTGTTTTGTAGGTCAACGAGAGTGGAGTCGTGGACTATTCTTGGATCGCAGAGCTTTTCTCGCGTCCTACGATCCAAGTATCGATACTCCGGATGGCAAGATCGTGGAAAGAATTTTGCAAGCTGCGATTCCCGTGTGCGGTGGAATCAGCTTGGAATATTATTTTTCTACTGTCGATCCAGAGGGCTACGGTTGTGGTTCCAAACTACCGCACAACATTACGTCATTAATCGGCGTCATGACTGGTGCCGCCAGTGATCTTCGGCCGGGACTGAGTCAACAGATGATTGAAATCCACGAACCTATGCGGATACTGTTCGTGGTCCAGACAACTGCCGAGATCATGCAACGCATTATCAAAGCCAATGCTCCCATCCAAAGTTTGGTTGAGAACGAATGGGTCCAACTGGCAATTCTCGACAGCCAGACCAGCTCCATACAACTTTACGAAAAGGGCAAGTTTGTGCCATACCGAATGGATAGGGATGATTTGCCACGAGTGGAAGGATCTGAGGTTTGGTTCCGTGGCCATGGGGAGCATTTGGGCTTTGCCACGATCGAAGCCAGCTTGCAGTTTGCAAAAGGAGGCTTACTGTGACATTTGTCCAAAGCTTGTACCTGATTTTGGGGATCGCGGTAGTCACGAGTCCCACCATATTGCTTTGCAGTTTGGGGATAACAAGTCTCTTAGGAATTCGGCTCGGCGAAACCACCATTTCACGCCTTACTCAAGCAGCCGTACTTTTCGGGTTGTTGCCAGCGCTAGCAATATTATTTCTGATGATACTCACCGGTGATCGATTTGTGCCAGTGGACCTAGGAGATTGGGTATCGCTGGAAAGTGAACAGCACGAGCACTTTCAGTTTCACCTAAAATTAATTTTTGACCGTCTGAGTGTACCCTTCGCAATCCTATCCTTCGTCTTATGTGGAGTCATTGGTGCCTTTACTCGACGCTATTTGCATCGAGAAACAGGCTACAATCGCTTCTTCATTTTCTTCGCGCTGTTTATGACAGGGATGGTCGTTTCGAGTGTGGCAGGTACCATCGAGACCCTGTTTTTTGGCTGGGAATTAGTAGGGCTCAGTTCCGCGCTCCTCGTGGCCTATTTTCATGAACGTGAGCTGCCTGTCCAAAATGGACAACGCGTTTGGTCTGTTTATCGCTTGAGCGATGCCTCGTTTCTCATTGCCGCATTGTCGATGCACCACCTGACTGGGCAAGGCGATTTCCAGAGTTTTGTGGGCGCCTTGCCATGGCCTGAAGGTCGAGCGGAGATTAGTCAGAGCCATGCATTAATCGTCGGCTCACTACTCCTGCTGGCCGCAGCGGGCAAGTCAGCTCTCATACCTTTTTCGGGCTGGCTGCCGCGGGCTATGGAGGGACCAACTCCTTCTAGTGCCGTCTTCTATGGATCCTTGTCCGTTCACTTGGGGGCGTATCTATTGTTGCGTGTAAGCCCCCTACTTGAGGCTTCGCAAACTCTGCAGTACATCGTGGTGTTATTCGGAGCCATATCCGCGTTGTGCGGTGCCATGATGTCACGCGTGCAGTCTGACGTGAAAAGTTCATTAGCCTATGCCTCCCTGACTCAAGTAGGCATCATCGTCGTGGAAATTGGTCTTGGATTCTACTACTTGGCACTGATCCATATCGTTGGACATGCGGCCCTGCGAACTTTGCAGCTTCTGCGTGCACCGACGTTGTTAACTGATTATCACGCGATCGAAAATGCTTTGGGACGTAGACTAGATCATGAGTCGAAGGGTTGGGTGCGGTTCCTTCCACATTCAGCGCAACGGTGGGCCTATCGATTTAGTTTGGAAAGAGGTTTCATGGACGTCTCCATCGACCGGTTCTTAGTTGAACCATTCATGTTCGCGCTCCGATGGTCAAATCAACAGGAACTTCGGTGGACTAATTGGTTATCTGGAGACAAAACGAACACCTCTCGTAACGTTGAAGAGTTAGAGAGCTGATTTTTTGACGCGAGTGATTTGACTCAGTTAATGTTGCTTTACTAGAGATTGGCATGCCTGAACTACATTTCCCTTGGTTGGAATTCTCGATTCTTGTTCCTGCAATCGGCGCAGTATTTGTCAAATTGCTGGGGCGTTCCGAATTGGCTAGAAATTGGGCGATAGGCTTTAGTGCTGTAGCTCTTATCTTGGCAATTGGAGAGTCTTTGGATTTCCTGACGTTAGAATCATTCGAAGCTCATGACCATTGGGACTTGATTAGCCTAGTATTCCATCAGAGCATTTTTGTAATTGACGAGTTAAGCGCTCCTCTATTACCGCTGACCGCATTGGTTTATTTGGTGACAATCATGTCGACCTTAAGAACCAAACTGTACCGATTCTCATTTGCTTGGACACTTGCTGGAGAGGCACTAACTCTGGCCACGCTAAGCTGTCGTGCGTCGTGGGTACTGGTGTGTCTACTTAGTGTGTCTGCTGTAGGTCCCTGGCTGGAAATGCGTCGACGCCAATGCAATACGCGAGTTTATGAACTTCATATGGGTTTGTACGTCCTGTTGTTGTTCGTTGGTTATGGCTTACTCGCATCTCGTGGAAACCTAAATCAGCCAGCATTGCTGGCCGGGGCAATTCTAAGTGCTGCAACACTTCTGCGCAGCGGGATTGTGCCAGTCCATTGCTGGATGACGGACATGTTTGAGAAAGCAACCTTTGGCACTTCCTTGCTCTTCGCGACACCTTTGGTTGGGGCCTATGCGGTAATGAGATTGGTGTTGCCCATTGCTCCAGCATGGGCCTTGCACACGATTGCCATAGTATCGTTGATAACCGCCATTTACGCTGCCGGTATGGCGCTTGTCCAGGTCGACTCAAGACGATTCTTTTGCTACTTGTTCCTAAGTAATGCCTCGTTGGTGCTTGTCGGGCTTGAGCTCGTTACCCCAATTGGACTTACCGGTGCATTATGCGTTTGGCTGTCTGTCTCGCTCTCATTGTCTGGCTTTGGACTGGTCATTCGAAGTATTGAAGCGCGAATCGGCCGAGTCTCCCTGGTCGAGTTTCACGGCCTGTATGAGCAAATGCCCAGTCTGGCAGGATTCTTCTTGCTAACAGGCCTGGCATCGATAGGGTTCCCCGGCACGATTGGCTTTGTCGGTATGGAACTATTGGTTGAGGGGGCGGTAGCCATCTACCCTACCATCGGTTTTGCGGTCGTGTTGGCAGCAGCTCTTAATGGAATCGCAATTTTGAAGGTCTATTTCCGAATTTTCACAGGCAAAAGAACCGTTGGCGAAATGACATTTCGTGCGCGATGGCAGGAACGTGTGGCAGTTTTGGTACTAAGTTTGCTCATTATTGGTGGTGGGATTGCTCCTCAGCTAGGTGTGCAAAGTCGATTCCACGCGGCCCAAGAATTGGGGGAACATCGCGATGCATCTGTGTTGGTTATTGAACAAAACAGTGCCGCGGAAACAACCGCCGCCGAAAATCAGTAACTTCCTTTCCTTGAACTTGAGACCGTCCCGACCAAGTAAAACGATACGTTGATATAGATCCGATCTGCCAGGCAATTGCCCAGTCCAGCATGAACCTTTGTTTTTGCATGGATACTGAACGCAAGAAATCAGCATAGGGAAAAAGACTAATATGGCATCGCATGCGCCAAGATTGAACAATGAAGAAGTACCACGCGGTACGATCTCCGGTTTTTTTAAGTACTTTGCATCAGACATAGTATCGGGATTGCTTGTTTTTTTAATCGCCCTGCCGCTGTGCTTGGGAATATCACTGGCCAGTGGCTATCCACCTTTGGCAGGTATATTTACTGCCATTATCGGGTCTATACTAACTACCTTCCTTAGCAACTCGGAGATGACAATTAAGGGGCCCGCAGCCGGGTTGATTGTCATAGTGTTGGGTTGTGTCCAAGATTTTGGTGGGGATGGAGCCAACATCGGTGGTTGGAGCGACGCCGATGCAACTGCCTATCGAGCTGCCTTGGCTGTGGGCTGTGCGGCTGCCGTTGTACAAATCTTGTTCGGAATATTCAGAGGTGGAATTCTCGGCGATTTTTTTCCGAGTTCTGCAGTCCACGGGATGTTAGCCGCGATTGGCGTCATCATCATCCTGAAACAATTTCCAGTGGCATTAGGTGTGACAGCCAAAGGGGAACCTCTCGAATTGCTTCGAGAAATGCCTCATTTAATTGCAGAAGCCAACCCGGCTATTGCCTCCATCGGTGTGGTGAGCTTGCTGATTATGTTCCTCTGGCCGTTGGTAGGCAAGCAAATTTCATTTCTGAAAAAGATACCTTCGCCACTGATCGTGCTGTTGGTTTCTATTCCCATGGGAATGTACTATCACTTAGTTACAAACCACTCTTATAGCTTTGCTGGACACGAGTACAAACTTGGCGAGATCTTTTTAGTCAGTATGCCAGATCGAATATTTGGAATGTTCGACTATGTAACAACACCTGATTTTACTGCGCTCAGCCAACCGAAAGCTTGGTGGTGGGTCTTTCTGTTTTTCGCAATTGGTTCGCTTGAATCCATGCTAAGTGCCAAAGCCGTTGACTTGCTGGATCCTTACCGCAGAAGGTGCAATCTCGATCGCGACGTGTTGGCGGTTGGAGCCGCTAATCTACTTGCATCAGCAGTAGGTGGATTGCCCATGATTTCGGAAATCGTACGTAGCCGCGCAAACATTGATAACGGGGCCAAAACTCGTTTCGCCGATTTTTGGCACGGCATATTTCTACTTCTATGCGTCGGGCTAATTCCAACAGTTTTGCATCGTATTCCTTTGGCTGCGCTTGCCGCCATGTTGGTGTACACCGGGTTCCGACTGGCACACCCACGCGAATTTGTAAACGTGTACAAAATTGGACGAGAACAACTAGCGATCTTTGTGGTCACGTTGGTGGCCGTACTCGCAACAGATTTGCTAATTGGCATTCTGATTGGGATCGGTGTGAAAATGTTGTTTCACATTAACAATGGAGTTCCATTACAGGCTTTGTTCAAGCCATTTTTGGAAATCGAGCCAATGGGCAATAACCAATGTCTAATCCGCGCACACCGTTCGGCTGTATTTTCCAATTGGATTCCATTTCGGCGTCAGCTCGAATCAGTCGGTTTAGTGCAAAAACAAAATGTGACTTTGGACCTGTCGGACACAAATTTGGTGGATCACAGCGTGATGGAAAAACTGCATGAAATGCAGGAAGTATTCGCAAGTGAAGGCCTCGAACTACGAATCATTGGACTTGAAGGGCACATCGCAAAGGCCGATCATGAGATGGCAGCTCGCATGGGAGGATTGGTCCGTATGCGCCGTTTGACAGTGCTGGCGGAATTGGCTCTAGAACAGCGCATTGAGAGTATATGTTTTGCGCAACCACTGGTTTCCTATGCGGCTCAACAATGTCGTGGCCGAAATGTGCTCGGTACGCGACTAGGAGGCGAAGGTGCGAATCATGAACCAACGGACTACGTGCGCATTGAAGTGGTTGGGCCATCAAGGGTTTGTGACACGATCGTTCAGCAGCTTAGGCAAGAGTGTAAGCAGTCAGATGAATACACGGTATACACGGAAGCAATTCACCAGATGTGTCGCGCATGATTTGATAGCTTACAGCTTATGGGATTGAGTTCTTACTTGTTTGACCCTGTTGAGCATGTTTGCCGACACTCCAGAACGATTGACTGCTTTGGTGCTCTAGCGGAAGTACCTCGCCGCCCGGCGTTTGAAGAAGATCAAGCCCGGCGCAAAGCTTCAATGGGATCGAGGCGAGCCGCCTGACGAGCGGGGTAAATCCCAAATATGATACCGACAGTTAAAGAAACACCTGCAGCAATGATCACGCTAGTGGGTGTGACAAATGTCTCCATTCCGCTTAACCAGGTTACCCAACGAGGTGCTGCTAATCCAAACGCGACGCCCAAGAGGGTTCCAAAGGAGCTCAACGAGGCCGTTTCGATCAGGAATTGAAGGATGATATCGGCCTGCTTGGCTCCCAGCGCCCGACGGATGCCTATTTCACGAGTCCGTTCGCTAACTGTAGCAAGCATAATGTTCATGATGCCTATCCCTCCAACCAAAAGTGAAATGGCAGCAGTGGCTCCCAAGACGAAGTTAAAGATGCGTTGTGTTGCTTGGGCTTGCTCCAACAGATCCAACGGAATGGTAACGGCGTAGTCCTTAAGTGGATGGAACTTGGCGAGGAGTCCTTCAACAGCAGACGCCGTGGACTTGACTAGATCTTTGTCCGTAACTTCGATGGTTACCTGGCTAAGTTCTAATCGTTGTCTTGAAAAACTTCCTTGCTCTCTCCGCTCGATTACATCGCCAATTCTGCTACGGTCGGTCGTCAACGGGATCGCGATATTGGTGTTGAGATTCTGCGCCGACAGGCTAGATCCCACTCCAGCAGATGGAGTCTTGTAGCCTTGAACACCCACGATTCGAAAGAAGTGTTCGCCGGCCACTTGGATTGATTTTCCGATCGGGTCGCTTCCAGGAAAGACCCGCTTGGCAATTTCATCCCCGATTACGCAAACATTTCGCCTTTCCGCAAGGTCGCTTGGGTCAAGGAAGCGCCCTCGGACTAAGGGAATGCGATTCATTTCAAAGTAACTGGGGTGGACACCCAAAATCTGCGCATCAATGGCATTGGCGCCATAGCGGGCCTCTTGAGTAAATTCCCGCATCGGCGTAAGAGCCACAATGTTTTCAACAATTTCATCTACACGGCGAAGGTCATTGTAAGTAAGTCCAAAATTCTGTTCGAATGACCGCGTTCCCGTTTCAGCTTCCTGAACAGAGGGCTTGACCGTCCTTACTATTATGTTTCGAACTCCGAGGCTTGCGATCTGTTCCTGGGCCTCGCGGCTGGCACCTTCCGCGACAGCCAACATGACGATCACGCTCGCAACACCGAAGACTAGTCCCAGTACTGTCAGGAATGACCGCAATTTGTGCATAAGCACACTCTTGATGGCGGTCAAAAACATGGCTTGATAACGCCCCAAGGTGATCATGATGGAGTGCCCGTAGCGGGTTGTTCAGATGGTACCCCATCAGGAGACCTTTCCGCATCCGAAAAATCGTCCAGGCCACGCTGATAAGCATCCAAGGCCACGATCTCTTTCTCTTCTAGGCCTTCGGTTATTTCTACAAACGAATGCGTCATACGGCCAGTAACAATATGCCTACGCTCGAATTGCTTTCCTGCTTGAACATAGACATACGACTGACCAAAATGCTCGGTGATGGCATTCACGGGGACTGCGATCACGTCCGGATAACTGCCAACAGATATATCAACTTCGGCGGTCATACCCGGTTTGATTGCCAGGTCTGAGGGCAGCTCGTCTATAAGAATTATCGTTTCATAGTTTTGGACGCTCGAATAGGTGCTGGCAGCCATGCCGGCAACCGATGAGACAGTACCGGCCAAGGTCCGATCTGAAAATGCATCCAAGCGAATACTAGCTTTCTGCCCTTCCTTGATGCGATCAACTACCGACTCGTGAACATTGGCTTTAACTTGCATACGAGTCATGTCAGGCAAGTAAAAAACATTTCGTCCTGACCACATTTCGGTTCCCTCTCGAATCCGCTCGGAAGCATCCCACCAGCGTTCGTTCGCATAGGCAATGATTCCATCCTGAGTAGCAATCAGTGTACATTTCTCCCGTTGTTGCTTTAGTTCTTCGAGTTGCTGTTCTAAAATCTGGACGCCGCTTTCGGCACTAGAGACCGCTGCTTCGGCCTTCTTGGCCTCAGCCGCGGCAGTGGTAATCGATCTTTTCCACTTTCGTTCGTTTTCTGTCGCCTTGGCATCCAGTTCGGTGAGTTGCCGTTTTTTTTCGTAGTCCTCGAGTACTTTGAGCTTTTGCTTATCCCGCTCCACGGCAAAGCCGAACTGCTGTTCACGCAATTGATACTCGCGCAATTGTTGCGGCGATCGATAGCCCTTTTTTACTAGGATCTCAATGTTATTCTTCTCGTCACGCAGTTTTTCAAGTTCCGCCGAAGCTTCGGTTATGGCTCGTTCCAGATCGGCCTTTTCGGCTACATAGGTTCCGAGCTTGTATTTCTCCAGATCAATCACTGCCAGTTCGTATTCTAGTTTGGCAGTGGCAATGTCGGTCTCATTCTTATTGAGTTGGATCTCAAGAGCTTGTTGGGCTTCAGCCATTTTGCCTTTGGCGTCATTAATCTCAACTTCCTTTTGTTGGATGAGTTGATCGGTCTCGTTCGTTTCAAACTCGGCAACGCGATCTCCTGTTTTGACACTCGAACCCTCGGGCAGGATAAACGTAATCTTGCTCCGTCCGGGGAGCTCGCATTTTCCAAAAACCGTGTTCTGACTTTCCACTGTGCCGCGGTTAACGACTCGGTCGTCAAGCGTTCGGCGCGCGACAGAAAACACGGATGTTTGCCCCTCTTGATCCTCGGAGTTCCCCAGGAGGTGTGGCAATTGAATGGCTCCATAGCCTGCAGCAGCTAAGAAAGCCACGAATACTGCCAAGCGTAGCATCGTTTTCAATTCAGGAACTCCTTTTATCAGTACGGTTTCGATCAGTAGCCGCTAGCAAGGTGATGAAAAAGTAACCCGAAGCGTCA
>JAGQOY010000195.1 GCA_020427005.1 Planctomycetales bacterium
TACCCTTTGGAAGTGATTTTGCAAAAAATTAGCGAAAGTGAGACCTTTTTCTGCCAGTGCCAGACTGTAGGGGGAACTAAAGGCTTTCGTTTCCCATCCCAAATTCGTTATCCTTCAGCTATCAAGTCAATTCTGAGGGAGCGGATTGTGGTTTAGATCCCAGTATGCCACCCACAAGAGTGGAAGTTGTTGTCTACTGGAGGGGAATTTTAGATGCCACCCGATGGCAATCAAATTGATGAGTTGCTTAGCGCTTTGCTCGACAACGAGTTGAGTGGTGAAGAACTATCTTACGTAAAAGGGATTCTCAGCAGCGACGCTGAATTGCAAGCACGATTGGAATCGATGCGAGCATTACGGGGTGAGCTCCGCCAGCTTTTGCGTACACCAAGTGTCGGATCTGGCTTTTTGGATCATCGATTTGCAGAGCGAGTTGTCGCAGCCGCTCAGAAGCGGGCTGTTCAAAGTGGACTTGCGGAAGATCATCATGTGCGTTTAGCGGAACATTCTGCAATATCGCATATTGCCCGGACCAAGATTTTTAGCCGGCGGGTGGTTTATGCAGTAGCCACGGCGGCCTCAATAGGGGCAATTTGGTTGTCGGCAATTTATTTTGGAAGTTGGAGCAAGAGTTCGGGGAACTCTCAGATTGCCCAGGTCCCCGAGCAGTCGGTCGCTAATACTGATGTCGCGAGCCTGTCTGAAACGGGGCGAGATGGCACCGGGCAAGTTGCATTCAACCCTTTTCCACAGGGCGTTGAATCTACGCCAAACAACACAACCTCCATTGAGTCCCAAGAGGGCTCGCTGGCTGCGAATGTACTGCCAGGGGGAATTTCGCTGTTATTTGTCGTGGATGTCTCGATTACACGCCAAGCATTCGAAGGTGGAAAACTGGAGGAGCTTTTCAGTAGAACTGGAATTCATGTCGCCGGTGCGTTGCAGGCTGATCGGAATTTAACAGAAGCTTTGCAGAATGCTTTGACTATTATTCCATCGGACGAATCGGCGGAAGCACTCCATCAGGGATTTGTCTTTATGGTGAGTGCTAAAGCAAAAAGTATTGATTCGGTTCTGAGCCAGATTCAACTCGACCGACAGTCATTCCCAGTTTGGGCTTATAACATGGCCTATGACACCCCGAGCAGCCGCTTGCTTGAATTACTTTCCAAGGGACAGTCTAGCAGTCCAGGACAGCAATTGGCTGTTGGAATCGGATTAGGAGGGCAGGGCTCTGCATCACCCATGTCATTTGATGTTTCCCTGCGTCGCCCGAAACTTGTTTCTGCTGTTAATCGGGAGGCATTGCAGCTGGATAGCTTTGTACCTCCTCAGAGTGTTTTCGACGAATCGGCTCTGAGCACGGTATTGTTCGTTCTGCATGTGGCAGACTAAGGCCGATGCTGAAAAACGAACAAGAGCTTCCCAACTACCTCACAATTCTCTAATTGGATCCAACGGGTAAGTCGTTTTTAACGCGCGGTAGGATCTAGCAGGCCGCTGAAGAATTCGATTTGAAAAATTATGTTGACAATTAGTAACTCGAAGCGTCAGCGAGGGGCTGGGCAGATTCCCTCGCTGACGCTTCGGGTTGCTTCTTCAGCAGCCTGCTAGGTTCGCCCGCGTATATCGAGTCTGCAGGATATCAGCTGACATAATCTAGGCAGGTTCACTCTTGACGAGGTCGGCGATTTTTAAATTGCGGGAAATTCTAACCTGAACATGCGCTTGTAAGGAGGCTCAATTTAGTCTTGCACGGGGTTGCAGCAGGAAAGAAGACGGTTCCAATAAAGAGACCACGGAAACCTGTGGGCAACTAAGTGGCTCGTCGTGTGTCCGGCGTTTTCAGCTGGCCAGCCCCCTCCCCGAAAAAGGAATCGTCCAAGAGACTATTCCTTTTCCGACCCAGCCTGGGAGGGTATGTTGCCGGATTCCGCGAGGGCTCAGAGGCCGTCTATTTTAAGGATGGTTTAAGTTCCCGAAGGCAGTCCTAAATGTTGGTTGGTTATGCAGTTGGGAAGCGAAATGAGAGTCCTGGTTACGGGGTATGGAGGTTTTTTGGGTGCCGAGATTTGTCGGCAGTTAGTGGCAGCCGGGTATCAGGTCCGTGGCTTGGCTCGCAGTCACCATGTTCAACTCGAATCCATAGGAGTTCAAGTTGTACAGGGGGACATTAGGAACCGACAAGTTGTTGAACAGGCTTGCCATGGTTGCGACGCAGTAGTGCATACAGCGGCCAAGGCCGGAGTCTGGGGACGGTGGGAAGACTATTATCGAATTAACACTCAAGCCACAGAATTGCTACTGGAACTGGCCATAGCTGCCAACTGTCGCGGACTGGTTTACACGAGCAGTCCAAGTGTGACTTTTGATGGCAAGCATCAAAGTGGTGTTAGCGAAAGTGTGCCCTATCCTACTCGGTGGCTATGTAATTACCCGCAAACCAAGGCTCTGGCCGAGCAGGCAGTCATCCAAGCTGGACGGGAAGGTCATATTCTGACATGTAGTTTGCGACCACATCTGATTTGGGGACTAGGAGATCCACACTTGTTTCCGCGAGTTATTCAGCGAACCAAAGCAGGCAAGCTGAGACGTGTCGGAGACGGAAATAATCTAATTGATGTAGTACACGTCACGAATGCTGCTCGAGCCCATGTGTTGGCCGTGGAACGACTACTGAACAATGACCGAAAACTCAATGGACACTCATTGTTCATTACCGACGGAAAGCCTCATAGATGTTGGGATTGGCTTTGTAGAATCATACGTGCCGCTGGTCTGGAAGAACCGCACAAGGGGATCTCATTTCGGTCGGCGTATACCCTCGGCGCAGTTCTGGAAGCGACCTACAAGCTCACCAAGCAATCTAGTGAACCAGCCATGACCCGCTTTGTTGCAGCCCAATTGGCACTAGATCATTATTTCTCAATTGGCAAAGCCAAGGAATTGCTGGGCTACGTTCCTGATATAAATGAAGAAGTCGAATGGGCCCGCTGTGACGAGTGGCTACATAGTTTGGCAGCTTGCCAACAGTAGTTTCCATTTCTATTGATAACCTAATGACGTAGTACAGATTCTAGTGCTGGACATTTGCAATGAATTTATCCAAAACCATACATTGCTACTCAAGACAAATCTCTGCCACGGTGATTATGGCAGTTGGTCACTACCTACTTCTTTCAGTAAATATCTATGCGGATGAGAAGTTGGACGGCTTGGCTTGTCGGTCCATTCACTTGCAATTTGGTGGTCAGGATGTAGCTTGTTTTTACAATCAGATTCGCATCAAAGAGACCGCTCCCGGAACCTATTTCTGTGTTTGCGGCTGGAACACTGGGTATTGTGGCCTCCAGGAATTATTCGACGGACGGAAACTGCTGATTTTTTCTGTTTGGGATCAAGCTCACGGTGATGATCCGCGAATCGTTGACGAAGAAAAGCGTGTCCGTGTAGTACATCAATCTGACGGCGTCCGGATAAGAAGATTTGGCGGTGAGGGGACAGGCGGGCAAAGCTTTTATGAACTCGATTGGCAAATCGATACAACTTACCAAATCGCAATCGCAGCAAATACAAATGGTCCGCGAACCGAGTACACGTGCCTTCTATATGATCCTGCCTCAAGTACGTGGTTGCAGCTTGTCACTTTTTCTACACCCACCGGGGGCAGTTTGATGCGAGGGTGCTATTCGTTTATTGAGGACTTTCGTCGCAACGGGGAATCTGCGACCAAAGTTAGACGGGCTGAATTTGGACCTAGCTGGTCCAAAAAAATGGATGGAACCTGGATACCACTTAATTTTGCTACATTCACAGGGGATTCCAACCCTGCCACGAATATATTCGCAGGTGTCAGCGGAGATAACTTTCAAATGGCAACCGGCGGTAATGTGCAGTGTGACAAGTACCAGTTAAAGGACCGTCTCGAATTAGAATTGCCCCAACGAGACGCGCCGAACGAAATTCTCCTTTTAGACCGAGGTTTGAAGGAGCTCAGAACAGGCCCTGAGAAGGGTTAACTTTTTGACTTGAAAGCTGAAGATTTGGCTCACACTGTGGTGGGTTCGAAATTAGCTGGGCGGCCACTAGATGAGGTTATTCCAGTCTGTACCGATTTTCCCTGCCAGCAACCCGGTTTAGTCTGGAGCCTCAGAAAACGGATGATTCTGGACTTCTGTGCTCCACGAGGCGGTCATTTTTCTGCAGAACTGATCAGACAAACCCAAAAGAGGAGTTGTGGAGCGTTACCCCATTCCATTTGACAATTCGACCAATCAAAATGGTAAACGGTTTTTTTGCAATTCCTCAATTCACTTGCCCCCAATTCTGCACCCCAATTCAGATTGAAGTTTTGATACGGTCGAATCTTTAGACTGGACTGATGTAACCGGTTGGCAAGTCCCGCCCAGAAATACATTTTCTATGATGCCATACTTCTTCAGCCCAAAGTGTTTGGGCGTTCCTGGATTTGCTTTGAGCCTCCTGACGTTGTTCTTGTTGGGGTGCGAGGGGAAAACAGAAACTGCTGCTGGCCCTGGAGGAGGACGTCCACCGGCCGAAGTTGCACAAGTCTATGGTGTGTTACGGAGCATTGACTTGGTTTCGTGGCCCAAAATCGCACAGATTCAAGGCAGTTTGTTCGCCGATGAGGCCACGGCCTTAGCTGCCAAAGTATCAGGTCGAGTCGTAGCCGTGGAATGCGATTTGGGCGACCAAGTGACGGCGGGCCAGCAAGTAATCAAATTGGACGACCGCGAGTTTCAGCTGCGAGTGCAGCAAGCGGAATCTCAGCTCAAACAAGTGCGGGCCGCCATAGGACTCAAAGAAGGGGATCCAATCGAATCACTTAATCCGATGAATTCACCTCCAGTCCGCGAAGCCCAGGCCATTTTGGAGGAAGCCAATCAGCAGATTAACCGGCTACAGGCCTTGTTTGAACAAGGTGCAGTGGTGGCGACCGATATTGAAGTGGCTTTGTCTGAACAGCGTGTCGCAGACGCTCGATATAATTCAGCCTTGAATAGCGTGCGGGAAAAAATTGCTTTGGTTGGCGTCCAAACAGCTCAGCTAGAGTTAGCCAAGCAGGAATTGGCCGACACATCCATCGTAGTCCCTTTTGACGGCATGATCCAACGACGCAGTGTGGCAGTTGGCACCTACGTGCAACCTGGTGTTCCTCTAGTTGAACTTACAAAAACGAGCGTTTTGAGGTTCCGTGCAAGTGTACCTGAAAGGTTTGCACAGCAGTTGGCCGTAGGGCAAAAGGTCCGGCTCACCGTTGACCGGCAGCAACTGGAAGTACGCGTGACAAGGATCAGTCCGATACTCGACCCAATAAGTCGTTCGCTTTCCTTTGAAGCAGACGTGGCCAATCCCGACAACCGGCTTCGAAGCGGACTGTTTGCACAAGCTGAAATAGTACTTGACGAGGACTCCCAAGCCATCGCGATTCCCATGGCGTCTTTGGTACGTTTCGCTGGAGTTGACAAGGTTTGGAAGGTTGCCAATGGGAAGGTTACCGAAAACGTTGTGCAGATTGGAAGAGAGTCGCAAGATTACATTGAAGTCGTAAGTGGACTTGATGTTGGGGACCAAATCCTGGCGGCCGGAAAACAAGGACGAGTTGGGGATTATTCTGGCGAGAGTCCGCCTGCCCAAACGGCTGCTGATGAATCCCCTGCCCAAGCAGACACAACCAAGCTGGTAAAGCAACCCAATTAATCACTCTTGGCTAACAAATTTGCTTTCGGTGAATGATCGACTTCTACGGGTTAAGCCTAATACTTTTACGAATCAAATGGGTGCAGGATGTATTGGCTAGCAGAAATTTGCGTACGCAGGCCGATTTTGGCTTTGATGATCATCACTGCTCTTGTAGTGGCTGGCATTACAGCGTTTCCCAATCTTGGAGTCGATCGTTTTCCGAATATTGACCTACCGACAGTTTATATTCGTACAAGCTATCCGGGGGCAGCATCTCAAGAAGTAGAATCGGAGGTCACCCAGGTAGTAGAGGATGCGGTAGCCACGGTTGCTGGAATCGAAGAATTGCGATCTATCAGCAGTGATGGTGGATCGTTTGTGATTATTACCTTTCGCTTAGATCGAAATGTGGATGCAGCCGTACAAGATGTTCGCGATGCAGTGGCAGGTGTAGCTAACCGGCTGCCTCGCAATGTTGATCCACCTGTGGTTAGCAAATCGGACCTCGATTCTTCGCCAATTCTAACCTTAGCGGTTTCGGGACCACGGACTTCAACGGAACTTTATTATTTGGCGGATCGATTTGTAAAAGGGGTGATTGAATCCTCACACGGCGTAGGTGAGGTTTCGATAGCCGGCGCAGCTGACCGCGCTATTCAAGTTCGCGTAGATGCTTCGCGTTTGGCGGCCTACAATCTATCGATCTTGCAAGTTCGAGAGGCCTTGGCTCGGCAGAATACGGAGGTCCCTGGTGGTCGTGTTGATGAAGGATTTCGCGAACGCGCCTTGAGAACTTTGGGACGGGTAGCCGATAGTCGCTTTTTTTCGCAATTGGTCGTATCTACGGTCGATGGCACCCCAATTCGCCTAAACGATCTTGGAGAGGTTGTTGACTCAACGAAAGAAGTGCGCACACTCGCGCGTCTTGATGGCGAACCAGCAGTCGTTCTCAGGGTTCAACGGCAGGCTGGCGAAAACACAGTTCGGGTGATTGAAGGTGTCAAAGAGCGACTGTCGCGATGTGAGGCTCTTTTGCCGGACGATGTGCATGTACGCATCATGCAGGATCAGTCAAGATACATCCTAGCTGCCTTGCACGAAATTGAAGGGCATTTGGTTTCAGGTTCGATTCTGGCCTGCCTAACAGTTCTGATCTTTATGAGATCGTGGCGTAGCACGATTATTGCTGCAGTGGCTATTCCAACGTCCATTGTTGCTACATTTGCCGTGATGCGGTTTTTTGGATTTACGCTTAACAACGTCACCATGCTCGCGTTGGTCTTGATGGTAGGCGTTGTTATTGATGATGCCATCGTTGTGCTTGAGAATATCTTTCATTTGATTGAGGAGAAGGGAGTTGACCCTTTTACAGCGTCCATTCAAGGTACGAGAGAAATTGGCTTGGCAGTTCTGGCCACCACACTTTCGTTAGTGATCGTCTTCCTGCCGGTGTCTTTTTTGTCCAGTGTGACGGGGCGTATGCTGTTTGAATTCGGTGTAACTGCTACGGCGGCTATTCTACTTTCGATGCTGATTAGTTTTACGTTGACACCGATGATGTGTAGTAGGCTATTGAAGCCGGTCAAAGCGAGTGCAGGTCATTCTCCGAATTCGCGGCGAGGCTTTTATCACTGGATTGAAGTCGGGTATATGGCGTTGCTGCGTGTAACCATGCGATTTCGATTCATTGCACTGCTGATCGCCGTCGCCGCGGTCGCGTCCAATATTCCGCTTTATAAGACCTTGAAGCAAGATTACATTCCTACCAACGTGGATGAAGCAGAGTTCGAAATGCGAGTTTCTGCTCGGGAAGGCGCCAATTTGGTTTCCATGAATGAAGCTTTGTTGGTAGTTGAAAACGAATTAAAAAAGATTACTGGTATTGAGTTTACGCTCACGACAATTGGTTCTCGCGGAGTTGGGGGTGTCAATAGCGGTGAAATCTACGTCCGTTTGACCGATGCAGAAAATCGCAGTTTCAGTCTGAGCCGACTATGGTATGGTCTGTTGGCTGGCAATCCGCGCGCTGCTTGGGATGGAAACTTTACACAACAGGAAAAGATGACTGAGATTCGAAGGCGTTTGGGACGTCTACCAGACATTCGAGTATCCGTTCGTAATCTGACTTCATTTCGACAGGGCGCTCCAGTAGACATTGACTTTTCGATTACTGGTCCCGACTTGGAACAGCTTTCAGCTTTTTCCGATGCCTTGCGAGCTAAAGCGCTAGACATTCCTGGCATCGTCGATGTAGATACTACACTCAGGTTGGATAAACCCGAATTGCTAGTATCCATTGACAGAGAGCGAGCCGCATCCTTAGGCGTGGCTGTTCAAGAAATCGCAGATACTCTGCGCGTTGCGGTCGGTGGGGACGATCGTGTATCGCGCTATCGAGACGTTTCCGTAGATGATGCATACGACGTTGAGTTGCGACTTGTAGGCATTGATCGACGTGATGCAGAGTCCATTTCGCAACTTTATGTTCGTTGCGATCCCAACGCAGCTAGTACTCAAATTACCAGCGGGTCTCGAGCTACTGGAATGTCAAATGACCTCGCTCCTCAACGATCGAGCCAAGCACTGACCCGTATCGATAACGTAGTACATTTCAATTTTGGAAATGCTCCTGCCAGAATCGATCGTTTGGATCGCCAACGCATGGTGGCTATTCGAGCCAATGTGGCTCCTGGTTATGCATTAGCCGACCGAATTTCTGCACTGCATGCGGCCACCGCAGAGATTGGGCTCCCGGATGGGTTTGAGACACACGTAATGGGAAGAGGTCGGGAATTGGAACGCACGCTGGAAGAGTTTCAGTGGACGTTTGTCATGTCGTTCATATTCATGTACATCGTGCTCGCCTCTCAGTTCGAAAACTTGACACATCCGTTTACAATCTTGCTTTCATTGCCCTTAGCAGTCCCCTTTGGTCAGTTGAGTTTGTACTGGGGAGGGGAATCGCTGAACGTGTATTCGGCGTTGGGATTGCTGGTTCTCTTTGGTGTAGTCAAAAAAGCTGCAATTCTGCAAGTTGATCATACAAATGCGCTTCGAGAACACGGTATGCCTCGGGCAGAGGCAATCCTGCAGGCAAACAGGGATCGATTGCGCCCCATTTTGATGACGACTATTTCATTTGTAGCAGGACTCATGCCCTTGCTCATAGCTAGTGGACCAGGTGCCGAGGAACGCCGAAGCATTGCCGTGTTGGCTGTAGGTGGCCAAACAATGTCGTTAATCCTTACCCTACTGGCTGTACCCGTCATTTATTCCTATTTGGATGACCTGGGGCGTCTTTTGGGATTTAAAAAGGTGGTCTCATCCTCCTCGCTTACCGACCACGTCCCTGCTACGGAGATTCTCCAAGACAAGTCTGAAGCTTAGGAGTCGCTGTAAGAGTCCGCATTGGTAGGATAGGCTTTCAACTTTCGTGCTCGTCCTCAGTCGCGCGGCGACGGTGCTCGGCTTGTAATCGTGTTCTGTCGCGCGGTGATGGTGCTTGTAATCGGATCCAGCCATAATGACTGCACGATCCATCGACCATGAGTCCATGAAAGCCAAAGTACATCGGATCGTGGCGATGTTGACTCGCATGGGGGTTTAATTTGATGGTACTGCTGAGTCGAGCCCGGAATATGATGCTGAAATCGATTTCGTTAGCAAGCACCGCTACGCTGAGCACGGGCACCACGAGCACGAGCATGAGTACCAAACCGAAGCAACGCCAGGAATTATTGAAATCCCGTCAATAATTTTTGAGCGACTTCTTGAATGGATTTGGAGTCCTGAGTGGACCGAATGAGGGTGATTTTTTCGAGCAGAATGCTTAGGCCATCCTTATCTAGTATGCATTCTAGAGAAACTGATGTAATATCCTCCGGTAGGTTGTAGTTTTTCTGAGGCTGCCAAATTCGCATGCAATGCAAACCGCACGTAACTGCAGCGCGCCCATTTGGGCGACGATTTTCTATGAAAACATGCGCAGTGCTTACGTGCCGCTCGCGCTCAGCTAGTTATCTTTAGGCCCGCTGCAAATTAGGCTGTCGACAATTGCTCAATTTTAAGGCTTCATCCAAGCGATGTTTACTATATCTAAGAAAATGGGAAGACCAATGACGCCCCGACTGATTGGTTTCGCGCTTTTTGTTGCGGGTTCCATGGGAAGTCTATGTGCGCAATCTCCATCACTTAAGGACGTCTATAGCGAAGCGTTTAAGATTGGCACAGCAGTCAATCCACGCATCATCTCAGAACGGTCCCAGGAAACCAGAGAGATCATTCTCAATCATTTCAATTCCATCACTGCAGAAAACGAAATGAAAGCGGCATCGGTCAACCCGCAACCAGGAGTCTACAATTTTCGCGCTGCCGACGAGATCGTAGCCTTTGGCGAAGCTCATCACTTATTGGTCATCGGACATACACTCGTCTGGCATAATCAAACTCCTGAATGGTTCTTCAAGAATCAAGATGGACAACCGAATTCACCCGAGGAACAGATTGAGCGCATGCGTGAGCATATTGAAAACGTGGCCGGAAGATACGTTGGACGAATTGCAGCATGGGATGTCCTGAACGAAATTATCGACGACGACGGATCGTATCGACCAACGAGTTGGGTGACTAGCATCGGAGATGGCGATCACTTGGCGAGATTGGCATTCCAATTTGCGGAACGATATGCTCCCAATACTGAGCTCTATTACAATGACTTCAACGCTTGGCGACCTGCGAAGGTCGCTGGCATCGTTCGCATGGTCAAAATGCTACAAGCCGCCGGTATCCGCATTGACGGGATAGGGCTACAGGGACACTGGGGACTGAACTTTCCGAAGAACGAATACATTCAAGCTGCAATTGATGCTTACTCAGAGCTTGGTCTCAAAGTCATGATTACGGAACTTGATATCGATGTGTTGCCCCTAACACGTGAAGGGCAGATCATTGGCCGATCATTGCAGGAGCCACAATTTCAATTGGAGGAGTTCGAGACATTCCTTGATCCCTATAAAAATGGGCTTCCTGCCGACATTGCCAAGCAATTGGATGATCGTTATGCAGAGCTGTTTGAGCTTTTTTACCGTAACAGACAAAAGATCGACCGCGTAACGCTGTGGGGCCTTCAAGATGGGAGTTCGTGGAAAAATAACTATCCTGTTCCAAACCGTACAAACTACCCATTGTTGTTCGATCGAGACCTTCAACCTAAATCTGCTATGCTTCGCGTTTTGAACATCCCTCAATAATCATGCGTAAGCGTATCCTTTACCCAAGAACCTTGTCGCAAGTGAGGCAAGACCGATGACTATCCTGACGGACAGATTTTGGGCTCAATCTAAATTATTGGTTTGTTTCAGTTTGTTAACCTGCTTATGCAACGAATTGTTGGGACAGCAATCTCGGCAGGCTCGTTTGTATGATGTTTTGGAGTTCACTCTCAACGGAGACTATCAGTCACTGAAAGACAATCCGGTACGCGATATCCATCTTTCACTTAAGTTTCTCCACGAGTCGGGGCAGCGCATTAGCGTGCAGGGCTTTTTTGATGGTGATGGCCAAGGCAATCCCATAGGAAACGTGTTTCGCGCCCGGTTTTGTCCAACGCTAGTTGGTAATTGGAACATTGAGCGTACAGAGTCAGATTCAAACGCTTTAGTGGGGCAGCTCGAAGGAACGATTGTGGATGTTGAACCAAGTGATCAATCAGGTTTTTGGATTGTGGATGAGCAATTTTCCAACGCACGCTGGTACCGACGTGCGAACGGCTCTCACCAGTATGTCATAGGAAATACTCACTACTCATTTCTTACTGAGACAGGGCCAAACGGTGTATTGACTGGCAGCAGCATAGAGAGAGACATACGTGCAAATGCCGAGTACTTCAAGAAACTACGATTCGGGATACAAAGTGATCGGTACCCGCATTCTTCCGACAAGCCCTGGCTAGATAACGCTGGAACACCCACGGATAATGGAAATTTCTGTCATCGCCCCAATCCAAAGTGGTTCAGCAAGCGAGTGGACCTAGCTGTGCAAACTGCCTTTGAGGTGGACCTTGTGGCCGATTTGATACTCTGTGGTCCAGATACTTCCGACGCTCGGAGTACGTTGAGCGCAATGGAGAATCATGGGGATGTCGAGCCATTCCTGCGCTACATGGCAGCTCGCTACGGTAGTTATCCGAATGTCTGGATGTGCTTGGCCAATGAATTCGACATTAAACAACCTCAGCATGACCCTGAGGAGGTTGCGAGGTTCGGCGCAATCATCAGAAAGTACTTGCCGTACCCGACACCACTGAGCGTTCATAGTGGTACCAAGCTAGGCTGGGCCAGTCAGTTTGATAGTCTGCCGGGCTGGAATGATCATCAGATAATTCAAAGGAAATTACGGAGTATCGAGGAATCAGCAGACGCCATCATAGAATTTGGCCGGAAAACTGCCGATGGAACGCAGCGAGGACCTACTTTTAATGATGAGTTGAGCTACGAAGGTGCCGGCGACAAACATTCTGAGGTTGATTGTATATCAGCACACTTGGGCGCGTTTTTAGGAGGTGGCTATGGAACAACTGGCGAGAAGCACGGGAATAAGCTTGGCCAATATTTCTGGGGAAACTTCGACCCTGCCCAGCATCAAGCTGCGGATAACCTTCAATGGTTGCGGCAGATAATTGATCGTGAGATCAGATTTTGGGAATTAGAACCCGTACCGGTTGCTGAGTTTTTTTCAGGTGCGCCGCGGTCCTTTCGAGCTCTATCCGATCGTTCTACGGAAATAATTCTGGGAGCTGATCAAGAATGCTTGGATCTCACTGTTGATTTGCCTGCAGGAACATGGAGCATACAGTCATATGATTGTGTGGCCAAGACTATTGGAAACATTTCCGAGCAAGCAACCGGCAAGGTAGCTATTTCAATACCGTCATCGAATCCAACTCTCGTGCATCTTAGGAAACACCACGGCCAATAGCTGTTTCTGAAGCGGCTGCGCCAACCCAATCAGACCGTTGAGATGCGAACAACGCGGGGACTCCGAACTTTTTTGCTCAGGACTAATCGTGAGTCTGCTGTCGTCTACAGCGTAAGAGAATTACTGGTTGGGCTTACAAGCAAAACCACTTAGAACCTAACTTCGGAAATGAAAACGTTGGGAGCGAATCGATTTTTCGCTCCCAACCGAAATTTTTTCAGAGCATTGGAGGCGGTGGTGGTGGAGGCGGGGGAGGC
>JAGQOY010000196.1 GCA_020427005.1 Planctomycetales bacterium
AAGTGCGAGTCGCACGGACATATCGCGTGTGTTTGCAAGGAAATCATTGAGCAAAAGTGCGAAAAAACGCTACTCTTTCGTGTAGTTTGCTCTAGAGAGCGGTTGTCGCGAATTTTAACGACCGGATCCATTTGGAGAAACACTTGGCTCTGATCATCCGTTCGTGCCCGCCCTTGCATGCCAACCGAGCGTCAATACATCTGTAGCATGCCTGGGTCCATTTGAACAATCCATCCGTTCATGCGGATGAAAGGATGTAGCTTTTTGTAGTTGGCACGCTCGGTCCGATCAACGGCTTCTCTTTAAAGGGAATGAAACATCCCTTGGGGCATCCAAACATGGAGAAACGTTGTTTTAAGGCGCGATTGCCAACCGCGAACTTTACGAGTATCCTCTTGGTCCCAGGATAGACTTCCCATTGAGACACTTTTGAGGTTCTCGATCGAGAACTCCCTCACACTTCTTGGGCTAGTTAAACAACTACATAACTACCCAAAACTTCAGCAGAATGCGATAGGGCAATGAGCAATACGATCACCGATATCAAGAAACTGGCTATCGATACGATTCGAACATTGAGCATGGATGGTGTGCAAGCTGCTAAAAGCGGCCATCCGGGAACTCCCATGGCTTTGGCTCCCGTGGCCTTCCAACTATGGACACAGGCCATGCGCTATGATCCGGCTCAACCTCAATGGCCAAACCGTGATCGATTTGTGCTCAGCTGCGGTCACGCTTCCATGTTGCTTTATAGCATGATTCACCTTTCGGGGATAAGAGCCACCGATCACCAAGGCAACGTGTTGGATCGACCAAGTCTAACTCTGGACAATCTGAAGAAATTTCGTCAGTTGCACAGTCCATGTGCGGGGCACCCTGAGTTCGGTGAAGCAGCTGGAATTGAGACGACAACAGGACCCTTAGGGCAGGGGATAAGTACTAGCGTCGGCATGGCCCTAGCGTCTAAATGGCTGGCAGCTACCTACAATAGGCCTGGATTCGAGCTGTTTGATTTTGATGTTTATGCCCTATGTGGTGATGGCGATCAAATGGAGGGTGTCGCTTGTGAAGCAGCTTCTTTGGCGGGGCATCTCAAGCTATCCAATTTATGTTGGATTTACGACGACAATAAAATCACCATCGAAGGAGAAACGGAATTAGCTTTCAGCGAAGATGTGGCGTTGCGATTTCAGGGTTTGGGTTGGAACACAGTTCGCGTCGATGATGCGAACGACATTGATGCGCTTGCAGATGCCGTCAAGAAATTTAAGGCTTGCTCGGATCGTCCCACTTTGATCGTTGTGAGAAGTATCATTGGCTACGGATCGCCCAATAAAGCCAACTCACATGCTGCTCACGGTGCACCGCTGGGAGACGACGAGATTAAACTCACCAAACAATTCTATGGTTGGCCAGAAAATGAAAAGTTTCTGGTGCCGGAGGAGGTTGTAAATTACTTCCAGGAGACGATCGGCAGCAGCGGCGCTTCCGCCAGCCATGCTTGGAAAGAACTGTTTGAGGAATACAAGCAATCCTTCGCAATCGAAGGTGCCGAACTTGAGTCCCTGTTTGCAGGTCGTTTACCAGATGGTTGGGATGCGGGTATCCGTGAGTTTCCGGCGGATGCCAAAGGACTAGCAACTCGAGTAAGTAGCGGAAAAGTGCTGAACATGCTCGCCCCAAATTTGCGTTGGTTGATTGGAGGCTCTGCGGATTTGGCGCCCAGCACGATGACATTGCTTGATGGCCAGACCGATTTTTCGGCTCACGATTACTCAGGACGCAACTTGCACTTTGGGATACGTGAACATGGCATGGCAGCCACATTGAATGGCATGTCATTGTGTGGGCTGCGTTCCTATGGCGCCACATTCTTTGTTTTCACGGATTACCTTCGACCGGCAATGCGACTAAGCAGCTTGATGCATCAACCGGTATTATATGTTTTGACTCACGATTCGATTGGACTGGGCGAAGACGGGCCAACCCACCAGCCCGTTGAACATTTGGCGGCTTGCCGTGCGATCCCCGGTTTGTACGTATTCCGTCCTGCAGATGCCAATGAAGTAATCGAGTGTTATCGAGCAGCTTTAAATCTTCATCATCATCCTAGCGCTCTGGTTCTCTCACGTCAGAATGTGCCGACCCTAGATCGATCGAAATATGCTCCCGTGTCAGGAGCAGCCCGCGGTGGTTATGTTGTTAGCGATTGCGATGGAATGCCACAAGCAATTTTGATCGGAACAGGTAGTGAACTTGAATTGTGCCTCAAGGCCCAAGAGAAACTCGCTGCTGATGGTGTCGCTGTGCGAGTTGTTAGTATGCCTTGCCAAGAGTTGTTTGACGACCAAATGCCCGATTATCGGGAAAGTGTTTTGCCGCACGAGGTTGAATTGCGAGTTGCCTGTGAAGCCGGAACTAGGTTGGGTTGGGACAAGTACATAGGATCCAATGGGCATTTTGTCGGAATGTCCGGCTTTGGCGCTTCAGCCCCAGCTCCTGAGCTCTACCAGCACTTCAAAATTACGGATGATCAAATTGTTGCCCATGTGCAGGCGGCTCTGAATTGTGCCAGCTAGGTCTCGGGACATCACGCTGTGAGCTTGACTTCTGTCAAGTGCTACCAAAACGTGCCAAACTTTAAGCTCCCCAAGTTAGATTGGGGCTTTGTCCCGTGTGACCCACGCTTACTTGGTACCATTTCACAGCTTGGTTGGCGGCAACAAAAAAACGCAAATGACTGCTTGTACTTCGGGAAACTTGTTAGAATCGTTAGGCCAATTGTTGAACGGCTTTCAATCGGTTACCCGTAAGTCAATCGGTTACCCGTAAATACCGGACGGTCCCACCTTACGTCATGATCCCAGGAAACCTGCCATGAGATTCCAGTTAATTTTGAGTCTGGTTGTTTGCTTAAGTGTGACAGTTGCCTCAGCAGAAGAATACTTAACTGGAGTCCAGTGGCAACAGCCACCTATTATCACACCCGGCGTTGAGAATTCTGCTCCACCATCAGACGCTATCGTGCTGTTCAACGGACAGGACCTTTCAAATTGGCGTAATGGAGATAGCTGGAAGGTTGAAGATGGAGTAATGGTCTGCGGCAAGGGCGTTATATCGACGAAACAGGAATTCGGAGATTGCCAGTTACATATCGAGTGGTCAGCGCCATCGGAGGTCAAAGGGTCGGGACAAGGACGAGGAAACAGCGGTGTATTCATGATGGGAATCTATGAGATGCAAGTACTCGATTCCTATAACAACGAGACTTACTTCGATGGTCAGGCTGCTGCGATTTACAAGCAAACTCCTCCGATGGTTAACGCTATGCGAGCTCCTGGCGAGTGGAATGCTTATGACATCATTTGGACGGCACCTCGTTTTAATGATGATGGATCGCTCAAATCCCCAGCCTATATTACAGCCTTGCACAATGGGGCACTTGTTTTGAATCACTTTGAATTATTAGGTGATACTCCTTTCAATCGCCCACCGCAGTATAAGAAACACGCTGAAGTAGGTCCCTTGTCATTGCAAGACCATGGCAACCCAGTACGCTTTCGCAACATCTGGGTACGGCCAATACAATCACCTGTTGGTAAACAAGTGCGCGATCCCTATTTACGAGATGGCAATAAGGAAACGCCAATCTCTCAATAGGTCATTTAGATCGTTGGCGATGTTGTAGTATTTCCATTGCAACACATCTAGAGAGCAAAAAATCGAGAAGGAAATCCCGTTGGACGCAAGTTTTGTACTCCTTTCAGGCGACGGTATCGGGCCTGAGATCGTCTCCCAAGCCAAACGCGTTTTGCAACTTGTTTCTGATAAGTTTGGTCATAAATTTCGTTTCGACGAACACTTGATTGGCGGCATTGCGATTGACGAGACAGGTGATCCGCTACCTCAAGCTACCATCGACGCATGTCGGGCGTCGCAGGCGGTCTTGTTAGGCGCGGTGGGAGGACCTAAGTGGGATGATCCCTCTGCAAAGACTCGGCCTGAGGCAGGGCTTTTGCGCATCCGCAAAGAACTTCAGTTGTTTGCGAATCTGCGTCCGATACGACCCTTTGCTGAACTTCTTGATGCATCTCCCTTAAAACGGGAGGTAGTCGAGGGAACCGATATTTTGTTTTATCGGGAGTTGACTGGGGGTATCTATTTTGGCCCTAGTAGTTGCGAAGATTTGCCTGGCGGGCAACAACGTGCAACGAGCACGATGGTTTACGAGACATTTGAGATTGAACGTATTTTTCGGCTAGCAGCGGAAGCCGCTCGAAGTCGTCGTGGCAAGTTGACGATGGTGGACAAAGCAAATGTCCTGGAGGTTAGCCGACTCTGGCGTAGGGTTTGTGGTCGGCTAGCAAGCTCTGAGTATTGTGATCTCGACTACGACGTCGTGCTGGTGGATGCCATGGCGATGCACCTGATTAGTCGGCCCTCCAGCTTTGACGTGGTCGTAACTAGCAACTTGTTTGGTGACATTCTAACTGACGAGGCCTCGATGTTGCCCGGTTCCTTGGGCATGCTACCCAGTGCTTCAGTAGGGGCCAATGGACCAGGATTATTTGAACCAATTCACGGTTCAGCTCCCGACATAGCAGGTAAAGGAATTGCCAATCCATTAGCAACTATTTTGGCTGCCGCCATGATGTTGCGCCACAGTGTTGGCCTTCAGCAAGAAGCCGATGCTGTCGAGGCGGCAGTGCAAGCTGTTTTAGCTGCCGGCCATCGAACATCCGATCTTGCCCGTCGAGGTGAAAAAGCTATTGGTACTGTTGAGATGACCGAGCATGTTCTTGCGGCCCTAAGTCGTCAATAAAGCATTGCGACCTCATTAGATTTTTAATAGACCCTCCTCGGGACGTTGGGGCAAAAACGGGCTCGGTTCAGGTTTCAAATCACCGCTGGAGGCGCATGGGCCGTCAACCGCTTCAAGCCTCGCTAATGCCAATAGGCATCGCATTCGGCTTAACACTCCTTTTCCTATGGCCGTGCTTTCAGCTGCCATACCACGCGCTGCCTGCGCAAGCTGGCTCCTCGATTACGGTCCCCCTTTTTAACGCTTGGACCATCGGTTGGAACGCACATTCCCTTGCTAACGGCCTACGCGGATACTGGCATGCGCCCATCTTTGCTCCCGATGCCTCTGCGTTCGCGTATTCTGAACCGCAACCGATATTGTGGCTCGTATCTCCTGTGGTTTGGTTGACAGGCTCCGTGACGTTTGCCTATCGCTTTTATCTCGGCATCACGTTCTTCCTGAACGCTTTGTTTATGACGCGAGTTCTCAGGCGGTGCGGTTTGTCATTAATTGCCCAGTCGGCAGGAGCTTGTTTCTTGTTAGGTAACGAGCTTTGGTGGGCAAACATCAATACCATTCAACTTCTACCTATTTGGGGATGTTTGTGGTGCTGGGACTGCATTCTCAAACAGGCCTACGGTAGACGATCTCGCGGCGACAGATTTAGCATTCTACTTTGTCTTGAATTCGCATTTGCACTGACAAGCGTCTTTCTTTGCTCGGTGCACCACGGGCTTTTCTGGTGTACGTTGTTGCCAATTACTTTCGTTGGCTGGTTTATCTTCTTTCCCCGACGTCGGCTTTGCTTTCTGAAAGAGTGGGCCGTAATTTTGGGTCTGGCAATTTTGTTTTTGCTTCCTCTTATTGTGCCCATGTACTCCGCTTTGAGGAAATTCAAGACATCACGCAACGACCGAACGGTGCTATCGCTTTCGGCCAATTGGGAGGCCTGGCGGCAAACTCCTGGGGCGCGCATACATGAGTTTCGTAGCGAATCTGAGCTAGAAAACGACTCGACTATGGGACTATTCTCACGAGGGCTGCGACCCAACGGGTGGTTGCTTATGTTATCGCTGCTTGCTGCCTGCAGGCCAGCCATGAATGTTCGACGATTCCGCGTGGCCACGATTCTTTTGATTACCGCTATTGCAGCTTGGGGGCTCTCTTGGGGGCCAAATCTCGAACTGTGCGGCGTTAATCTATGGAATTCTTTAGTAACGATCATGCCTCCGTTGGAAAAAGTGCGTAGCGTTTATCGATATGCCTATTTCGTTCACCTACCGATCGTCTGCTTGGCGGCTATGGGAGTCGATTCGTTCACGCACCTGACTGCATCGCTAAGTCGTAAGCGCATCCCGCGAAGTTTGGTAGGTTGGCTGTTCGTTTTCACCTGGCTGTTGTCGCAGCTGCTTTTTCGGCCGACGGTTATGTTGGCTGCCGCTCCGGATCTCCGCGTGAAACCCGGCTGGGTAGAGATATTGTCAACTACTTCTCAGACAAGGAAGCCCATCGTTCATTTGCCATTTGTAACGGGATATGGCGAAGCGGACTTTGAGCAGACTACCAAATTCATGCTGCACGGACTTCAACACTTGCGGCCCATGCTCAATGGCTACTCCGGTTTCTTTCCACCGACCTGGTATGAAGATGTTAAGACCTTGAGTGGTAGTCGACTTACTCCCGAACAGTTCGCTGCTTTGAGAAAGCAGGGGGTCGCCTTGCTTGTTGTCGACAGACAACGCTTCGAACCTCTCGAGGCCTCCGAGGCTGCATTGGCTGGATTGAGTGTCAATCGTATTTATTCTAGTGATCAACAAATTGAAATCTGGGAGTTGGCTGCCGAATAGGTGATGTTTGGCTAGCCCTAAAGCTATAGCTGAATCCTATCGGAAAAGCTCTATTGCAGTCTCACGACCATTCAGATTGATTGCGGATGCATGGCACTCCGCTTAGGCCATTTCAGCTTGCACGGTTCTTTGCGTTTGCGTGTCGCGGCGCATGAGAATGAAGGTCAAAGTAAGAGCCAGAAGTACACTTAAGGTACTCCAGGTAGGAGTGTAAGTCCATGAACTGTCTTGACTGTACACAGCCCACGAGAGAGCTGCTGGCGGTTCGAAATGGTTCATGGCCATCCATGCCATGGAAACCGAGAGTGTGTTGTTAATTAGGTGCACAACTATCGTGCAGATTACACCTCCAGTTCGCCATGCAATGAGCCCCAGAAACAGACCCATCAATGCCGCTGCGATCGATTGTTGTAAAACGGGATGTGCAAAGCCAAACAGCAAACTTGTAACGACTATGGCTCTTAACGCACCTCCAGATCTGAGAAGTCCTCCAAAAATGAAGCCTCGAAAAGCCAATTCCTCACACAGAGCGGGTAGTGCAGCCAAGATCATTAGCACAGCCCACAACGGTTGCGAGCCGACCATATGTTGGAACTTTGCCAGCAATTGTTGAGTTTCAGGGCCGATCTCGTATAGTTGTTGAATGGCATAACCTAGCGCGGAATAGGTCGGGTGCACGGCAACTCCCAACCCAAGAGCGGCGATTACATGCGAAAACTGTACCCGATGAATACGCAAAGCGCGGCGCGGGCTGCGCGTTAAGTAGACTGACATCAACAAACATGGAGTCAAAATCAGTAATACTTGGACAATGAATGTGGACGATGCGATCCCACTCCAACCACTAACGAAGCTTCCGGCGGCCAGTTGGGCGAAGAAAATTGAAACTAGAATGATTGCACCGGCCAGCAAAGCAGAGGCGGTGGAAGCCGTATCTTCGCGGTCGCGCCATAAATGATGCAACAGCAGTTTCAAATTCCAACGTTCCGATTCGCGGAACATGACTGTTTCGCTCTCAAATTGTTTGATGGCCCAGCGTATGGAAAGCCCACAGCAACAAGCTGTCACTAGGACGACTGTAGGCAAATAGATGAAGGCTTCAAAATAGCGCCCTTCAATCAATGAACGTATCAGGAATACAGTACCAGTGACTGGTATCAAACTTGTACCCAGATTTAAACTCATGCTGGGAAGCATCGGTAAAGAGACTAACGGGAGCGTCACTAACAAGAGGGGCATTAAGTAATACTGTCCCTCTTTGGTGCTTCGCGCCAAGGCTGCAATAGCTAACGCCAACGCACTAAAGAATGCGGCCATGGGCAGGAGCAACAAAAGCAACCAACCTACGGCTTGTATTGGTAGTGGACCCAAGGTTTCCGCCAAATCCGGAATACCGCTTAAAAGCAATTTGCGGACAACGAAACTGGCTGTAAAGTGCATGCTCAGTAGATTCAAAACGGCGCTGCTCACGCTAAAGGTAATTACGGTAAACAGCTTGCCCCAAACAATTTCGGCACGCCGTGCCGGACTACTGAGCAACGTTTCCAGTGTACCCCGTTCCTTCTCTCCCGCACATAAATCAATCGCTGGATAGAAAGCCCCCGTAAGTGCCCACACCAGCATTACCATCGGTAATATTTTGGTCCACAGCACGGCGCTTTTTACGGATTCCGTAGCGGTGTCTGTGGCGTCGACCGTAAAGGGTTCTATCAGTCTCGGGCTCATCCCGGCAGAGGCTAATTGCGAGCTAACCCAGGCGGCTCGCCAGCTATCGAGCAAAACCCCTATGCGTTCTTGCGCTATTCTTGAATTGTCCCTGGCTAGATTCGCAATTACTTGTAAACCATCGCTGGAAGGTTTGACGCCCACATGTTCTACGACTGATTCCTGAGTGCTTAAAGGGGTTATGCCAGCCGAATCAGCATCATTTAATATCGCTGAACCTGAGCCGGTTGTTCCAGCTGCCGCGACCGTGAGACGCGATCGCAATTCCTGCTCAAAGCCTGGCTCAACAAATAGGACAGCGTCGATCTTATCTGAGGCAATATCCGTTCTGGCTGCCGTCAGCATCTGCTCCCAGGAAAACTCTCCGTCAATCGTAGGCCATGGCTGGCTTTCAAAATTCATCCACTCAGACACATCGATCATGCCGGGATGTAAGATTGGCTTATTCCGTTTATCCAAAAGAGGCAATTCACTTGGCCAATTGTCTAACCCAACAATCCGCACATTCGCAGCTTGGCGCTTATTGAATTGCGCAACCTGCATCATTAACATCCCTATCAAGGGATACAATAGCAGTGGCAGAACAGTGATTGTAAATACTGTTCTCCGATCACGAAGTTGATCGGTAAGTTCTCGCATATAGATGAGATTGACATGTCGCCAATTCATAAGCACTCCGACGTAGTTGGCGAGAAAGAATCTCTCTCATGTGAGTGGCCAAGTGAGCCGTTTAGTTGAACTTGTTGTTGGTCGGATTCAGCCAAGGCTGTGAAGAAAAGTTCTTCAAAATCGGTTTCATGGTATCGATCGGCGAGTTCTGCAAGTGTTCCAGTGGCCAGAATTCTACCGTGGTAAAGTATCGCGACGCGATCACACAGTCGCTCTACTTCGCGCATGATATGCGTGGAAAAAATAATGCACTTTCCGGCGTCTCGCAATTGTCCGATAATCTTAAGAAGAGCTCTTGCAACTAGCACATCCAATCCCAACGATGGCTCATCAAAAACTAAGACGGGTGGATCGTGAATTATGGCTCTAGCAATCGAGACTTTCTGTTTCATACCGGTCGACATCTTGGCTCCGACCACATCCCGAATGTCGAGCATCTGCAAGTCAGAAAAAATGTTGTGCATTCTTCGCTCAAGTTGCTCTGCTTCAATTCCGTACAATTTGCCAAAATATTCAACAAATTCCCAGGCCGTCATCCGCTCATACATAGCCGTGTTGTTTGAAACAAATCCAATACTATGCCGAACTTCGTTGGGATGATGGTTTACGTCGAATCCAGCTACGCGAGCAGATCCACTAGTGGGCTTGAGAACAGTACTTAAGATTCGCAAGGCGGTGGTTTTGCCCGCCCCGTTGGGGCCAAGTAAGCCAAATATTTCACCCGGCGCGACATGGAAACTCACTCGATCAAGTGCAACAAATTGACCTGCTTTAAGATCTTGATAGGTCTTCGTGAGTTCCGTGACTTCCACCATGACGTTGGCAACTCTCTCGTACTCGTTGACAGAAATGAGTCAAACTTTAGACTTTGCTCGATGGCGTCTCACAACGTAGAGCAGCTGCGATTACTGCTTGTGCGGCCGCAATCGCCTCTGAATTCGGCGGTGTGTACATTGGTGTCGGCCTTTCTTCCATCGTTTTAGAACTTTTAGTTTCCGATATCATGAGATTCTCATCGTGAGTCGGAGTTTTCTTTTGCTTCAACACACCGGCCGTGGGTTCATTTTCCCCAAAGGACTTGTTGAGCGATCGCGCGGGACTAGATTCAACCGTCTTGCGTTCTTGATGGCTGGCTTGCGCTACGTTATTTGATTGTATGTCGACCGCACGTCGGCCGCGCGAGCCCGAATAATCTTGTTGACGTCTTCCGTAATTTACCCCCGCATCAAACGGCGTGAGCAGAAAAACAATCCCAAATCCAAAGACCAAACCGCATACGCCAGTTCCAGCAATGATGGTACCTCTGCCCGGTCCAATAGGGCCGACGCCAAGCGTTGGTTCGTCAATTCGCGTCAACAAACTCGTAGTTCCCGCTGCATCACGCGCTGCTTTGGCTTGAGTCAGATCCCGTTCAATGCCTTGTAATATCTCCGTTCGCGTCCGAACATCATTGACAGTACGCGCATAATCAGCACGTACATCAGCCAAGCCACCCAGTCGACCCTCGAGCAAATCTTGCTGTTGAGAAAGTTTCGCTAGTTGTTCCTTCGAATCCTCTAGGTCTTTGGTCAAGGTTCTAATTACCAAGCCTATCTCTGACTGCAATTGGTTCTGAATTTCTTCCTGAGTACCCATAGCTGCAATTACAAGTGGGTGCAGTTCTGTAAATCGTCCTTTTAGTTGACTGGTACGAATTTGAGCATCCGAAAGACCTTCACGCAGCTTACGTACCCCAGTGTTACTTGCCAATAGGTCATTAGATGCACTCAGCAATTTGTCTGGATCTTTGTAAGACGCCAAGGCCCATTGCAAATCTGTGGCTATTTGCTGTTGCCTTAGTTCAATCTGAAGAATCTGTTCTTTCACATTGTCCAATGCAGCTTTGTTAGAACTACCTCCCAGATTGGCATCTGTCATGGCGCGCAAATCCGTGAGATCGGTCCCCGCTTGGCGCTCCATTTGACGTAGTTCCGCGACAGCGTTCTGCAGATCATTATTGGCCATGGCACGAGCCGCGGTCAGTTCTGAAATGATACCCTTAGCCCTTGCCACGCGAACTTGCTGTAAGCGATTTTCTAACGCATCACATACGGAGCGATTGAGCACTTTCGCACGTTCGGGATCGCTTTGTTTGACATCCAAATAAATCATCTCGGTCGTGCCAAATTCCGCTCCTTGCGGCGCATGCACGTGTATTCCATTCTTTGCTAAAGATTCAATTTCGGAATTTGTTGGTGGCTTGCTGCTCTTGTACAATCCAAAAAAGGATGGTTCACGTCCCACGGCTTGAAGGGCTTCGAAAAGTACCTGGGGATTGCGGGCCATTTCCAAAATGGTCTCTTGAGCAGCTTTCATCTCCGTCTGGCTCTCAAATCTACCCATTCGCATGACTGCGCCATTGGACTCTGCACGAATCAGCAAGCCCTGCGACGCAACCCAAGTATCTCCCTTTAGAAACAAGGCATAAACTAGGCCTAAGACAGTGAATAGGATCGTCGTGCCGATCCACAATGGACGCCACCGCCAGTAGATACCGACCAAGGCGATAAGCTGCTGATTTTTGGGGTCTACGTTCATGAGGGATGTACATCTGGGCGAGCGAAACAGCCACCTCCAAGTTTTTTCAGAGGCCAAGGCTGGAAATACGATTGCGCGTTGTGGAACCGTAGCCCAAATTAGATAACTAAGTCGAGAATTGCCCATGATCCAGACAACCAGGCTCTGAAGAGGCCAGCATAAAATCGGAATGTAGGGACTATGCCCATGCGAACGATCATAACGTCGGAAAGGGCAAAACAAAAAAGCACTTGCCCGCAACACGGACAAGTGCCCATAAGATCTATTTTCTAATGCCCTGATTACCGTCGTATGCTAGACCATAAAAACAAGAGCAAAAGTCAATGATGCTTGCTAGTCAATAAGCTTCGCTACGTCTGCCAGCACATCCTTCATTTCTAGTTCCTTCAAGGACGTATAGGCGTGGGAAGACTTTACCTTGCCTTCAGTGGCTACCAAAATGGTTAAATCTGCTTTGGCGTTAATTCCATAATCCTCGGGGCCATTTTCAAATTCGTTGGGTACAACAAATGGAATATGTTTTGCCTTGGAAGTCGCTGCTAGCTTCTTAGCATCTTCACTGGCAACATCCTTGCTCTCCCCTAGCACATTAACAAATGCTCGCAACTGAGCATCTTCATGCTTGGCAACCATTGAGTCCAACTCGCGGACCAAGCCCACGAGCTTGTCTCCGGAACTACGCGCGAAAACTATTACTTGTGGACGGGAGCCGTTTTTGCAACGATAGCACAAATTCTGCCCAAGCGGCGTGCCGTCATCTTCCGCACCAGCACACTTGGTTACATTGAATGGACCAATATCCTCACCGGCTTGCAATCCACTTTTGATTTCACCCGCTGTAGCCCAGCTGGACAGTACCATCGTAGCGACAACCGTTAGTCCCAAAAATCGCCTCATCGAATTCTCCTTACACCGTGTAAATAAAACACCACTCGTCTCAAGTCAGATTGTAAACGCGTTAACACAAACTTTCTCGATCCTCAAAGATCAACGGAAAGTCAGATATTTCCAAGTCTCCAGCCTGAATTCGAGAATATGCTCGTTAACAGTATTACGAGTTAGACGGTGTGAGGAAAGCATTCGATTGCACAACTTTTCGAAACTTTTCGCAATTCTCCAAATGCCAGCAATCTAAAAGTGCACTCGGATATGCATGTTTGTTGGTCAGATTGCGTTTCGAAGAGCAGGCCTCTTCACCATCGCGTCCCCAATTACTCTGTCAGATTGTACCATCCAAGAATTTGTAACGTAGTTAGGCGAGCGGCAGAAATAAATCTAGCAATCCTAACCCGAAGCGTAAGCGAGGGACC
>JAGQOY010000197.1 GCA_020427005.1 Planctomycetales bacterium
AGAATCTTTGAGCTGCTAAAGCCATCCACGATACCGCTTAGGGAACCATCAAACTGAATCTTACCGTCCGTGATGACGATAACTCGCCGGCAAAGGGCCGCTATATCCTTCATGTAGTGGCTAGTAAGCAGAATGGTCACGCCATATTGTTGTTGATAAGCTTTGAGGAATTGTTGGATATTGTGCTGTGCAACGACGTCCAACCCGATGGTGGGTTCGTCTAGGAAAAGCACTTCGGGCAAGTGCAGTAGAGCCGCGATCAACTCCATTTTCATGCGTTCGCCCAACGAGAGCTCGCGCACCGGCCTTCCAAGCACTTGCTGGACGTCTAACATCTCAGATAACTCGCCCAAAGTCTGCTGGAAGCGATGTCGGTCGATTCCGTAAATCTGTTGGTGCAGCCGAAAAGACTCCTGGGCTGGAAGATCCCACCACAGCTGATTCTTCTGTCCCATCACCAACGCGAAACGGCGTCGGTAATCGTTGGATCGCAACCAGGGCACATGCCCAATAACTGTCGCTGACCCGGAGGAAGGACTTATTACTCCTGACAGGAGTTTCAATGTGGTGGTCTTGCCAGCCCCATTTGGACCCAGAAAGGCTACAAACTCACCAGGCTCCACACTGAAAGAGATGCCATCCACGGCTTTTACTGTGCGATATTCGCGATGCCACAGTCCCTTGACGGTCGCCCACAGTCCCTCACGTTTTTGATACACGCTATAGGATTTAGCCAGGTTTTCAACTTGGATGACAGCCATCAAATTCCTATGCCCTACGGCTCAACGACCAAATTGTGATCCGCAGTGATGAACTTTGGAGCCTGATCGCTGAAAAAGTACGATACGAATTCTCAAATTCCCAATTCGTTTAGTGGTAACCTATGAGAAAGCTGCAGCCCGAGTTTCGCGACGTCGATCCGACTCTCGCAACTTCATTTTCCGCATACGTATGGACTTGGGAGTTAGCTCAACTAGCTCGTCGTCCTCGATATATTCGAGAGCGGTTTCCAACGACATAATGCGTGGCGGTTTGAGGATGATGTTTTCATCTGAACCCGCAGCCCGAATGTTGGTCAACTTCTTTTCTTTGCAGGGATTTACCACCATATCGTTGTCGCGTGCATTCTCTCCAACAATCATGCCTTCATAGACTTCATCACCGGGCGCGACAAACAATTCGCTACGATCTTGCAGACCAAATAGGGCAAAACCCACCGCTTTGCCGCTGAGCATCGAGACTAACACTCCGTTTGACCGGTGAGGTACATCACCCTCACGTTCCTTGTAACCGTTGAAGCGATGATGAATTATCGCAGTACCCTGTGTCGCGTTGAGCAGACGAGTTCGCAGACCAATCAGGCCACGGGCTGGGATATCGAAACGCAAAAGGCAGTAACTTCCACGTGGTAACATTTCCTCGAGCGTACCACGCCGATGTCCTACCAGTTCCATAACCGGGCCGACTTTGTCCTCTGGAACTTCAACATTCAATGTTTCGAATGGTTCATGAGTTGATTTGCCAACTTGTTTGAGAACCACGCGCGGTTTACCAACAGATAATTCAAATCCCTCTCGACGCATCGTCTCGATCAGCACGGCCAAGTGCAATACCCCTCGGCCACGAACAGCATAGGCTTCAGCGCCTTCGACGGGAGTCATTCGCAAGGCCACGTTGCGTTCTAGCTCTTTTTCTAGCCTTGCCCTTAATTGCCGAGTAGTTACGAACTTTCCCTCACGCCCAGCAAAGGGTGAACTATTCACAGAAAAAATCATTTCGAGCGTAGGCTCATCGACAGTCAAACGGGGCAAGGGGCGGACATTTCCACGTGAGCAGATCGTGTCTCCGATTTCTACATCATCCAAACCTACAATAGCAACGATGTCTCCCGCAGTAGCCTCCGGAACATCTACGCGCCCAAGTTTATCGAAGACGGAAACCGACGCGATTTGCTCTGCCGCAACTTCATCATCCTTTTGCACCAAATCGATGGCCTGATTTGCCTTTAGAGTACCCGCCTGAATTCGGCCTACCGCGATTCGCCCCACATACTCGGACCAATCAAGGTTGGTTACAAGCATCTGCAGCGGTGCGTCTGGCTCGACTTCCGGTCCCGGTATCTCCTCCAGCACCATATCCAATAACAATTCCATGGTCTTACCGCGCACCGTCGGATCGTGGGTGGCGTATCCTTCTTTGCCAGATGCAAAGATATAGTGAAAATTCTCAAGGTATTCTTCACCACCTAAATCAACCAACAATTCGAGCGCTTCATCCACCACTTCCAATGCTCTCGAATCCGGGCGATCGATTTTGTTTATCACGACAATCGGCTTGGTTCCCGCTTCCAAGGCCTTGGAAAGCACAAACCTCGTTTGGGGCATCGGCCCCTCGGCCGCGTCAATGAGGACTAACGCTCCATCAGCCATGCGCACAACACGTTCGACCTCTCCGCCGAAATCAGCGTGCCCAGGGGTGTCGATGATATTGATTTTCACTCCCTTGTAGGGCAACGCAATATTCTTGCTCAGGATGGTGATGCCTCGCTCGCGTTCGAGATCGTTACTATCAAGGATCTGTGTGCCCTGAAGTTGGGAATCGCGAAATTGACCGCTTTGCTTCAGCAAACAATCCACCAGGGAAGTTTTGCCATGGTCTACGTGAGCGATAATTACAATGTTTCGAAGGTCATTTCGACGCATAACATTTTCATCAACGAATTCGTTGTCCAGATTCAAATTAAAAGTCGCACAAGAACCCACCGCCCCCACAACAGGACACTCACATCAACCGGATTGGCTATCCCATGAGTTGCTTGTTACGCGGAAATGCGGTCCTCTATTCTGCCCGTAGTCGGTCATTCACGGGAGGGGTTCCAAACCCACTTTCTGAGCCTAGCAGGCTGATGATAAAGTCCAACTTTCCAATGAGCGTCGAAAACCCTACATGTGAAACTACTCTAGTAGGCTCGAAATTGGAACACTGGCTTTGGGACAGGTAGACATCCAACGAAGACAAAATTCGTCCATTTAGGCGAGCGGCAGAAATAAATCAAACAATCCTAAGCGAGGGACCGAACAAGAATCCCTCACTTACGTTTCGGGCTGGGACGTTTGTTCCTGCCGCTCGCCTTAGTTTGAAGATTGCCTGCAGAAACTGCAGTTCTGGCTGCCAAAAAACCAATTGTGCAACAATAGTTATCTATCGCAAGGCCGTCCCGGTCGGGCTAGACGCTGACCCGCCTGTGGGTTGCCGAAAACCCATTTGTTGAAATTCTCTTAGCTCCATGGTGGTTGGCAATTTAACAATGGCGATCATGTCGTAACTGATGAAAGCCTTCCGTGCCCCGGACGCATCTGGGGCATTTCTTTCTGCCAACAAAATGCCAGGCGAGACAAGAAAGTTGTCAAAACCTACTGATTCCCCTTGCTTGGAAATAATCATGCCCCGCTTTTCTATGCGCGATGGCCAATTTTCAAATAGACTACGCCAGAATTCAGCCGATTCCATAATGCCTCCGTCCATATTGATATCGAGAGCTCGACGATCTGCAGGTTCCATCGACTTTCAGCCCGACACCCGTTTAACTTTTGCGCCAGGTCAAAGTATTACATGCCAAGTACTGAGATGCCGACTATTGGGACCGTTTGGGCAACGTACCGCTAGGTCGAGCCCCGGTGGGTTCAATTTTTTGCAAACTATCTCCCAGATCACTTCGCATTTCGTCAGCTAGCATCTGAAGTTTGGCGACTACATCAGGGAATTGAGACGCCAAATCCCTGGCTTCAGAAATATCCGATTCCAGGTTGTATAACTCCAATCCGCAGTTTTTCATTTCATAGGGTCCAGGTTCGCCGTCCTTCCCGGGTTCACCTTTGAGGCTTCGATAAGGATGTGGGAAGTGCAACTTCCACGCTCCACTTCGAACTGCATGAAGTTCTCTGCCCCAATAATAGTAATAGGCCTCGTGTGGACTCTTCGCCCCGTCTTCCCCACCAAGCAGGGGCCAAATGTTCTGGCCATCAATTTTCTTGGGCGGCAGTTGGGCCCCTGCAAGAAAAGCCAGCGTTGGTAGGACGTCGATGGTGCCGGCAACTTCGGAACATTGGGTATTGGCAGGTATCTGGCCCGGCCAGCAAACTACAGTGGGCTCTCTTTGGCCACCCTCCCAAGCAGTCCCCTTGCCCTCGCGCAGTGGCAGAGCCGACCCAGCATGGTTTCCATAAGAAAGCCATGGCCCATTGTCTGAAGTAAACAGAACCATGGTTTTGGAGTCCAACCCCAACTCATTGAGCGTTTTGACAATCTCTCCGACACTCCAATCAATTTCGGCAATCACATCGACAAACAATCCCTTCCCCGACTTATCCTTGAACTTTTCCGATGCATAAATAGGTACGTGAGGCATGCTGTAGGGCAGATACACAAAGAAAGGCTGCTCTTGATTGCGGCGAATAAAATCTGTGGCGTGTTCGGTATACCAACGAGTCAAGTACTGCTGGTCGTCGGCCGTCACATTGTCGTTCACGATTTGCTCATTCTCGAACAAGGGTAGGGGAGGGAATGAGCGGTTGGTCGGATGATAGGGCCACATATCGTTCGAGTAGGGTAGTCCAAAATATTCATCGAAACCATGATGAGTGGGCAGCCCATAATCGCGACAACCCAAGTGCCACTTGCCATAAATGGCCGTCGCGTACCCCTGAGGCTTAAGTACTTCTGCGATTGTCATCTCATCCGGATTAAGGCACTGCGGCGAACTCGGACCAAGTGCCCCTAAAATACTCAAGCGAACGTTGTAACAGCCGGTCATGAGAGAACATCGTGAAGCGCTGCAAACAGCCTGGGACACATAAAAACTCGTCAATCGCATTCCGCGTCTTGCAAGCGCATCCAAGTTGGGCGTGACCATCTTCTCACCGCCAAAACAATGCAAGTCGGCGTAACCCAAGTCATCCGCAAAAAGAACCACGAAGTTCGGCCGTTCAACATCCGGTTTCGCCGCCAGACTCCAGGCTGGTCCACTTAGAACGAGAATTGCAAGTGAGACAAAGAAGCATCTTAGAAGCATGGCCATATCCCTCTTCAACCGAAGAACCTAATCTTTTGGAATGCGCGAACAAAAACCTAACTACTAGTGGTGATGCTCGTGCTCCTCGTGCTCAATGTGCACTGTGTTTTCACCCGTACCGTCCACGATGACTAATTCGACCTTAGCCGCCTCTCCCATGTTGAGATGTGTCGTTAGCGCCTCACTGGATATTGACCACGCCCCAGACTCTGCGCTATTCAAAGCGAATGACTCCTTTTCAGCACCTTCGATTTGAACGTCAAAGCGGATTTCCTTGACCTGGTCAGCAATTTCGTCTGCATAGACTGTGATTGTGTGGCTGTCATCATCATGGGTCCATTCAGCATGAAATCCATGTGGCTCCAAGTGCAACATGTGCCCACCATGTACTCCCAGTTCTTCTTCATGCTCATGAGAATGCTCATGTTTATCGGGTGCTTGGCTAACTTGATTGGTAGCTCCCGCACTATTTGCTCCAGGCTGCGGAGTACAACCCGAAAGGGCCAACAGAATCAAACCAATCGTGCCCAAGCGACTCAATCCCTGATTACACCAACTATAAAACATTCAACTTTCTCCTTAATTCAACGGCCCCTGGTTTCTGCGGAACGTCTCTTTAGAACTTACTGTGACCGGTGTGTTTTTATACTCGATTCCAACGACCATGGTTCATGCTCGCCGCGATTCTAAAGGAAATCGCTGATTCAAAAGTGTCCAAACGGGGCAGGGTCCTTGCTTTTTTCAGTCGGGTAATCGCCCAAGCTGCCTTAAAGTTCTCTCCCCCACGCGATTTATGGGGCCTCTATGCGGTTTGTCGTTTTTCAAAGTGTGTCTTTTTTTCTTTGGAAACATAGTTTGATTACAATCTCTAACTTCGATCATCCTGCTCATGAAACACACTCTTGGACCAGTTAGTATGAAGAAACTAGACGTCAGGTCGCGGAGCATCTGCCTCCCACTACTAGTTGGGTTTTCCGCGGTTTTTGCAGCATCCAATGGACTAGGTCAAATTCGCGTCCTTTCCCAAGGAAATATCACCTCTCAGTGGCGGTCAGCGCAGCTGGAACAAGTGAAGTTGCAGCTTGCGGCCACCGAGCCGGGAACACTTCGAGATGAGCTTGAGGCTCAACAGGAGTGGTTAACGGCATGGCTTCCAGGCAAGTTGGATGCTCAGCCGCTGTTGACCAGAAAAAAGCAAGGTCCGCTAACGATCCTTCGCGAGCCCACAATCGACCCTCATAAGCGCGCCCTACGCCTGCGAGAGAAGTTACTGGGCGATGGCGCTAAACCAACGTTGGATGACACTCGCGCTTTAGAAAAGCTTTTGAGCGACTACCCTGAAGATATAGGAGTCAAACAACTACACCTTCATTGGCTTGACCAACCTCAATATCGCAGTGATTATCCCAGGGAAATCGCTATTTCTGCACAAAGAGTTTTTGACCTGCTGCAGTCAGAGCCGGCCTCAGCGGAATTGGACGTAGCCCGTGCCTTTACTTTATATCGTAAAGGTCGAGCGTTGACATACCGCGAGCTGCCAGATGTGGTTGACAAGATAGCAATCGAATCTCAATCGGAGCTCGATGCAGAACTCCAATCTACCTATTTTCAATTGGTTGAAATTGCGGGATCTGGGCGCCCCGAGTTTATCTCGCTTGAAGTACATATGCTGAGGCATGACCGGTGGTTTGGCCTAGCCCTGGCGCTGCTTGAGCGAAATGGACAGTACATTGACAATCGCTGGTTGCTTGAAAAACGCAGGGACCTTTTGACCGAATTGCAATGGTCAGCCCCTGCTGAGGAGGCCGCCAAGGTCTTGGCAATGAAGTTTCCAGAGGATGGCGAATAGCTGACCCTAACCAGCTCGGAACTTAGCCTGCTGAGTGGGTATTGGTTGTGGATGACTCAAATCTCACTGGCGGCCAGTTAGTCACATTCCACTTTTCAACCCTCCCTAGAAGAATTAGCTCCCTACGGAAGGCATTAGCGGAACCCATGATTCCATTGTGGGCAGCCTTGCTAGTCCTGGTCCCTGCAAATCACGCAAGCCTCAGGGATTAACTGGCCTGATGAGGTGATCGGCAATCCCTTATATCATCTGTCAAGTTAGCATCTGGCGTTGTCAGATTTCGCTCACGACGTCATATTGTTGAGCATTACGTCTTACAGGCCTCTCAATGCTCTAAGCGTTCCAGCAATCCCGCCGTACTCCTGTATTGCGGGAATATTTTGGGCCGACGCTTGTGAAAACTTTCACATGCGTCGTAATCTTCCCACGAATCGCGGAGTTGACGAGTCAGTCGGCCAAGTATCTAGGCGAGTGCAAAAAGAAGAAGCAAGCTATGGTGGATAGGTTTGAAATCGGAAAAGGTCTTGACGTTCCGATCAGTGGAGAACCGCAACAGCAAATCGATTCCAAGGACGTTGATCAAGTTGGACTTGTGGCTGATGATTATATTGGCATGCGGCCTACGCTATTGGTTTCCGAGGGAGATCGGATCCAAGCCGGACAGCCTATTTTTTCCGACAAGAAAACCGAAGGTGTAGTTTTCACCAGCCCAGTTAGCGGGCAGGTAGCAGCGATTCATCGAGGTGCTAAGCGACGATTCCTTTCATTTGTTATCAAGTGTAACCACGAAGCGGGACGGAGCTTTGCAAAATACGATAGCGGACAACTATCCAAGCTAAGCCGTGAGGATGTGGTAAGTCAGCTGGTCGACGCTGGTTTGTGGACGGCGTTGCGCACCCGTCCATACAGTCGCGTCCCAAGTCCCAAGGGAGTTCCACAAGCAGTTTTTGTGAACGCTATGGATAGCAATCCATTGGCAGCAGCACCAGGGCCAATCATTGCCGAGCGACGCGAAGAATTTTCGGCTGGCGTTGAGATTTTATCACGCCTTACGGAGGGTCCCGTTTTCGTATGCCGGCCTCCAAGTAGTGACGTACCGGGTGAAAAGCTCGCAGGAACTCGCGTCGCCGAATTTGATGGGCCCCATCCGGCTGGGTTGGCTGGCACGCACATGCATTACTTGAAACCTGCAGGGGTTGGCAGGGTCAACTGGTACCTGAATTATCAGGATGCCATCGCCATAGGCCACTTGTTTTTGGCAGGGCAACTCGATGCAGGGCGAGTGATATCGCTAGCCGGTCCCAAGGTCAGCCGTCCCCGTTTGCTCAAAACCCAGATAGGTGCCTCGCTGGCTGAGCTCACTACTGGTGAATTGAGCGGTCCAAATACGCGGGTTGTATCGGGATCGGTCTTATGTGGGCGAACTTGCCAAGATCCAACCGGCTATCTCGGACGCTACCATTTGCAGGTCTCGTGCCTTGAGGAAGGAAATCAGCGGGAATTTCTAGGCTGGCAAATGCCCGGTTTCGATAAATTCTCCGTGACGCGTGCGTTTGCGGCCGCTTGGCAAGGGCCGAAAAAGTTTGCCTTAAACACAAGTACTGGTGGCAGTGAAAGAGCCATGGTACCAATTGGGACATACGAGAAAGTCATGCCCTTGGATCTCATGCCGACTCCCTTGTTGCGATCCCTGATTTGTCGCGACACCGCTACCGCTCAGGAGCTCGGCTGTTTGGAATTAGATGAAGAAGACTTGGGTCTATGCACTTTTGTTTGCCCCGGCAAATACGAGTACGGTGAAATCCTACGAGACAACTTGTTGAAGATTGAGAAAGAGGGCTAGGCCTCCCATGAAGTTCTTGCGTAACACGCTCGACAAATTGCATCCACTCTTCGATAAGGGTGGCAAGCTCGAAAAGTTATATCCTCTGTATGAAGCCGGGGATACTTTTCTATACACACCTGGTCATGTTACCAAAGGCCTAACGCATGTGCGTGATGCATTGGACCTGAAGCGAATGATGACCATGGTGGTGGTGGCACTTATTCCATGTGTCTTTATGGCTCTGTGGAATACGGGTTACCAAGCCAACTTGGCAATCCAGAAGATGCTGGATATGGGTATCGAACCAGCCTACGATTGGCACAACGCCATTCATAGTTCATTGGGATTAGCGCATAATCCGGGTAGTTTTCTAGATAACCTGGTGTACGGATTGATTTATTTCTTACCCGTGTACATCGTCTGCATGACAGCTGGAGGTATCTGTGAAGTCATTTTCAGCATGGTACGCGGACACGAGGTCAATGAAGGATTCTTGGTCACCGGTTTGCTGTTCCCTTTAACTTTGCCACCCACGATTCCATTGTGGCAAGTAGCTGTGGGGATTAGTTTTGGCGTGGTAATCGGCAAAGAGATTTTTGGCGGAACTGGCCGGAACTTTTTGAACCCTGCCTTAACCGCCCGAGCATTTCTATATTTTGCTTATGCCGGACAGATCAGCGGTGATAAGGTTTGGACCGCTGTGGATGGCTTTTCGGGAGCGACCCCCTTGGGACAATTGGCTGCGGTCAAGCAAGAGGATATCGGCAACGTAGTCGAGTCCTTGTCCCACATCACAACCACCGGTGGTGAGCAGACCGTTAGCTGGATGAGCGCCTTCCTCGGCACGATCCCAGGCTCGATGGGTGAAACCAGCGCATTGGCTTGCTTGATTGGCGCCGCAATTTTAATTGCCACCGGTATCGGTTCTTGGCGCATTATGGCCGGTGTGTGCATTGGAGCACTTGGTCTATCGAGCCTCCTTTATGTAGTGGGAAGTGAGACCAATCCCATGTTCAGCGTGGCTCCTTGGTGGCATTTTGTGATCGGTGGCTTTGCATTTGGCACAGTTTTTATGGCCACAGACCCGGTAAGTGCATCGATGACGGAGACCGGCAAGTGGTTTTATGGAGCTTTGATTGGTGGCATGACTATCTTAGTTCGAGCCATTAACCCTGCCTTTCCCGAGGGCATCATGTTAGCCATTCTTTTCGGCAACGTATTCGCTCCGCTCATCGACTACTTCGTAATTCAAGCCAATATCAAGCGGAGGGCTGCCCGTTATGCTGCCTAAAGACTCTATTACCAATACGTTTATCGTCTCACTAGCCCTATGCATAGTATGCTCGCTTTTGGTGAGCAGCGCAGCGGTATCTTTAAAGGGACGTCAAGACGAAAACAAGGTTGTCGACCGTCAGCGCAATATCATTGCTGCCGCTGGCCTTTCGGACGCTCCTAAGGACCTGTCCATTTCAGAAGTAAAAGAAATCTTCGAAAAACAAGTCGAGCAGCGATTAGTGGACTTGGACACTGGCGAATATGTTGAAGAAGCTGATAGCAAGTTCGATCCTCGCAAAGCGGCCAAAGATCCGAGCCTCAACGAAGAAATCGAAGGCGCCTACAGCATTGGCTTGAAAAACCGTGAGAAGCAAACGTGGGTCTATTTAATAAAGGATGGTAGCGGCAATCTTGAAAAAGTTGTCCTGCCAATCTATGGCAAGGGGCTGTGGTCTACGATGTATGGATTCATCGCCCTCAATGGTGACTTGCGAACTGTAGGCGGTATTACCTTCTATGAGCACGGCGAAACGCCGGGGCTGGGTGGTGAAATTGAGAATCCACAGTGGCAAGGCAAATGGGCTGGCAAACAGATCTGGGAAATCGCTCAGCAACGCGACGATAAGAACTTGCGTGTGGGCGTTACCAAAGGAGCTCCGACTGAGTCCGATGCAGACTACAAAGTTGATGGACTCTCCGGTGCCACCATCACCAGCCGCGGTGTGGACTCGCTGTTGAAATACTGGTTTAGCAGCAACGGCTTTGGAAATTACTTGAACAAACTGGCCTCACAGCAAGGAGCCAATAATGGCAGCCCCAACGGCTAAAGAAGTTCTTCTCAAGCCGATATTTGATAACAATCCCATCGGCTTGCAAATACTCGGTATTTGTTCCGCTTTGGCGGTTACAACCCAGCTGCAAACGGCCGTGGTGATGAGCGTTGCCGTCACGCTGGTAACTGCCTTCTCTAGTGCCTCGGTCAGTTTGATCCGACACCGTATTCCTGGCAGTATTCGCATCATTGTGCAGATGGTAATCATTGCTTCGCTAGTGATATTGGTTGATCAGGTCCTGAAAGCATTTTTGTTCGAAACGAGTAAGCAACTCAGCGTTTTCGTAGGGCTGATTATCACGAATTGCATCGTCATGGGACGCGCCGAGGGCTTTGCAATGAAAAACGATCCAGCGATGAGCTTCATCGATGGGATCGGTAATGGACTGGGATACAGTTTCATCTTGATTACGGTAGCCTTCTTCCGCGAATTATTTGGATCCGGAAAGCTGTTCGGTGTGGTTGTGCTGAATCCGATTACCAGTGGCGGTTGGTACCAACCGAACGGATTGATGTTACTATCTCCTAGCGCGTTCTTTTTGATTGGAATCATTATTTGGATCCTGAGAACGGCCAAGCCAAGCCAAGTTGAGGAGGCCTAACTATGGTAGAGCATTACCTAAGTCTCTTTATTAAATCAGTTTTTGTCGAGAATCTAGCTCTCAGCTTCTTTTTAGGCATGTGCACGTTTTTGGCGGTTTCCAAAAGCGTCAAAACCGCTTTGGGCCTAGCTGTAGCTGTTACAGTTGTGCAAGCCATCACGGTACCTGTAAACAACCTGCTTTTTCAATTTGTGATCAAAGAGGGCGCGTTGAAATGGTTGGGCGAAGACTACGCAACTCTCGATCTTTCGTTCCTTGGATTGATCTCATACATCGGGGTGATTGCCGCGATCGTTCAGATTCTGGAAATGGTGCTCGATCGCTTTTTCCCGCCGTTATACAACGCCCTAGGTATATTCCTGCCATTGATCACGGTCAATTGCGCTATTCTTGGTGGTTCCTTGTTGATGGAACAACGAGATTTTAGCTTAGCGGACAGCGTGGTCTTTGGGATTGGTTCTGGTTTCGGTTGGGGACTAGCCATCGTAGCATTAGCAGCTGTGCGCGAGAAACTTCGCTATAGCGATGTTCCCAAAGGCCTAAGAGGCCTAGGGATAACGTTTATTACAGTCGGCCTGATTGCCTTAGCCTTCATGGCTTTTTCCGGAATTCAGCTTTAAACAGTTTCACGCGGCGGCCAAATAAACAGGCTTGGCAGCACTCGAACCCTAATGTTTTTTGTTCGCCACAGTTTCACGTTTGGACTTGGTATTCATGTCTAGCCTATCCATCGTCATTATCGGGATCTTGGTTTTCACCTTAGTGGTCTTGGCCCTGGTGGTCATTATCCTCATGGCAAAGAAAGCTTTAATCCCATCCGGGAACGTCAATATAGAAATCAATGGCAGCAAGAACTTAAATGTTCCCGCTGGCGGAAAACTGCTAGGCGTGCTCGCTGATAATGGCATTTTCGTTTCTTCCGCTTGCGGTGGTGGCGGGACTTGCGCACAGTGCAAAGTTGTCGTGTGCTCCGGTGGCGGAGAGATCTTGGATACGGAAACTGGCCATATCAATAAAAAGCAAGCCAAAGAAGGACTTCGCCTGAGCTGCCAAGTAGCCGTCAAACAAGACATGAAGATCGAGGTTCCACCTGAAGTTTTTGAAACCAAAAAGTGGCAATGTACCGTTCGTTCCAATAACAATGTGGCCACGTTTATTAAAGAACTTGTTCTGGAACTCCCTATCGGTGAGGAAGTTGACTTTAAGGCCGGTGGATATATTCAAATCGAAGCACCACCACATACGGTAAATTACAAAGACTTTGTCATCGATGATCGATTTCATGAGGACTGGGACAAGTTCAACGTTTGGCGGTATGTATCCAAAGTTGATGAGCCGGTAATTCGCGCTTACTCCATGGCTAATTA
>JAGQOY010000198.1 GCA_020427005.1 Planctomycetales bacterium
ACCACTGCAATCAATAAATTGCCGCGAATTTTTTCCCAGCCAAATCGATCCAGCTGAGGCGCTGCCAACCATATCAGCCCGACAACAAAACCAACCTTGAGCAAGGATCCAGACGCAAACGTTTGCCCGCTAAGTCCACCATAGGGTAGGTAGGGCACTGCAAGGCCTACTAGGATCAAAACTGCTGCGATGCCACCCAACATGGCTCGTTGCAATTGTTGGTTCGCATTCGGGGGGGTGGTGGGGCGTTTCAATGTTTGTACTTCCGGACCATCAATCTTAAAAATCGGCATAGGCTTGATGCTCAAGTTCCTTGAAGCTTCAAGCCTATAGTCGCCCCATTCCCTCCAGCCAGCTGCCTATCGATTCGACTGGAATAGTCTCCCATTTTTGGAGTTCCAGCGTATCTGTGGCGATGACGTTTGCTGCAAAGCCGGCCTTCTGAAACTGCTCGGCAGCCGGAATGAGTCTCTCATTTTCGCCTACTAACAAGAATCGCAAAGTTTGTTGCGGACTGTTCGCTCTTCGCAAACCGAAACGTTCCAAGGAAGTTCCAATGGTAACGACCCCAGATACCTTTTGCCCAGATTGGCTGGCGGCTAGCAAACCCAGTCGGCCGCCTATACCCAATCCGCCTACAATCGTACGAGACTTGTCCAAACGAAATCTGTTCTCGAAACGTGTGATAATTCGTCCAGCCAATTCGGCCTCTTCCGAATTCCAATGGGTGGCATTGGACGAAGGAATAATTACTAAAATCCAACCACGATCTCTACAAAACGATTCCCATGCACTGAGTACTTTGTCGCGAAGAACTTCTCCTGGCTCAGGATACAGAGCCAAAAGTCCCAGTTCGCGGGCATCTGCTAATGGCGGGATCAGAGCAAAAATCTTGTTTGAAACATTCCCTAACGCCACGTCTTCCAGCGTCACCTGCATATTCTCTTCAATGCGATCATCGACAGGAGGTTGGATATGCGGCAGTTCCTCTGGCCACAAATTTGGATGAACTTTTAATTCCCGAATTGGCTTACCATCGTCAGCAAGTGTCGCTGGAATTTCGAATCGAAAAGTCAATGGAATATCGAGTTCCGCCACCGCCACAAGAGATCTTAATTGTTCAACGCTTGCGATTTCCTCCCCATTGCAGTGCGTACATCTCCAGCCGATTTCAATGCCTGCAGCAGCCGCAGGAGAATCTGGTTCAATCCAATGTACTATGAAATGGCCTTCGCTCTTGGAAACTCTCATCCCAAGAAAACGGTCGCGATAGACGGGGATCTCCTTAGCTAACTGGCATTCAAATTCAAGCTCTTTACCATCACGAAAAACATGGATCGTGATTAATTGACCAGCATCTTTTTTACCTAAGGCATGCCTCAAATCAGCCAATTTACGAATGGTTAGACCGTCTGCAGCTATCACGATGTCTCCCACCCGTAGTCCCGCGCGCGCGGCAGGTGAGCCAGGTGTCGCACCCGCGACGCGAACGGGGCCAGCTAGTTCGTTGGAGCTTTGCGAAACGATCCCTAACAATCCCGCGTGAATGTCGCTTCCGTTTTGAAGGGTTTCCAGTCGTGACAGGATATCCTCCAAGGGGATGGCAAAACCAATTCCCGAATCGTACAGATTTGTACCGTCACCTTCCAACAAATTGCCAGGCGACATTGCAGTCAGGATTCCAATAGCCCGCCCCTGAAGATCAATCAATGGACCGCCATAGTTCACAGGCGAGACTTTGCAGTCGGTTTGAATAGCCTTTTCGTATGCACGTCCCAAAGCGCTTACGATGCCAACACTTTGAGTCACCATCTGAGCGTCGAAGGTCTTCCCAAGCGCGATGGACCATTGTCCAACACGCAATTCAGATTTGGGACAAACGGCAATTTCCGGCAAAGGCTGTTGAACGTCGACTTTCAATAGCACTATTTCGCGAGCATGATCTCGACCTTTTAACATGGCAGGCACGCGGGAACCATCGGGCAAAGTGACCAGGATCGATGTTGTGCGTCGCTGAAACCCGAAACTACTGGCAACAATCCAACCTTCGGATGAAATTACGGTACCAGTAAATGGGCCTTCAGCAATAAGAGTTTGATCTGCCCCTTGTTGGGTCCCAAATACTTCGATCTGTAGAATACTCGCGTTTGCTCTTACGATGGCTTGCTGAAATATTGCTTGTTCCGCTGTGAGTAATTCGATCGAGGATTGGGCAAGTCCATTGTGCATGCCTCCCAAGGGAACAATCCATGCCGCCATAGCCACTAAGAACAAAAGACAACATCCAGGGCCGCACATAGACGTCCGCAATTCCAACTCTACCTGGTTTGAAAAAGTTGGCTGACATGCTGCGGTGTCCGGGTGGTGAGAGCAGTCATTCAGTTTAGTTGGTGGCATAGTTAACAACCGGAATGACAAGTGTTTGGTTTTCAAAAGAACTCATTCACGACCACGAATATCAAATGAAAGCAGTTGATTGTCGCGTTGTACTAGAAATTGAATTTCATCATTTCCATCGACGTATTGAAGTTCATCCACTAGGGATGCTTGCGAAGCAATCCGGACGGAGTTTACAAACAGTACCAAATCATCGTTCTGCAATCCGGCACGTTGGGCAGGTGAGTTTGGTTGGACAAGGTCGATATATGCCGGCGTACGGGCTAGCACGTCCGGAATCAGCACAATCCCCAAAGCGGCAAGCGAAGCAGGTCGATCGGACTTTGTCCTGGAGTCGGCTAGTCGATCAATACTTTTACCTGCTATTATCCGCTCGACTGAAGGTTTGAGTACGTGCACAGGGATTGCATAGTTTATCCAGATCCCAGCTCCTGTATCCCGGAGCTCTTTACCAAGAAGGCCGATAAGTTGTCCATTTAGCGTGGTAAGCGCGCCACCGGCTGCGCCGGGGTTGTTTGTCATAGCATCAATAATGTAGACCGCTCCCTGGTACACACTCTCAAGGGTACCACGGCGGGCTCGCAATGACGTGACCGCCATGACGACGCCTTTTTGAATACTTGCTAACTCATTTCCGGTAGCTATGCCGTACAAATTGCTTATGGCTAGCACTCGTTCACCCGCTTGAACGGATGCTTGTGCGTTCAAGTCAAAGAAGTTAAGGGCGGGTTCGCTCGTAGCAAGTACCGCCACCTCAAGATTGGGATCTACTCCAACCACGGTCGCTTGAAGTCGTCGGCCATCGCTACCCACAACAATAACATTATCGATATCCAATACCGTGCTCCAAACAGTCAGCACATGACCTTCTGCTGAAACGTAGATGCCGCTTTGATAAGAATCTAGCCCTTGGAATCCACCTGCACCGTAGATCTTGACCGTTTTTGTTTCTGCGCCCAAAGCCGCTTCATTGCATGAACCCAAAGAAGCATTGTCTGCGCCAAGACTTGTGGTCGTCAACAAAATGTGCAAAAGCCCAACTGTGAGTCCACGGCAGGTAGCTATAAAGGAGAAAACATGTTGACCTATCACGGTTGCACATCCTCTGCATCTGAAATCACAGGTTGACTGTTATTCTCTAATTCAAATTGCAGATCCTGTACTTGTACAAGCAGCATGGGTTCGAGCCCATATTGCAGACGCAGTATTTTAGGACAACTGATAGTCTTGCCGTGATGAACCGATTCTTCATAGTTGTCAAAGTACAATTCCACTGGATCTACTCCATCGTCCCCAAAGACCTCGATTAGTACAATTTCACCGCTTCCCGGACGAATGTAGGCTCGAATCCGTGCGTCGTACCAGGCGATTTGTAGGACATCAAACAGTTGATCGGGATGGAATTGCCGGTCGTTGCCTAAGTAGGCTGGCATGGTCCCCATGTACAAAACATCACCCATTTTCCGGGGGCCAGTTGTGAGCAGCTGTTGCCAGGCTTTTAGTGCAACAGCCAAACCGGATTCACGCCCTTTGGCAACTAAGTCTGCCAGGGAGTCGGTCAAATCCACATTGACTTCTCGACTTCCAATCTGGATGCTAGTTGTGGCTGAGCCAATTTGCGCAGAGATTGCAGTTGTCTCTCCAATCAGAATGCCTTTTAGCCGCCAACTGCCAACCAAGGTGCTAAAATCTCCTTGCTGCTGAATTTCGCTCCACAGGCGCTCACGGTTCTGAGCATTGAAATAGTAATTGGCGAATCCAGGACGACTTTCAAGCTGGGTGGCGACCGTCTCAGCATCTGGCACGGCACGGGCCAAATCGTTGGGAAGCTCCTGTAAATCAGCTTCATTATCTTTGGGGTCCTGCTCAAGATCCTCAGCTTGATCTTCCGAATCCGACGGTGGTTGCTCCGCTTCATCGAACAGGCCGTTTTGGACCAAATCGGCGAGTTGCTGTTCGGTGTGCACGCCCTGCAACCGCACTAAGATCGTGTTCGTTACTCCATTGCGACGGTAAGTAAGTGGAATACGCCAATCACGAGGGAGTGTCCCCAGGATATTCTTAAAATCATTTGTCGTTCGCACATCACGACTAACTAGTGAAAGTATTTCATCGTCATACCTGAGCCCTCGCCGATAGGCGTCACTTGAGCTAAGGATATTGCTAACAACTACGCGCCCTGAGTCGTCCGTAGCAACGGTGGCGCCGAGAGTGGCGTGATCAACCAGTCTGCCACTCGCTAGAACACCCCAGAAATTCTTAATTTGGTTAGCACTAATCGCATATCCCACACCTACATTGACTCTTCCCCGCTTTTCAAATGAACAGCGACCGTTGATGCCAATGACTTCACCATTCAAATCGAACAATGGTCCACCTGAATTTCCAGGATTGATTGCTGCGTCCGTCTGAATGCAATCCGAATACTCTAACAATGTACCTGCCGGGTATTGGTAACGGCCTGTTCCAGAAACAATCCCCAAACTTACCGAAGGTTGTAGATTGGTTGCTAGGACAAACGGATTACCAGCCGCAAAACACCATTGCCCAACTCGAACATGTGAACTGTCGGCCAAAGGTGCAGTTGGAAAATCACTTCGGCCAAGAAGTTTGATCAACGACACATCACCAGTGGCATCGACTCCAACAATTACGGCGTCGTACATGTGCCCGTCATTCATACCGCATCTCATATGGTCTCCGCAGGCACTAGACACGTGATAATTGGTCAGTGCAAATCCGTCGGGTGTCACAACCACCCCGCTGCCGCCGCCACCGCCGTCTAGACCAAAGATGGCAATGGTTGCGGCAGACGCGCGACGCATTACGTCTATTCTTTTTTCTTGTGCAGCTTGAACCAAGTCACTGCCATTCGCGGGCTGGATTTCTTCCTTAGATTGGCCATTTGCTGTCAGGAGACAGCTTAGCCAGCAAGAACAAAACGCTATCGCGAAAGTAGTGGAAGCGACCCATACTTGCAGTAGCTCATTTGCTTGCACAGTTCGTGTTTTAGTTTGATTCATTGGTTATCCATGCCAAACTTGTTCGTCGCACCGATTCACAGTGTTCACCGAATTGAGTGTTTCAGTGGGATGTCCAGGTTCGGTTCTCAAACCTGAACAACTGAAACTATTTTAAGGCAATGGTTTGCTGAAGTGGTCGCAAAATATTATCGGTTAGAAAGCTATCAACCAAACTTTCGCCAATAGCTGCCAGACGACGAAACTCGGTTGCAAAATCTTCCCCCGGGGACAGGCTGTCGTATCGTCTAACTGTCAAGAATACGCTCAATGGTTCGTCTCCATATTCTCCCGAACGGACTTGATAGGCAGTCGTTCTAGTTTCGAAACTGACACGGCATTGAGTCTTGCAATCCTCATCAAGGGCAAGTTGAATCAATGGTTCATAACCGAGAATTGCAGACCCCTCTGTTTCCAAGAGTCGATCGAAGGCCGGGAAAAGCCCGAGGGCCTCAGCGAGCAATTCATTCTGGTTACCACGGTAATTGAAATCAAACCCCATGGTGAAATTTAGAGATTCACAGTCCAAGTAACTAATTGAGAGTGCAAAAGGAATGACCTCCAAAATGGATGCATGCTGCTCAACGGCATCGGCCACAGATTCCATGTTGACCGCTCCACTGCAGAGCCTCCTGGCTTCAATACTGGCCCAACGGTGTTGGCCACTCTCCTTGTCCTCCTCCAAACAGAACTCGCCACGCTCACGCGAATAGAAGTTAGACATCTTAGGAAAGCGTTTCTGCACTTGCTCAAAGAAATGAAGCACCGCTTCTCGGTTTTGGGGTAAATCCATTTCTGTGGTAAGGTGCATATTAACGTAGAATTCGTCACATAATGCACCGAATTTGTTCATGCAGTTTTTCCTCTACAATGAAGAACGTGTCTATTCGAATGAAGAGCTTTCTTTTCCTACTCTCTCCAAAAACCTGGAAGAGTTAGTTGGCAATCTTGCGATGATCCTGAACGGCCCACGCGGCTATTTAGAATGCCTGAGAATATAGTGATTTCACTGAGAAATAAATATGGCTCGAACCTAAAAAACAACGATTTGAAGGCTACTGGCAATAACGACAAAGGAATTGCAATTGAAGAAGACACAAACGATGTCGTGATAGGTGGAGCCAACTTGGCGAACCTGAATTGTTAGCTAGCGTCACGCCTGGCCAATTCGTCTCGCAACTGAGCCGCACGCTCGTATTGCTCCAACTCAACCGCCTCTGCTAATTGCTCGGCCAAAGACTTTTCAATAGTGAATTCCGAACAAAGAGATTGCTTCATGAGCTGCAATCGCTGAACTAATTCATCGGACTCAAAAGAATCCTCCCATCCCAACTCTTCGAAACTCTCCTGCATTTGGGATAAGCCATCGTCGATGGTTTCGAGAGCAGTTTCGGCATCTTGGTTTTCCACGGCCTGAAGCGCAGCTGCTTGCGTCCGATGGAAAATTACAAACGCCCGATGTTGCTCGTGTTGTAGTGTCCAATCCTCACATGGTGAGTGTTCACGGCAGAAGTCCATTAGAGCTAACGTGTGATCCGCATCCGTAACGGCCTTGTCAAATCTTTGCAGTCGCAACCAAGCGACTCGACGGTGGTAGAATTGTACGAATTCACGATCAATTTCGACGCACGTTTCCTCATCTAGCTCAAAATCAGGATTCGTTACCTCTTCCTTGCAAAGCCATTGTAGCAAGGTAGGGAAACCTTCAGGTTGTACACCGTCGGGGCGCCCCGATGTCTCTAGTTGCAATACTCCTAGATCAACACGCATTTGAATGACATCACGACCATCCACCCCCTTAACGAGGCGCACCCCTAACCCATCAGGGTCGAATGGCCAGTTTTTGAGTAGGTAGTCCAAATGCTGGTTGGATTTCATCGAAAAATTCCCCCTGCGAAATGTTTCTCACTTACCGAAGTATAGCAAATGACTCTCCAGAGTGAAGGTTGGCCACTATCAATTGAGAGGCGAAATATGGGAGCACGAAATGCCGACAGCGGTATGAACCGGAGTACCTTACAAGATGGCAGAGTCCGCAAATGCAGAATTTGCCAAGATTGAATAGGCTCCCAATTCAAGGAAGTACTCCGGGTCAAGCACTCACTGAGGAGATTGTTCACGATCAACTGTGCGAAAGGTCCCTTTTTTTACGCCAATCACTATAATCGTTAGTGACTCGTGAATATCGAAATTCCCAAACGAGAACTGGGTACAGGGGCTGCCAAAGAGGTATTTCAGTGGTCAGCCGTGCTTTTCCCGTCCTAGTACAGGTTCTATCTGACCCCTATTAACTGCTTTTCCTTTCCGTAACAGCCGATCGGCGTTTGCGAAACCATTCTACTCTCTAGATTGGATATCCATGCTTTCACAAAATGTTCGACGTTCCCTCCGGGCTAGAAAACTGAGACTTGAGCTTTTGGAACGGAGGCAGCTATTGGCGGCAGACCTATACTCGCCTGCAGATACGTTCGGCCTTTGGACTCGCATATCGACTCAGCAAATAGAGCAGATTGAGGGAATCGCAGAAGTCCATGCGGTGGAGCGCGAAACTTTCGAGCTGTCACGAATCAATTTGGAAAAACTGATTTCCAATTTACCGGACGAAAGCAGCCAGAGTTTAGAACAGGTGGTGATAAACCTTCCTCGGCCCGATGGACAGTTAGAACAGTTTTACGTCTACAATTCGTCGATAATGGCACCCGAATTGGCTGCCGAGTTCCCAGAGATTCAGACCTTCGCCGGGCACGGAGTGCTTAATTCAGCGGCCAGTGTGCGCTTCGACTTAACTCCAGCTGGTTTTCACGCGCAGGTACTTTCTCCCACAGGCGCTTACTATGTCGATCCGTACTTTCATTTAAACGACAAGTACTACGCGTCCTATTTCGCGACTGGACAATTCGATATCGATAGCACCTTCCAGGAAGAATTTGACGAATTAACAACTTCAGTGAAATCGAATGTGACCGAGTTGAGTAGTCCGCCGGGAAGTGCTTTAGACGAAGTGAGCACCGCAACCGGCTCGACGTCTGCAAAAGATGGTGGTACGGCCAATCGATCAGGAACTCAACTTCGCACCTACCGAACCGCCGTTGCAGCCACCGGTGAGTACACGGCATTCCATGGCGGCACGGTGGCTCTGGGACAAGCTGCCATTGTCACGGCCATCAACCGAGTCACCGGGATATATGAAAGTGAACTTTCAATACGCCTGGAACTAGTTGCCAACAACAGCTCACTAGTTTACACGAACTCCGCCACAGACCCGTATACGAACAATAATGGCTCTACGATGTTAGGGCAAAACCAAACCAATGTTGACACTGTTATCGGACCTGCAAACTACGATATCGGTCATGTTTTCTCCACAGGCGGTGGCGGAATTGCCAGCCTTGGCGTTGTGGGAGTCAACGGAGTAAAAGCACGTGGTGTTACTGGTCTAAATGCACCGACCGGTGATGCGTTTTGGGTGGATTACGTTGCGCACGAAATGGGGCATCAGTTTGGTGGCAGCCATACATTCAATAGCTCCAGTGGAAGTTGCGCAGGTAATCGGAATGCAGCCACGGCCTACGAACCCGGTAGCGGTTCCACGATTCAGGCTTACGCAGGAATATGCAATGCGGATAACCTGCAAAACAATAGCGACCCTTATTTCCACTTCGTCAGTTTCGACGAAATCATCGCTTATGTCGATGGCTCAATTCCCAGTGTCGGTACTCGAACGGCCACGGGCAATACGGTTCCCACGGTAGAGGCTGGGAATAACTTCACCATTCCTGCCAGCACACCTTTTGCTTTAACAGCCGTAGGACTGGACAGCGATAGTGGTGATGTACTAACTTTCAATTGGGAGGAACGAGATCTTGGGGCATCGACAACATTGGCCGCTGCGGACAATGGCTCAAGCCCGTTGTTCCGTTCATGGCCCGCCACTACCGATCCCACTCGCACATTCCCACGACTGTCAAACCTAGTTTCCAACACAGTACCTATTGGCGAGAAATTACCCACGACAAATCGCACGATGCGATTTCGAGCCACCGTGCGTGATAACAGTACACTTTTGGGAAGCGGCGTAAACACCGACGACATGCAAGTGACTGTGGTCAATACGGGCTCGCCTTTTCAAGTTACCTCACCAAATTCCAACGTAACCTGGACCGGGTTTTCGTCACAGAATGTTACTTGGAACGTCGCAGGGACAACTGGGAATGGCATCAACGCAGCCAATGTGGATATTTGGCTTTCCACAGATGGCGGATTCACCTATTCAACACTTCTAGCCAGTAGTGTTCCGAATTCAGGAACTTTCAGCCTTACAGTACCCAATCTGCCCACGACATCTGCCCGCATCAAAGTGCAGGGCAGCAACAATATCTTTTTTGATATAAGCAACACCAATTTCACCATTAATGCAGTAACTACTGGAGAAGATTTTGGTGACGCGCCAAATTCCTATGGAACGCTTTTGGCCAGCAACGGAGCCCGCCACACTTTTGGCGGACCGACTCTTGGACTTGGGGTCGACGTAGAACCCGATGGTCAACCTAGTCCCTTAGCCGACGGTGACGGTGCCGACGAAGATGGGATTCAGTTCTTGGATCCATTGGTCGCGGGAGGGACCACGAGAATGCAAGTTACCTCCAGCGCAGGAGGTGGAGTGCTGAATTATTTCATTGACTTCGACGGCAATGGAGTTTTTGGCAATCAAATCAATGAGGTTTATTCTGCGAGTCTCAGCGGTGGCCAAGAAACTATCAACCTAAATATTCCTGCTGGCAGTGCCGGAAATACTTACGCCCGGTTCCGCATCTCTTCCACAGGAATTGCGTCTCCCATTGGACTAGCCGTGGACGGTGAAGTAGAGGATTATGCAATTACAATTTACTCTTCTGCTCCTGATTTAGACTTCGGCGATGCACCAATCAGTTATTCTACCTTGTTGGCCGATGATGGTGCTCGGCATATTGAGACGTCACTTAGACTCGGCGACAGTATCGATCACGAGTCAGAGGGACAGGCCAACAGCACAAGCACTGGTGATGGTCGAGACGAAGACGGAATCATTTTTAGGCAGATACTTGTACCGGGGCGAACTGTAGATTTTTCAGTCACAGCCTCTGGCAACGGCATATTGGACTACTTCTTAGACTTTAATCGCAACGGAGTTTTCGATGTTAGTGAGCATTTCTCTGCTGCCGTCATTGCTGGTAGTCAACAACTAAGTGTGTCCGTTCCGCTGACCGCATCTCTCGGCGTGACAAGCTCGCGGTTTCGCCTAAGCAGTGCCGGCGGTTTGAGTGCTGGCGGACTCGCTTTGGACGGTGAGGTTGAAGACTACCAAATCGAATTGGTTAATCCTCCAATTGTCAATTCGACCTTCGAGAACTTTGACTCGGTGACTGCACCGACCCTGCCGAGCGGATGGACAACGACTTCGACCAGCACCAACACTTGGCGCACGGAAACCGGAAATTCAAGTTCCGCACCCAATAACGCTTTCGCCCAGAACCTGCCGACCGCCAGTGATAGCAGACTGTTGTCACCAACCTTTGTGGTTACTGATGCCAATGCAAACGTCCATTTTCGCAATTGGTACAATTTGGAATCGGGATTCGACGGCGGAGTACTTGAGATCTCTATCTCGGGTGGCACATTCCAAGACATTGTAACTGCAGGTGGAACTTTTATTTCCGGTGGATACAACCAAACAATCTTTGGTAACCCGATTGGGACTCGGCCTGCATGGTCGGGGAATTCAAATAACTATATAGACACAGTGGTTGCACTACCTGAAAGCGCAAAGGGACAAAACACGCAATTGCGTTGGCGATTGGGAACGGACACTTCCGTAAATGCGACCGGGTGGCGGATCGATACAATTACCTTTTCAGGTGTTCAGTTCAGTTACGATTTTGGAGATGCACCTGATCCAAGTTATCCCACACGGCTTTCAAGCAATGGAGCAGCCCATGCGGAAAGCCCTCTACGACTTGGAGCACTGAACGACTATGAAGCAGACGGTCAGGGCAATGCCAGTGCGTCAGGAGATGGTGCGGAGGATGATGGAATTGCAGGAGCCATTCAGCTGATCGCTGGAGCCGCCAATTCACTTTCGGTGACGGCTTCGGCTGGGGGCCTGCTCAACCTTTGGCTTGATATAGATGGCAATGGTAGCTGGTCAGGGTCTGACGAACAACTGTTCAAGGACTATCCGTTAACGGTCGGGTCCAACACCCTCAACTTCACTTTGCCATCAACCACACCAAAAGACACGTTTGCCAGATTGCGCTTTAGTTCCCAATCAGCCCTTGCACCCGACGGGTTTGCTCCCAGTGGAGAGGTTGAGGACTACGCCGTCTCGATACTGCAGCTCTCAGCCTCGGTGGTTGATACGGCCATTTTTTACAACGCGTCCAACTATGATGGAAGTGCTGTTGCGAGCGCGGCGGATGACTTGGCAAGGGCGGTAGATAAGAGTGCTTATCGCGCCGGATCCGGCGTGGCTACTTTCAATAACTACACCAGCTATACACGTGGAATCAATGGCGTAATGGTTGATATTGAATCACTGGCCGGAACAGTATCGGCCAGCGACTTTGTCTTCCGCGTGGGCAATAACAATACACCAGCCTTGTGGGCATTAGCACCGGCACCCACCTCAATTTCTGTTCGAACTGGAGCGGGTGTAAACGGTTCTTCTCGGGTCACCATTATTTGGCCAGATGGTGCGATCAAGAACCAATGGTTGCAGGTAAATGTATTACCTACGGCAAACACGGGCTTGGCGACTATCGATACGCACTATTGGGGAAATCAGGTAGGAGAGGTCGGTGATACTCCTGGATCAACTGCCGTGGACGTTTCCGATACTTTGCTCATCACGCTCAATCAAACTGGGTTTCAAACGATTCCGACATCGAATCGATACGATCTGGATCGGGATGGCGCTGTAAATTCAGTGGATTACGTTCAGTCTCAACTGTCGCAGACGGGATTTATTACACTATTTCTGTTGAACCTTTCCTCTGGGAACCGCGATGGAAACGGAGCGGATGGAAGCAAAACTTCTGGCGGCGAGAGTTCTACTTCAAGTGAGCTTTCCAATTTGATTCTTACCTCAATGCCACTTGTTGTTAACGCAGCGACACCTTCTTCATCAGGCACGTTTACTCAGCTAATATACAATTGGGAACGGACCACTCCGAAGGCTCGGTCAATCGCGCCGCTCAATTCACTGTCAGGAACTCCATTCTCTGTGGAAAACGCCACCGGGACCAAATCCAATCGCGCGTTACCTGTTAGATTGAATTCATCCGGTAGCGAAACATCGAATAAGG
>JAGQOY010000019.1 GCA_020427005.1 Planctomycetales bacterium
CAACTCTATTTGGACGCACTGACTTTCACTGCCCAGCCGCACCTAGCCCAGCTGCCATTTCAGTCTCCATCAGCTTCGACGAAGGACGACGACTATGTCCTCAGTTGTCGCATCCACCTTGATGGGATTTTTCAGGTCGTAATGGAAATCAAAAAATTCCACCGGCTTCAACTGCGGCACGGCAGCGAGAAGACTGGAAAATTGTTTGGCTGTGTAGGATCGTAACTCAAGGACGTCATTGATCTTCAATGTTCCCGTGGGTCGATACACGCAGAACTGGATCCCAAATCGTTCCTGCCGGCGTCGAGGATTCTTCTCGATGGGCCACATATGCGTATTAATTGCAAGGTTGCCGCGTCGGGCAGACCAACTTTCCTCATCGGATGCTTCGCCACGAGTTGGGGTTAAGTGGAGCCCCAATACGTAGATTCCTCCTGGACGGAGCAGATTGGCCACGCACTGGAGATGCCCCATGGCCGCCTCTTCTGTCGGCAGATGGCGAAAGCTATTGATCGTGTTGAAAGCAGCACAATAGCGCCGGCCAGCGACAAAGTCCGACATGTCACCTACCATCGCACGGCCTTTAAGCCCATACTTTTCCAATCGGCGATTGCAAAACGAAACCGCTTTTGAATTCAAGTCGATTCCGCCGACTTCGTAGCCCTGTTTTCCAAGGCGATACAATAATCGGCCGGTTCCACACGCTGGTTCGAATAGGCGTTTCGTCTTACCAGTAACATAGGTTGCAAAGCACTCGTTTAGGAACTTGAGCTCAGCCGCCGTGTCGCTGCCAAAGACCAGATCGTAATAAGTTGGAAAGTCGTATATGCTGGCTTTTGTTGTTTTCATGCCAGCATCCTCCAAGCAAACCGTGCGCCCGTCAAGGCCCTTACTCACAATCTCGAAAGCTTAACCAGCTCAAGGAAAAGAGGATGCCCCAAAACTCAACTCAGCCTACTGCCGAGGACTTACTACGGGGCAAGGAGCTAGCAATCGGGCAAATCTCTTGGATGCGAGGTTACACGCTGCAGTTACTGGAATCCGTGCCTCACGAACTGTGGTATCAAGTACCCACCGGCTGCCAAACACACATTGCTTGGCAAGTTGGACACTTGGCCGTTGCGCAATATGGATTGATGATGTTCCGCCAAAGAGGTCGTGAGCCCGATGATTTGGAACTCATCCCTAGTTGGCTTAGGAAACAATTCGGAAAGGGCTCTGTCCCCAGCCAGATTTCACCGGACGTGGCCAGCCCTGTCGAGCTGTTAGATCGACTTGCTGCTGTCCATAGTGCGAGCCTAGAAATTGCTGCCAATCAATCAGTCGAACAATTGGCTGAGCCGATTGAAGCACCTTATGCCGTGTATGCCAACAAACTTGGCGCACTACTGTTTTGCCCCCTACACGAAGGTATCCATGCTGGTCAAATCGGATTCTTGAGGCGTCAGCACGGACTGGCCCCAGTTCGCTAACGGAGAGAGACCTACAAACTAGGTTGTGGTTGACAACTAGCGATCCATCCCAGGAAACCCAATATGCGAAGACTGAAGTTGATTCTGTGGGCAGTTGTTCTGATACTTGCACTGATCATCATTCTACAGAATCTGGAAAGCACCTCAGTGCATGTTCTTTTTATGCCCATCGAATTGCCCCTAGCAGCATTGTTGAGCATTACACTTGGAGTCGGATTTGTATTGGGCTTGTTGGCCAATACATTTTGGCGAATGAGGTATTGGCGATCCCAGGCATCAAAAGTCAAACAGGAGCAATCGCCAAACCATTAGTGGATCCGGCTGTAGTCTCATACTCAGATCAATCTGTGGGCTGTCGAGTGAATAAGATGGATTTTGTGGCAATCGATTTTGAAACAGCCAATGGACAACCTCACAGCGCATGCCAGCTGGCCGCAGTTGTCGTCGAAAATGGCCAAGTCGTAAACGAAATGTCATGGTTAGTTCGCCCACCACGGATGTACTTTTCTCCTCACAATATCGCCATCCATGGCATTCGGCCTCAAGACGTCATGGACGCAGCGACTATGGAGGGTGTGTGGCCAGAATTTAAGGAACTCGTTGGTTCACACGTTTTGCTGGCGCATAACGCGGGTTTCGACATGCGCGTGCTTATCCACAGCCTCTCCGCATTCGACATTGCATGCCACCCGTTTGAGTACTCCTGCACTCGCTTACTCTCTCGCGCAGCTTGGCCGGGGCGTCGACGCTATGGATTGAAGGCCCTGGCAGATTCCCTTGGAATTCAATTCAAACATCATGATGCCTTAGAAGATTCGCGATGCTGTGCGCACATTGCATTGGCCGTCGCAAAAACGGTACAAGTGGATTCGCTCGAGGCCTTGGAAGAAAAACTAAACATCTCTCGCGGACGTTACCACCACAGCTTGCTTCAGGGGCCGCGTTCTCGAAGCAAAAGAAATGCTCAAACATTACAACTTCGTTCGCAATCGGATCGTTGGGGATTCCCAAATCAAAACCCATCCATTCGATCCCCAAGTGTCGATGCCGAACGCGTCGCCCAGGTCGCGGGTTCATCGAAACCACTGGCCGGACGAACACTGGTTCTTTTAGGCCCGCTGCGCGGCCTGAATATGCAAGCATCTATCAAGTTGCTTGAAGATTTAGGCGCCAAGTGCAGCTCCGAAATCTCGGCGGAAACTCACTACGTAGTCGCCTGCGGCACCACCTTGGCTGAAGCAAACCAAGTGGTACTGGAGCAAACCTCTCGACCTAGCCAAGGTCGTGATACACCTATCCGAATTCTCAGTGAACGCCAACTGTACGCGCTGCTCCCTGGCGGACAGGCCGCATTAAACTGGTAGATCGGCATTTCATTAGGGCAAACTTACCAAGGAAAATTCTTATGTCTTTCAGCGGCTCAGTGATCGCAGATGCAGGATCCATGGCTATTCGGTACGCGGACAGGTTAGTCGCAGGTATTCCACAATCACGTTTTGGGCGGATGGCGAGTCCGGGCGGAATTGTTGTGTGTTCAAATCACCCTGCTTTTGTACTGGGACACCTATGCCTCTACCCCGAGCGTACACTGACGCTTTTGGGCCACGATCCGGGTGATGCCAAGGCACCCAGTCATTATGTCGAATACTTTTCTAAAGACGCAAAGTGCATCGATGATGTAGATAGTGGCCTGTATCCGCCAGCAAATGAGATCATCGACTTTTACCGCAAAAGCTACACCCAAGCCCTCGATGCTGTAAGAGGAGCAAGCGATGAACAATTGGCCAAGGAGAATCCAGTCGATACTCCTATGAAGCAGGTTTGTCCGACGTTAGGGTCGATAATTAACTTCTACATGACTAGCCATGTCATGATGCACCTTGGACAAGTCAGCGTCTGGAGACGAATGGAAGGCATGGCCGCCGCCTAAAAATTAAGCCTGGCACGATTAGGGATCAGGTCGGCTACTCCCGGGAATGAATGATGGAAACATGGGTTGCTTTGCTGCGGGGCATTAACGTTGGCGGAAAACACCTTCTCCCCATGCGCCAACTCGTCCAGTACTGCGAACTTCTCAACTGCCAAAATGTACGCACGTACATCCAGAGCGGCAATGTCGTGTTTCAGGCAACTAAGCATACAGCCAAGTCAATCGATCGTGAACTCGCCCATACCATTTACACGCAACATGGATTTTCACCTCAGGTACTAGTACTTTCTAAGACAGCCTTCCAAAAGAAACTGAGTGCCAATCCATTTGCTGACGAGGAACCCAAATATGTTCATTTATTTTTCGGATTAGAGAGAATAACCGAGCCTGATCTAGAAAGACTTGAATCCTTGAAAGCACCATCTGAACAGTTTGCGATCCTCAGATCTGACATCTATCTTTTTGCTCCCTTGGGAATCGGAAGATCGAAACTGGCAAGCCGACTAGGAAGCTGCGTTAAAGTCGAAAGCACCGCTAGGAACATGAACACGCTCCTCGCCCTGACCAACATTCTCAACGCATCTACCTAGGTGTGAGTGGGACCAGCAACAATGCGGGCCCTTGTATCTCGATCATGGTCACCACGCGCCTGAGCACTCCAATTTTCCAAATGACGAGCGAAAACAGAAAGTGGGGTGGAACGTCGAAGGTTTAATGTAGCAAACTAGGGTTGTCGCCGCCAATGAACTCTGCGTCAGCCCGGGGCTTCGAAGAAGTAGACTTGCAAGTGTCTCCTTGCTGTCACTCTAACACATGGAAAGCTTGAATGGCTCGCGTAGTCTGCTCGCGCAATATTGTCTGCTCTGAGATCTACGGAAGCGGTAAACTCGCAAGCGTTTTCCCTGCCCACAATCCAAGGCCGCAAGAATTCGATTGGCTAATGGACAGTCTAAAATCTGTCTGTCTGCTCGATAGTTTGGTTTTCAAGCGAGGACAGCAGTATCGGGGCCGCCACTAAAAACTATGGTTTCAATTTCCGGTCATCGGCGGCTCCCGTTGACCGCTTCGTTTTTCCGCGTCGCTGGTCTGTCCGTTGCAAGCACCGTAGTAATCGAGACGGACAGAAATTCCCGCTTCGCCCAGCAGACGCAAGGTGGATGCTGGAATTTCAAAGTCGCAGAGTCGGTCTGCGAACACCCCTATGAATACCGAAACTGACCCGCCGGTGTCGTCTATTCTTCGCGTCAAAGCCATCGCATCAGGTGTTTGTGTGTCGATCAGTTTTTGTAGGAATTCCGACACATTGTGACCGGCAACAATTTCGAGATTAGCGCGCCAATGGTTTTCATCGTAATTCCCGCTGAGCAGGCCTCCGTCAGGTTTTCGCCGCCGCTCGCCACGCCGTTTCACACTTTTAGGATTCAGCTTGAGCGCAGCCGTCACATCATTCGGGTCTACGGAGGGATGTTGCACATGCAACGACGCGACAAATCGATAGTCGTTGAGTCCTGCGGTTACCCGTGATTCAGATCGAACTGGCATGTCGGTGCCTCTAAGGCTATACGTTGGGAATAACGAAGTCGCGTGAGTTCACAGTTCATTTCATCCTCGCAACCTTTCTGCGTACGCTCGTGCTCAAATACCATATCAGTAAAAGCTAGTTTATTGAGAATTATAATACTTGCATCTGTGAAATAGCATATTTCGTTTCTTCCACCACATGCGTCGACAATGGTGTCCATTCCGGCTACTTCACGAGCGCGCATTGCACCCGCGAAGAGCAAGGCAACCTTAAGTCCTCCGATGGCTGTAGCATGCTGTAGACCATGGTGCGGCACGCCGATCTAGAAGACGAGGCCGGGTCTCGATAGGTCACGGGTAGTTCAGTTATGTAGCGGAACACCGAAACGCGAAAGGGCGTTAAATGTCTTCGGTCCGGTGTCAGCATCCGCACGTACCCATAGATCATGTCACCGGTCGAACGTGGATAATCGTGTGCGGCCATCGCGTATGGGGGACGAATCGGCAAATTTCTGAAAGGAACTTGCAGTTGCATACAATGTTGCCAAGCAGGACACTAGCTAGCAGGCTGCTGAATAAGTAACCCGAAGCGTCAGAGCGTCAGCGGCGGCAGCGAGGGAGTGTGCCCAGAGTCCCTCGCTGGCGTTTCGGGTTACTAATCGTCCACAAGATTTTGCAAAACCGACTTTTTCAGCATCCTGCTAGTGCGAGTCGCACAAACGTATTGCGTATAAGAAGTCTCGTAACCTAGTAAAAGTATGAATATTACGAATTCACTCCAGGCTCCAAGTTCCCGTCAAGCCACTTTGTCGCGAATAGCGCAATCACAACCGGGCTGCGTACCTTACGTAAATGAGCGATGGATTAACGTTCCAGAAAGATACGCGGGTTGGCGACTTTTAGAATTTTTGAATACCTGGAATCCGTCGCGAGGAAACGATCAGTGGCTGGCATGGCTTCGGGCTGGAAACATCACTTACCAAGGTCATTCCTTGGAAGAACACTACCATGTTAAATCAGGTCAACAACTGCTACACACCCTGCCCAACACATCGGAACCGGCAGTAGCAAGTGACCTGCGACTGATATACGAAGATCGAGAACTGATTATCATCGACAAACCTGCTCCTTTGCCGAGCCATCCGTCAGGACGATTCAACAGGAATACACTTCTCTATTTTGTTCAACTGACGTATTCAAATGAAAGTTTGTACTTACCTCATCGTCTAGATGCCAACACATCTGGTCTAATGATCCTGTGCCGTTCCAAGCACTCAGCCCAACATGTTCAAGCTCAGTTCAGTACCGGAAAGATTCAGAAATCGTATTTTGCGAAGATTATCGGTCAACCATGCGACGACAACTTTACATGCAATACTCCCATTCAAAGGAAGCCACTGGCATGCGGGGCTCGCGGAGTTGACCCATTAGGCTTGCCATCAGAGACCAGATTCCAAGTTATTCGACGGAGTAGGGAAGGGCACTGCTTAGTGCGAGCAAACCCAAAGAGCGGTCGGACCAACCAAATCCGCATTCACTTGTGGCACATGGGGTTTCCCATCGTTGGCGATCCCCTCTATTTGCCCGCAAAAAAAATCGGTTTTCAACAGACGCTGACCATCGATTCAGCTCCCATGTTGCTGCATGCCGCCGAACTCCAATTTCAACATCCTTCATCGGGAGACTGGATGTCATTTAGTTGCTCTCGAAATTGGAGCGATCCTTCCTGAACAAGTGATTTGGACAAACCGTCACCGTCCACGGCTTTGGTCCGGTCAGTCGAAAGCAAAGTTGTTTATCAGAGTTGGCGTTGACACCTCCAATTGTCCCTTTGCCCCTAACTGCATAAGCCGCTGATGGGCACTTGGACCTGCGGATAAGGGTAGGCAAACGATTGGCCATTGGCCCGAGGTGTTCGGATAGCGTCCGTTGGAGTTCGCACCCGGGCTTTGACTAGGTACAAGTTCTAATTGCCTGATCAAGATCATCGATGAGATCCTCCGGGTCCTCGAGCCCAACGGATAATCGGATCAAATTGTCGGTGATTCCCGCTTGTAATCGAGCGGCCGAATCGTAGCTCGCATGCGACATGGTTGCAGGTTGCTCTATTAGCGATTCAACAGCTCCCAAGCTTACCGCCAGATGAAATAGTTTTGTAGACTTCACAAGTTTCCTAGTCGCTTCAAAATCACACTTGGCAGCAAACGTGACCATTGCCCCAAATGCACCGTCCAACAACTGCTTAGCTCTATCATGATCCGGATGACTTTCTAATCCAGGGTACAGGACTTTTTCCACACCCGGATGCTTTTCCAGAAACTTGGCTATTTCAAGAGCCGATTTGGATTGCTCTCGGACTCTTAACTCCAAAGTTTTCAATCCCCTAGCAAGCAAGAACGACTCCAATGGCCCTAACACGGCGCCGGTTGCATTTTGAATAAAGTAGAGCCGACCGAGAATTTCCTGAGATTTGGCGACAAGCACGCCAGCCAAACAATCGCTGTGCCCTCCCATGAACTTGGTTGCGGAATGCATTACGATGTCCGCTCCGTACTCCAATGGGCGTTGTAAGACAGGTGTAGCAAAAGTGTTGTCAACTACAACGAGCAAACTATTGGCATGCCCAATTTCAACGATGGCCGGTAAGTCCGGCACGCTGAGTCGTGGATTGCCAATTCCCTCTAACCAAATCATCTTGGTCTCGGGGCGGACTGCCTTTCGAATGGCACTGAGGTCGTTTAGATCTACAAGAGAGACCTCAATGCCGATGCTATTACAAATCTTATGGAACAGACGATAGCTGCCTCCATACAAATCATTGCCAGCAATCAGATGATCTCCACTATTTAGCAGCAAAGTGACACAGTGCGTCGCAGCCATGCCGGACGAAAACGCAAGTGCGCCGTAGCCGCCTTCCAGTGACGTGAGTGTTTCCTGAACTGCCGAGCGACCGGGATTCCCACTTCTCGAATAATCAAATTCACCCCATTGGCCTGCGCCGGGCTGAACAAATGTACTTGCTAAATAAAGTGGCGGAATCACTGCCCCGGTCTGCGGATCGGGTCGATTGCCTACATGAATTGCACGGGTCCGAAACTTCATTCCAATTCCAACGCCTGCTGAAGATCTAGAATCAAATCTTGAGTGTCCTCAATACCGCATGCCATCCGAATCATGTTATCGGGAATTCCAAACTTCAGGCGGTTTTCCGGCGTCTGGGAATAGTAACTCATGATTAAAGGTTGTTCGATCAACGATTCAACCCCTCCCAAACTCGGTGCAATGCGAGGAATCTGGACCCGATCCACGATGTCCGCAGTTTGGCGCCAGTCTGCGTCACGGACCAAGAATGTAACAAGCCCACCAAAGCCGCGCATGGTTTGCTTGGCAACGGCATGGGATGGATGGCTCGCCAAGCCTGGATAGTAGACTTTCTCGATACGGGGGTGGTTCGCTAAAAATTCAGCGATTCGTTGGCCATTCTCGTTATGCCGCTGCATTCTCAATTCAAATGTCTTCAATCCTCGCTGGAGTAAATACAAGTTATGGGGTGAATTGATTCCTCCCATGATGCCCCGTAGGTTACGGACATCTTCCAACTTTTCGTGAGAGCCAGCGATACTCCCGGCCAGTAGGTCATTATGGCCTCCCAGATATTTGGTCGCCGAATGCAGCACATAATCGACCCCAAACTTTAACGGTTGGATGTTGTACGGAGTCGCTAACGTAGCATCAATCAGCGTTTCCACTTCATGGGCCTTCCCGAGGGCAACAAATTGCTCCAGGTCAACGCAAGTCAAATGCGGATTCGTTGGGGATTCGCTAACCAGAAGTTTGGTGCGAGGTGTGATGGCAGCCTCCATGGCAGCGATATTGCCAGTGGGGACTTGATGAGTCACGACTCCAAATCGAGCCAAATGCTTGTAGCAAAATTCACGACTTCGGTGATAGCACTGATCAAAAAAAACTATTTCGTCTCCGGCGCTCAGCTTGGCCATTAGCAGCCCAACGAATGCAGCCATCCCACTGGAAAACACGATTGCTTCTTCTGCCGCTTCGAGCGCTGCCAACTTGGCCTCTACGACCTTCTCATTGGGATTTCCGTAACGACCATACTCTTCTCGTGGTTGTTTCTGCTCAATGAAATCGATAATCGACTGGCTATCCTGAAAAGTGTAGGTTGATGCACACACAATTGCATCTGTGATCGCATCGCAAGGTTTACTGTACATCTCGCCAGCATGCACACTTAATGTAGATGTACCTCGGTGTCGCATTTCTCGTTCATTGGAATTTGCCATAGGAATGTCCACTCGGCTCGTCGTTTGTGTACTCACAACCACCTCTCCCTATTCGCTCAATCTCTGCATATACCCGATCCCCGATTCCGGCCTAATTCGTTTTCAAAGACTGCAACAAATCGGCTCTGACTGCTTGGCCCATCCAAAGAATGAACTGACGCAATCCGGACAGATCCATCCAGGCAACATTCAGGCTTCAAAACAAAAAACAGGTGCCCAGGTGCTACGGTGAGTAACTCGTACTGGAACATAGGTCGTGGACCTTTGAGGTCTGTATAGAAGCCAAAATCCCGTTCCCAAAGGAACGGATTAGCAACCGCAAGATGCCAAGTACCGGCAGATGAGCAGAGTTGTGAAGGTTCTCACAATAGTTGGCTCTTTAGCAGGTCAGGCTGCAAGCGGCCGCAAATCCCAAGGGTTAATGTCTGAGTGTAACCTCGCCAGCGAGTAGCAGCAAGCATTGAAATGCATGGCGACGTAAAATCGTGGCTTGACTAATACCATGCGCTGCGTGAAAGAAAAAAACCTTCAGGTTTCTCCAAACAAAAAAACCCCGTCGCAGTTTTGGAAAACGCAACGGGGTCCTGTTTCGTGCGGTTACTTGCGGTACGACTACTTTTTCTTCTCTACGTGAATCGTATGTTTTCTTAACCGAGGGCAGAATTTCTTTAATCTTAGCTTTTCTCCACCGGTACGACGACGCAGAGTGTAGTTGTAATCTCCTGTTTCCTCGCAAACGAGGTGAATTACCTCTTTCTTTTTCTTACCTTTGGCCATTTGGAATCTCGTTCGTTTTCAATGCGTTCTAGTGTTGATAGTATGGGTAGAGCGTCTACGGAACCTGAAAGCGGCTACTCCGCTGAGTCAGAGACATTAGAATCCTCGGTTCCAAAATCCGGCTTCTCACTACTTTTGGCGACGCGATCATTCTTTCCAACAAACTCCAGAATGGCTCGCGTCCCGGCATCACCCAGCCGAGGAGTAGCCAACCGCATGATTCTGGTGTAACCACCATTGCGATCCATAAAGCGATCCGCCAGTTCACTCATCGCGATACGCACTGCTCCTTTATCACCTAGCATCTGCAGCAATTTGCGACGGGCGGCAACAGCTGGCGCCATGGCGGCCACCCATTGCGAATGTTTTTCGCTTTTCCGCCAAGCCACCCATTCGCTGGATCGCGTAGCTTGCTTACGACTTTGTCGTGCTCCACGCTTTTCAGTAGGCGGGCCAAACTGCTCGTTGGCAGCCAATTCAACTGCCCGCCCTTTTTTGGCAACAGTAATACATTTTTCCACCAAAGGTCGGATTTCTTTGGCCTTGGCCAAAGTCGTTACAATTCGCCCCTTGACTTTGGGCAGGTTCATGTCCAGCTCTTCTTCAGGACGTTCCGTTAGGAATAGAGCTGAGGCTAGGTTGCGATACAAAGCCCGACGGTGACTCGGCGATCGACCAAGGACTCGACCACGTTTCTTGTGACGCATGATAACAAACCAGTTCGATACAAATGACTCAATTAATGGTTTCAAAATCGACCCTGTAAGGGGCCGCAATAACTAGCGAAACGATTGCGACGACGGAAGTCGCATTCCCAAGTGCAACCCAAGGTTCGAAAGCTTTTCTCGAACCTCATTGAGCGTTGTGTCGCCAAAGTTGCGAATCTCCAACAATTGATCCTCGGTTCGCTGGACCAATTCTCGAATTGTGTGAATACCTTCGCTTTCCAGGCAATTTCCTGCGCGAACACTCAGTCGCAATTCTGACACTGAGGTGTTCAACTTGGCTTCGAGCTGAGCCTCAGCTGAGCCCGGCCCGCCCCGTGCAGTAGCATGTACTTGGCTACCCAGTTCAGAATACTGAACAAACGGGTTCAAGTGTTTGCGGAAAATTTTGGCCGCTTCGACTAGAGCCATTTCGGGCCCAATGGAGCCATCAGTCCACACTTCCAAGTTCAATCGATCGTAGTTAGTCTTTTGACCTACCCGAGTCTCTTCAACTTCGTATCGCACGCGCACAACTGGGCTGAAAACAGCATCGATTGGTATGATGCCTATTTCATGGTCGTGTGAACTATGCTCGGTGGCTGGCACATAACCTCGACCATTCTCAACAACCATTTCCATTACGAAAGGTACGTCTTCGGTCAGAGTGGTCAACACATGGTGCTTGTTGATAATCTCGACATCTGCATCTGTTTCAACATCCGCGCCGGTAATAACACCAGCAGTCGATCGTTCAACAGTAATGACACGTGTAGAATCGCTGTGATTCTTAACCACTAACGACTTGACATTCAAAACGATGTCGGTGACATCTTCTAAGACACCAGGCAGGGTCGTGAATTCGTGCTGTGCCCCACGGATCTTAATCTGGGTGATGGCACTTCCCTCAAGACTTGACAGCAAAACTCGACGCAAGCTATTTCCGACAGTTGTGCCGAAACCTCGCTCGAAAGGCTCAGCCACGAATTTGCCATAGGTAGGTGAAAGGGTGTTTTGGTCAGGTTGTACTACGCTAGGTAGCTCCAGGCCACGCCACTTAATATGCATTTCATAGTTTCCCGAAGTAAAAACTGTGCGAGACTTCCATCGAGAGCTCATAGCCGAATTGGCGACAAACTCAAAAAAAGACCTCGGAATAGTGGTACACGACTTAATTCAGTACCAAGCCCACTCCACCGGCAAGCAACTGAACGCTACACGCGTCGTCGCTTGCGAGGTCGACAACCATTATGGGGAATCGGAGTCACATCTTCGATCAACTTGACATTCATGCCGGCGGTCTGCAGTGCGGTAATAGCGCTTTCGCGCCCAGCTCCTGGTCCCTTGACGCGAACCTCAATTTCTTTCACGCCAAACTTCGCAGCCTTTTCAGCAGCTTGTTGCGCGGCGACTTGACCAGCAAAGGGAGTGCTCTTGCGTGATCCTTTGAATCCACAAGTACCCGCGCTCGCCCAGCAAAGCGTATCCCCTTTGGTGTCCGTAATCGTCACCGTAGTGTTATTAAACGTCGAACGGATATGAGCCACGGCGACTGTCACATTACGACGTTGCTTGCGGCGTTTTACCTTTGCCACTTCAAAACCTCACTGCCAAGAACAATGTATCCAAATGAATTGAGAGCCCGCACCATCTAAGTCGACTAGCGCAAGTCCTTTACGCCCTTCTTACCGGCAACCGTCTTACGTGGGCCCTTACGTGTACGGGCATTGGTCCGCGTGCGTTGCCCACGAACAGGCAAACTGAGACGATGCCGTAACCCACGATAACACTTTATTTCTCGCAAGCGATTGATATTCTGACCAACCAAACGTCGCAATGGACCTTCGACCGTGTAATCGCGTTCAAGCAATGTCGATAAGCGACTAAGCTCGTCTTCATCCAAGTCACGCGCTGGCTTTTCAGGGTCAATGTTCGTTTTGACACAAGCTTCACGAGCAACGTACGATCCCACCCCATACAAATAAGTCAGGGATGTTGCAACTTTTTTGTCGTTGGGAATGTCCACACCGAGTAAACGCGGCACGGATTTCTCCTTTGTCTAAGTTCTTAAGTTATGTTCTTATAAGGGCTTGCGCCGAATTAAGCCAATTATCCTGGGTCTGCAAAACCAAGCATTTTAACCAAGTTGACCCTTAGTCAGCAACCCGAAATCAACATCTGGAGGTGAGACTCCATCGGGTTACGATTTGGCGCCCTGTTTGGCCTCTATGACTTGCCGGATATTGTCAAATACAACATCTGCTGATTGCATACCGTTCAATTCCACCAATAAACCCATGTCACGGTAGAACTCTCGCAAAGGCCCAGTCTGCGTCTCAAAGACCTTCAAACGAGCCGCAATGGCATGTTGGTTATCGTCCTCTCGCCCCTCAATGCTTGCCCGCTGCGACAATCGCCGAATTAATTCATCCTCAGCGGCTTGGAGGTCTAGGACCACGTCCAATTTCCAACCACTGCGGCGAAAACAATTATCCAACATACGCGCTTGCACAAGCGTGCGAGGAAATCCATCTAACAAGCATCCTGCCCCGCAATCATTAGCCGTCAAACGCCGTGTAACGATCCTCATGACTACATGGTCTGGAGCCAAATTCCCTTGATCAATGTAGGATCCAACCCATTTGGCCAGAGCTGAATCTTGGAGCTTTATCTTTCGCAGCATCTCCCCTGTAGAAAGATGTGGAATACGATAACGTTCCACCAATCGCTTACATTGTGTTCCCTTGCCCACACCAGGTGGACCAATAAATACAATCCGCACGACTGTGACCAATCTTGGGACACGAATTATTTCGCGTTAGGACTCAAGTAAGCCGCGGTAATTCCTCATTAGCAAGTGGTTATCGACCTTCTGTATCAAATCAAAAGCAACGCTAACAGCAATTAGCAGGCTCGTTCCACCGTAAAATGCAGCTACCGACCAGGGCACGCCCAATTGCATATTCACAACAATCGGAACGATGGCGACCAGCGACAAAAACGCTGCCCCGACATAGGTGATGCGAACCATAACTCGTTCTAGATGATCAGCTGTTCGCTTGCCTGGACGATAGCCAGGTATAAACGTTCCATGATCCTTCAGATTCTCCGACATTTCCTTTGGATTAAACGTAATCGAAGTCCAAAAGTAGCAAAAGAAGAAGATCAACAGAACATAGCAAACGATATACGTTAGTGATTGGCCCGTATTAAACACATTGTCGAGAATAGTGAAGAATTTGCCTAAAAATGCATACCAGGTACCCTCACCAAAACCCTCATTGGCTTGCGAAAACCATCCTGCCACAACGCCAAATAACAAACCTGGAAGCATCAAAAGACTGCTGGCGAAAATGATCGGCATCACGCCCGCTTGATTTATTCGCAGTGGCAAGTATTGCTTCGTTCCACCATAGACCCGGCGTCCTCGAACGTGCTTGGCGCTTTGAGTCTGTATGCGTCGCTGCCCTAATGTGATAAAGACGACACCAAAAACAACTCCAACAAACAAAAGCCCCAAAACGATCAACTTGTCCGGTCCAATTTCACCGCTGGATCCGCTCAATTCCGTGGTCATGCTGGCCTTCAATTCCAACAGGGCTTTAGGCATCTGAGCCAAAATACTAGCCATGATTAACAGGCTGATACCATTGCCGATTCCGTATTCATCGATTTGCTCCCCTAACCACATCAGAAAAATCGTGCCGCAGGTCATAATCGAAACGGCAGCAATTTGCCATCCGAAATGTAGGGTCTGCGTGCCGGGGTAGCAGAATTGAGGCGCAATCTGCCCTGGACTAGCCATCACGACGTATCGGAGAAAGACCCAACTCTGGATTAAGCACAAAAATACGGTCAGATAGCGGGTATATTCGTTGATCTTCCGCATCCCCGTCTGCCCCTCTTTTCTCAACTGCTCAATCGGTGCCCACACGCTACCGAGGAGTTGAAATACGATCGAGGCAGATATGTAGGGCATGATCCCCAGGCCAAAGATCGTGAACTCGCGTAAATCTGTGGCAGCTAATACACCAAACTTATCAAGAAATGTATTGAGCGGGTCATTGCCGGTATTGATGTTCGAATTAATGAACGGCAAACGGATCTGGTAGCCAATGCGATAAATGCCAAGCAGTGCAAGCGTCAACAGAATCTTCTGTCGTAATTCAGGGATCGCGAATATGACTCGCAGTTTTTCCCACATTTGACACGACTCCTCAATGTTGGCAAACTGCCAGCTACTTACTTATTCGCGGCCAAATCAGCCACACGTTGATCGGGGGTTCTTCGAGCTTGCAATTCGGTAACAGTACCACCGGCAGCCGCAATTTTTTCCTTGGCGCTACCACTGAATCGATGGGCTGATACCTTTAGGGCTTTGTCGATCACCCCATCTCCAAGGATCTTGATCTCATCGAATCGCTTTTTGACAATCCCTCGATCCTGGAGTATCTGCGGAGTTACCTCTTCGCCGCTTGAAAATACTTGCGACAAGTCACCGACATTGATCGACACTACCGTTCGAGCATAGCGATTAAAGAAACCGCGTTTTGGAATCCGTCGGATCATTGGCAAATCTTCGCCAACCATACCTGGGTGACGAGAATATCCACTTCTAGACTTGTGCCCGTCCTGACCGCGACCGGCGGTTTTACCTTGCCCGGTTCCGTTCCCGCGACCCAATCGTCGTTTCTTGCGGTGCTTGGTGATTCCTTGATTGACTTGATCTAATCTCATGACAAATTGACTCCTCGCAACTGCTCAACCTGCTCGCGAGTGCGCAATTGCTTGAGAGCATTAAAGGTTGCTTTGACCAAAACGGACGGATTATTCGAACGGAAACTCTTTGTCAAAATATCCTTGATACCTGCTGCCTCACAGACGGCACGAACCGCCGGACCAGCGATGATTCCGGTACCTGGGTTGGCTGGTAGCAGGATTACTTTGGCAGCCCCATAGCGACCAATAACAGCATGGGGAATTGAACCTTGCACCACTGGCACATCCATAACTTCCCGATTCGCTTGTTTCTGAGCTTTACTTACGCTAGGGGGAACCTCATTAGCCTTCCCGTATCCATAGCCCACGCGCCCTTTGCCATCTCCGGTCACCACCAAGGCAGCAAAGCTAAATCGCCGACCACCTTTTACAACCGCAGCACAGCGTTTGATGTTTAGAACGCGTTCAACGGAACCGTCGTTAGTTTGCTCTGGTACGATAGCCACGAAGCGGGATCTCCCCCAAAAGGTAAATGAATTAGAACTCTAAACCACCCTCACGTGCGGCACTTGCAAATGCCGCGACGCGACCGTGGTATTTACACGCCCCTCGATCCAGCCGAACCAGGGAAATGCCAGCCGCCTTGGCGCGTTCTGCAATCAACTTGCCAACCAGACTCGCCGCGTCACAGTTACTCTTATTGGCTACAATGACTGTTTTGTCATGCGTGGAAGCCGAAACCAAAGTTCTTCCACTTTCGTCATCGATCACCTGACATTCAAAATGCTTTAGAGTGCGATGAATGCACATCCGTGGCCTCTCGGCAGTACCTCGAATGCTGTTCCGCACACGGTGGCGTCGCCTAATGCGCTGATTGTTAATTATCTTTTTAAGCTTCACGGATTCACCCGCCGAACATTAGCCAAAACTGAATTTACTACAACCACAATCTATAACTAGGTCGCCGACTTACCGGCCTTAAGTTTGATTTGTTCGCCCTGATAACGAATGCCTTTGCCCTTGTACGGCTCAGGTTTGCGCAATGAGCGAATTTCGGCAGCAAACTGACCTACGCGCTGCTTATCGCATCCCCGAATCACGATATGGGTTTGGTCGGGACATGTGACATCCAAATCATCCGGTATCTGCCGCTTGAGCTCATTAGCAAAACCTACTCGCAACTGCAATTCCTTGCCTTGTATTGCACACAAGTAGCCTACGCCAACAACTTCCAAACGCTTCTCGTAGCCATCCTTAACGCCACGAATCATGTTGTTGATAACCGCTCTGGTCAGACCATGCAATTCTCGACTAGTACGTTCATCATTATCCCGCGAAACAGCAACGCTCGATCCGTCTTCCGAAACGCTCACGTTCACCTCAGGACGATGACGGAATTCCAGCTTTCCTTTTGGCCCCTCGACGTGGATAATTCGATCTCCCACGCTGACCTTCACACCATCGACAACTGGAACTGGTTTCTTACCTATTCGCGACATGGCCAAGCCACTTCTTCAAATTTCAAATGAAAAACAACGAACTCAGGAAATCGCTCTGTCGTTAACAAACCTCGCAGAGGACTTCGCCGCCAATATTCTTTTGACGAGCCTCACGGTCACTGACGACACCACTACTGGTACTGATAATGGAGATGCCAAGTCCGTTTAGGACCGGCCGCAAATCGCGGCTCTTCGAAAACACTCGCTTGCCAGGCTTACTGACACGCTTAATTGTCTGAATGACGCGCTCGCCATTGGGGCCGTATTTTAGCTCCAAACGCAATTGCTTGATTGGTTCCGCTTCAACTTCCTTGAAGTCCCAGATATAGCCTTCACGCTTCAGGACGTCGGCAACTCCCAGCTTGACTCGTGACAACGGCACATCAACGTATGGACGCTCCACACGAACGGCATTGCGAATCCGAGTTAGCATGTCAGCGATAGGGTCAGTCATCATCGCGGTTAGTGTCCCCTTACAAAACCTACACGGGCCAATACGGTGGCGTCCGAGTTCGAGCTCCGGCCACAGGCCGATTGCTCAGTGAATTACCAACTTGTTTTACCAACTTGCCTTACGTACACCTGGGATCAATCCCTGATCTGCCAATTTGCGGAAGCAAATGCGACAAATACCGAACTTACGATACACGGCTCGAGGCCGACCACACAGCTTGCAGCGATTCTCTCGACGCACGGAAAACTTCGGCGTCCGCTTCGCCTTTGCGATCTTGCTTTTACTTGCCACGGGAATCCCCGTAAAAAACCTGTGAATGAAATCAAAAGTTCCCAGCCACGGAGCCAAAGAACAACAATCTATGCAGCCCCTGTCTTGGCTGCCTTAAACGGCATTCCAAACATTTCCAGCATGGCCAGGGCATCTGAATCGCTAGCGGCCGTGGTCGTAATCGTGATGTTCATGCCCTGAGGCTTTGTATATTTATCAGGATTCAACTCCGGAAACACCAATTGTTCGGTAAGGCTCAAACTGTAGTTCCCATGACCATCAAAGGCGGTACGACTAATCCCCCGAAAGTCTCGAACTCGTGGCAACACAATACTGACCAAGCGATCCAGGAACTCAAACATCCTTTGACGCCGCAGGGTGACCTTGCAGCCAATGGCCATCCCTTCCCGCAAACGAAAACCAGCAATCGACTTGCGAGCTCGTGTGTGTACCGGACGCTGCCCAGCAATTTCTGTCATTGCATCAAACGCGAGCTCGAGATTCTTTTTATCTGCCACTGCAGAACCAACACCCATGTTGATAACAATTTTGGAAATGCGCGGAACTGCATTAGGGTTTGCGATACCTAACCGCTCTATCAACGCTTGACGAATTTCGTTTTCGTATTTTTCTTGTAATCGCGGAGCCATAACTGGAACCTAACAAAACCGCCTAGTCTTAGTTTGAAATCAACAAAACCAATCGCATTGCTCAAGAAAAAGAACTAACCTTGAGCATATCGCTTTTTGGCAGGAGAGATGCTACCCAATGAAACACCACTCTTCTTAGCGAACCGCTCCTTGCTGCCATCCTTAAGATAACGCACGCCAACTCGCGTTCGCTTCTTGGTCTCGGGACATAACAGCATTACGTTGCTAGCTGCAATTGGCATTTCTTTATGCAGCCGCCCTCCCTGGGGATTCTTTGCACTGCGTTTGACGTGTTTGTAAACCTTGTTAACACCTTCTATAACCACGGTGTTTGCGTCACGATTGACTCGCAACACTTTGCCTTTTGCACCGCGGTTTTCGCCAGTGATGACGATTACTTCGTCGTTCTCACGGATCAACATCGTTACACCACCTCACTCGCCAAAGAGACGATTTTCATAAACTTTCTTTCGCGAAGCTCTCGAGCTACTGCACCGAAAATACGAGTACCACGAGGGTTTGCGTCTTTGTCGATCAAAACAACCGCATTACTATCAAACCGTATGTAGCTTCCATCCGGGCGGCGAGTCGGTTGCTTACACCGCACCACAACAGCCCGAACTACAGCCTTCTTTTTGACATCGCTACCTGGAATAACGGACTTCACCGAGCAAATGATGACGTCACCCAGTCCAGCATAGCGGCGACGACTTCCGCCCAACACTTTGATGCACATAACTTCCTTGGCACCTGTGTTGTCTGCTACTGCAAGTCGAGTTTCTTGTTGAATCATGTCGTTACCAAATTCACAAAACGGAAACCAATAAAACCAGAGCAGGGGAGGGCAACCGCTCAGCTGGTAGCTTCGCTTCCAGACAAATCATCAATCAAGTTCGACTGCTCATCATCACTGACCCTCTTACTTGCCCGCAGCGACGCCAAATCCACTTCGCGGCTCTTTTCAACCACGCGAATCAACTTCCAGCGTTTCAGCTTGCTCAAGGGACGGCATTCTTGTATCTCAACTTTGTCGCCCACGGCAGACTCATTGTTCTCATCGTGAACATGACACACCGTCTTGCGCTTGACGAACTTACCATATTTCTGATGGCGGACCGTGCGGTTGATTTCCACTCGCCTCGTTTTCGAAGCTCGATCGCTCGTGACTACACCGATTAGTAATGTTGCTGGCATCTTTGGCCCTACGGCGGAAAAAAATCTATTGGTCAATCGCCTTCCCGAAGGCATTTTCTATTTGGCAGCACTTGGCTTCCTTGGGGTAGCGCTTTTTGGGGTAGCGCTAGCTGTACCTTACTTTTTGGCGGTACTTTGACGCTCGGTCTGCAGTGTTCGCACTTTAGCAATCAATCGCCGACTGCGCCTCAGTTCCGAAGGAGATTCCAATTTCTCGGTTTGAGCCTGGACTCGCAAACGAAACAGCTGGGTAGCAGCCTCCTTGGCCGTCAACTCCAATTGTTCGTCACTCATTTCACGCAATTCTTTGATCTTCATCGAATCAACTCATACCTTATGCAACCACTTCAGGACTAATGCTTGTTGAAGCAAGTCCACCAAACCATTCACAGCCAAACCTAGGCCGGGCGACGGCGAACCATGCGCACCGGAATCGGCATCTTGGAAGCCAATCGAGCGAAACAAACCTTGGCTTGCTGCTCGGTAACCCCAGCCAACTCGTATAAAACTGTGCCCGGCTTAACGACTGCAACCCAAGCCTCCGGTTCCCCTTTGCCTTTACCCATTCGAGTTTCCAAAGGCTTTGAGGAAATTGGCTTATCCGGGAAAATGCGAATGTAAAGTCGCCCTTCACCCCGCACGTACTGTTGAGCCGAAATACGCCCCGCTTCAATCGTCCGAGCCTTGATCCAACCAGCCATCGTAGCCTGCAGACCAAAATCTCCATAAACGACTTTGTTTCCGCGGGTAGCGTTACCTTTTATGCGCCCTCTTTGGCTTTTTCGATGCTTGACCCGTTTGGGCATCAGCGCCATCGTTGGAGTCTCCCGCGTAAGAACCTTGATTTACCCACACTTGTACACCCAAATTACCTTGAGGCGTGGAAGCCTCGGCAAATCCATAATCAATCTTTGCTTGCAGCGTGCTAAGTGGCAGCGAACCAGCGCTCGCCTTTTCACGACGAGCCATTTCAGCCCCACCAAGTCGCCCCGCCAACTGGACTTTGATGCCTTTCGCACCTGCATCCATAGTTGTTTCCAATGCCCGTTTCATCGTACGACGGAAATTTGCTCGTTTCATCAGTTGCTGAGCAATGTCTTCAGCCACCAACTGAGCCTGTATTTCTGGACGAGAAATTTCCTCAATCTTGAGATTAACACGTCGTCCGATCAACGATTGAAGCTCCTCTTGGAGCAATTCAACCTCTTGCCCCTTTTTGCCAATAATCAGCCCCGGGCGTGCCACGTATAGTATGACACGCACTTCATCCCGCGTTCTTTCGATCTCAATGCGATCAATGCCCGCGCTCCGATACTGCTGCTTGGTGGGGTGATTCTTAACGAAATTTCGAATCTTCTGATCCTCAACCAACAGTTCAGAAAATTCCTGCTTCGAAGCGTACCAGCGACTCTTCCAGCCCGTAACAACTCCGGTCCGAAAGCCTACTGGATTTACTTTCTGTCCCATAACTAACTCACTTTGATATTGTTACCGCACCCAAGCGGGAAACCTGTTCTTTTGCTTGTTCCCAGGCCTTACTGATCATCAATCGACTGAAGCTCAACCGTAATATGGGCCGTTCGCCGCAAAATGCCAAAGGCCATTCCCCGGGCACGAGGACGAATCCGCTTAAACGTTGGTCCACCATCGATCGTCGCCCGCGTCACCAACAATCGTTCCGGATTGTAGGAAACACCGCGATTCTGGTCTGGGTCCTGAGCGTTACCGACGGCACTCTTCAATACCTTCTCCAGCATCCTGGCCCCGCGATGGGGTTGATACTTGAGCAATTCAAGAGCTTCGTCTGCAAATTTCCCTCGCACTAAATCCGCCAATGGTCGCACTTTACGAGCGCTAATGCGGGCATGTCTGTGAGTGGCTCGGAACATACTCCCGGTCCCTATCAAAATTCTCTAACGATCTTAGTCGGAAACTCGAAACAGCCTGAAGCAACCCGATTACTTCTTGTTGCCCTTGCCACTATGGCCACGGAACGTCCTAGTAGGCGCGAACTCACCCAACTTATGCCCCACCATATCTTCGGTCACAAACACTTTTAAGTGCTGCTTACCGTTGTGAACCATAAACGTCATACCCACGAACTCAGGCACAATAGTGCACCGACGAGCCCAAGTGTTTATTGGCTCGCTGGAACCAGCGTCCTTGGCGCTCACGACCTTTCCATAAAGTCGCGGATCTACGAATGGCCCTTTTTTGGTCGAACGTCCCATAGCACTATAAACTCAATTAGTAGCGTTGAATTTGGTCAAACTTACTTCAGTTTCAATTCACCATATCGTCGGGATCGACGACGTCGAATAATTGCAGCATTCGAAGGCTTGCGGGGACGACGAGTCGATCCACCCTTGGTTGGCTTACCCTGGGGCGTAACCGGATGTCGACCACCCTTCGTGCGACCTTCACCACCACCGTGCGGGTGATCAATTGGATTCATTGCGGTGCCACGCACATGGGGACGCCGCCCCATCCAGCGGGCTCGACCTGCCTTGCCAATCACAATGGCGTCGTGATCCGGGTTGCTAGCCTTACCAATCGTCGCTCGACAGGCCCCAGGAACACGCCGAACCTCACCGCTGGGAAGCATCAACTGAGCCCACTCCGTCTCGCGCGCCATCAGGGTTGCCAACGTGCCAGCACTGCGGCACAGCACACCACCACGCCCTGGCTGCATCTCTATACAAAACACCTCAGTGCCAGCAGGCATATCCTTCAACGGCATGCAATTCCCAACCGTAGGAGATGCCGCCGAACCATTTTCGACACGATCCCCGGCCTTTAGCCCATCCGGCGCAATCACATAACGCTTGTCACCATCTGCGTATACCAACAATGCAATACGCGCCGATCGATTGGGGTCGTACTGTATGGACTCGACTTTCGCCGGAATCCCATCCTTATTCCGCTTAAAGTCGATAATGCGATACTGCTGCTTATGTCCGCCACCTCGGTGACGGCAAGTAATTTTGCCTTGGTTATTGCGCCCACCCTTCTTAGGCTTGGGCAACAACAACGACTTCTCGGGCTTTGCACCCGGTGTCAATTCGGCGAAATCACTGACAGACGCATTGCGTCGCCCAGCACTTGTCGGCTTGTATTTTCGAATACCCATCTACTCAACCCAAAAACCGTGTTCTGAAATCGCCATCAACCGTCAGGAACTAGAAGAAGTCTATGCGATGCTCTGAATTCAACTTAACAATCGCTTTCTTCCAGTTGCTCGTCACTCCAGCCCGATACCGGTAGCGACGCGACTTACCTTTACGCGTTTGCGTCATCACCTTATCAACTTTGACATTGAACAACTCTTCAACAGCTCGACGCACGTCCGTCTTGGTTGCTTGCGGGTGAATCTCAAACGCATACTGATTGTGGCGTGTCGCGCGATGCACCCCTTTTTCGGTTACTAGCGGACGCATGATCACCTGATGCGGCTCAAGCACCGGACCGCAGGCAGTTTTTTCTTTTCCACTCATCTGCTCGCTACTCTTCTGCAGGTTTTTTCTGCTCGTTATTACTTCCGCTCGTTATTATTCTGTTTTCAACGCAAGGGAAGAGCCCAACCATTAATCAACAATATCTACAGCTCATCTAGGCGGCGGACGTCATCGAAGCTTTAATTCTCTCCAGGGCATCCTTAGTGACCAACAACCTCCTGGGTTGCAAAACAGCCAACGCGTTCAAATCTGCCACCGGAGCCACAGATACTCCCGGAATATTCCGACAGCTCAAGTACACGCTTGAGGCATAATCACCTGTTGCTACCAACGTGGAGACCCCAGCCAATCCAAGAGCCTTCAAAACTGCAGCAGCCTCACTCGTCTTGGGAGCCCCCATCTCGAAACTATCTATAACCACGACTTCGCCATCCGCGATTTTCGAAGCTATCGCCATCCGCGTAGCTGCACGAATCGCCTTCTTGGGCAAGCGATAATAAAACGATCGCGGGCGAAGCTGCATCGCATGCCCACCACCACGACGCTGAGGCGTTCGCTTGGAACCCATGCGAGCATTGCCCGTCCCTTTTTGACGGTACATTTTCTTAGTGGAACCGGAAACCTCACCACGCCCCTTAGTCTTCTTCGTACCCTGACGTCGATTAGCCATGTACATCACAACTGCATCATGCAACAACTGCTTGCTGATCTTGGGGGCAATGGCTGCGGGATCAACATCCACCGTACCAACCTCTGCACCATTTCGATCATAAACTGGCAAAGTAACCATCTGTTTTACCTACAAGTCCAAGCAACCAGAAAAACAACCGTCAGGCCATCCAGCCTAGCCCACCTTATTCGTTTCGCGAACTACCACAAAGCCACCCGTCGGACCAGGCACTGCACCACAAACCAACAACAAATTACTTTCAGCGTCCACCCGAACAACCTTCAGATTGCGAGCCGTCTTTTTGGTTGCTCCATACTGACCAGCCATACGCTGACCACGAAAGACTCGACCAGGATAGGTTGCCATGCTAGTACCCCCAGCATGCCGGTGACACTTCTTCACGCCGTGAGTCGCTCGTTGCCCCTTGAAGTTATGACGCTTCATTACACCTGAGAAACCACGCCCCTTACAGACACCAGTTACATCCACAGCGGACACACCATCCAGCACTGCAACAGTGACCTCAGATCCGACAGCCAAGTCACTGGAACCCCGCAGCTCACGCACAAAACGCTTGGGCTCGCAGCCAGCCTTCACAACTGCCTCAACCCCAGCCGAAGCCACTCGCTTGGACCGCTTACTAGAAATCGCAGCCACATGGCCGCGCTCAGACCGGGGAGACAACCGCCTAGGCTTATCGAGAAAGCCCAACTGCACAGCCTCATACCCATCGCGCTCAACGGTTCGAACCTGAAGCACATGACAAGGACCAACCTCCAGCACCGTAACGGGCACCACCGTACCGTCTTCCTGGAAAATCTGCGTACATCCGACCTTGCGGCCGAGAATACCTTTTGCCATCGCTAAAATTCCCGTTAAACGCCCGCCGACAGGGACCGAGCTCAAGCCCGAGTTACCCCAACGGCCTCCGTATCATAAACGTGCCAACCTAAACATTGACGCAGAAAGACAGCTAGCCGACCTAGCGTGCCGTTGCCTTGATCTTGATATCCACACCTGCTGGCAAACTAAGCTTATTCAAGGACTCAATCGTCCGAGCAGTGGCTTGCCGAATATCAATCAACCGCTTGTGCGTTCGAATTTCGAACTGCTGCCGAGCTTTCTTGTCAATATGCGGCCCAGACAGGACCGTGTATCGCTCAACTCGAGTAGGCAAGGGAATTGGCCCGTGCACTTCAGAGTGAGTTCGCTTGGCTGTTTCCACAATCTCCTGTGCACTCTGATCCAATACCGAGTGATCGTACGCTTCCATTCGAATGCGAATTACTTCGTGCGAACCTGCCGACACAGTAGACCTCACCAACCAAAAGGACTGCCCACAAACGGTAAAATTGGAACACTGGTAACTTCCACCGGAGAGGCACTAAATCCTCTGGTGGTTGATGAACCGGTGTCCGGGAAGCAGAAGAGTGTAAGGAGGGTCCCAGTGCTCGTCAACTGCAAAGCGTCGTCGGAACGAGGAGTTTTTTCGGTTGACTGAACTAGGTTTGGTTAGTTGTGCTGCATCTTGTCGGGAAAAATAGTCTTAGGCAATTTGTGACTTTTCGGTGGAATCCAAGGCCCCCAAATACACCTGCTTTCACTCTGGCTTTTGATTCAACACCAGGTGCACCCCAAGGGAAAACCTGGCACCATTATGCAAGTTTCGAAATCCTACCCCTCAGCATTCAATATTTTCTCAGTTTGCAGGAGCCCATCCCCGCGAGTCCTGCCGTCTAATATGCAACTCACGTTTACATCCCCGAGAACATTGATAACAGTCCGACAGCGATCCAAAAACCAGTCGACAGTCAACAACAGCGGAATATAGTGAACGTCTAGTCCAACCGCGGTGAATACTAAAGTCATCGTGACAATTCCTGCCTCCGGAATGCCCGCCGCCCCAACACTAGCCAGTATGGACGTAAAGACCACCGTCAGCTGACTCATTAGGTCTAGTTCTACGCCCGATATCTGAGCTACAAACAGGGCTGCCATCGCCTCATATAATGCTGTTCCATCGTTATTGAAGTTAGCCCCCACTAGGGCCCCGAGACTTGCGGAACGCTCCCGCACACCCACTTTTTCTCGCAAACATGCGTAAGTAACGGGCATGGTGGCCGTCGAGCTGTCGGTAGAAAAGGCCATCACCAGTGCATCCCGCATTCCTCGCAACAGATCTAATGGCCGTACCCATGAGAAATACTTTACACGAAGCAAATACCAACAAGTTTGCAATATCAACGCCAGTAACACAGCGACCACGAAAGCGCCGAGCTTTACAAACGCCTGGAACCCCTCCCTTCCGACGGTATTGGCAACTACACAAAGAACGCCCAGCGGCACCAGTTCGATGATCCAGTGCAATATCACGAGCAACGTGCGATAGGCAATATCCACTGCCTCACGGGCAGTCGTAATGGGACTATCTGCCACTCGCCTTAATGCCACGCCCACTGCAATTGCGATGATAATAACCCCGATAACATTCGGAGTATCTCCCAGTGGGCCTATAAAACTTCGCGGCACGCTCCCAAGCAACTGCGTCAGAGGATCTACCCTGGACTCTTTGGCAATTTCGCTCCCTTCAGCGGGCAACACAGTGGACTCCGACCATGTCCCGGGCCTAAGAATGTTCGCCACCGTAAGTCCAATGGTAATGGCTATCACCGTATTAAGAAGCAGCAGCGAAGCCAACTTCAGAATGGCAGACCGAGGAATGTCGGAATTAATGGACACATGGACAACGGCAATGAGTATCAATGGAGGAGCAACGGCACCCAACAACTGCAATATTATTTGTGCCGGACGAGAAAATATGGCCGCGTTTTCCCCTAAAAGCCAACCCAAAAAAAATCCAACTCCCATTCCTACGACGATTCGGACGTAAAGCGGGAGGCTCGACCAATACCCAAACCACCCTCCAGCCCCTTTGTTTTCCTCCGTGTCCGTGCGCAATGAGTTGGCCTTTGATTCCATTGGTTCACTCCTAGATTTTCTATTCACTTTCAACCACTATGAGATCCTTGCCCGACAACGCCTAATACTTAAAAGGACCCCCAAAAATTCATAACTCTTTATATTCGTAACTCTGTGCCGCCTCAGCCTAATTGTCCCTCCCATGGATTGCGAGAATACGTTGCGATTATAATGCCGTCCGACGTGGCCATTCGATCTGAAGTAGGCCCTAGTCCCAAAAAGTTAAGACATCAAGATTTTGTCGTATAGTCAACTCGTGTACTCCTGACTCTTGCTTCGCGCCAAGCAATGCGACTCAAATATCAGAAATTAAAGGACTCTCATGTCGTTGATCTTGACCCCTATACTGCAGTATCACTGCATGGCCGCAGTAGCAGAATCGCGTACGCCTGCCCAACCAGCTGCTATCAGTCCACCCAAGATCGTCAATTGGTCCGACGAGGACGACGAGGACGAGGACTCTGATGAAGAGGACTCCAAGTCGGATGATGACGAAGACGAGGACTCAGAAATTGTTGTGCCGCAGGACGACGAAGAGGATGATCCGTTCGAAGATTTTGACGACGAAGATTTCGACGACGACTTTGATGATGATTTCGAAGAAGAGCTCGACGACGACTACGAAATCGAGCCAGATGACAGCGAGATGTTCCCTGACGCATCCGAGGACGGCGATTCCGACGATGACGATATTGATCTGGACGAGGACATCGAGATCTAGTGGGAAATGCATGCCCGTTAGTCGCGACTCGTGCAGTTACCGAATAGAAAGTCAATTACCTTTCAAGTTGCGCGATAGGTACTTTGACATGCACTCACGAAGCGACAATTCAGGCCTAATGGCCGACAGTTGTCGCCCACATCATCGGTCAAATCGCTTGGGTCCTAGCGATACCCCAGTCCGTTGGATTCGCGAACCACATGCGTTTGCATTGATTCAACGCCAGGCGTTTCGTTGGATAGAGCCACAGCCAACCAACCATCGCGGATTTCCAACTGGGAAATACCTAGTCCGGCGGCACGTTCGTCTTCGTGCCAAGCAGGGCTAACTAACGGAATCTCTGAGTTGGACACAAACACCTTTGAGAATATCGCCCGTAGTCGCAAACGATCACCCGTTGTCAATCGCACTCCGTCAATGCTGACCACCCCATCGCGTACGAGTTTGGCGTCCAATCCCTTGGCCTCTGGAGCGTATTGCCCCACCACTATGAACCGATCGATTGCTAACCGCCCTTCCTGACGAAGCTCAAGAATGCGCAATGTGACCTGCATCTTGCCATTGATGAATTCGACTGTAGCCGGTCGAGTATCTGCAAATCTAACCGTAATGTCCTCCGGAATTTCTGCAGGAATCTCCCAGCCCTGGCCCCCAAAGACTCGACTTAATTGACTGTACAATTCTGGTAGCGTCCATACGCGTCCTGACAACTGGAGGTTTGACACCGCATTGTTAATTGCTGACTGATGCAGCTGCAAACTGAGTAAGCTGTCGCTTGGAGCTCTTGGACGCGGAGTATGAGCGGCCATCTGATGTTGATCCGCAACTCGATAACGGACTGTAAGCCGATCCTCAGTCGTATTCATCGCCACCACAATGGGATTGAGGTTCAGCCGTTCGAATGGCCCTACAACTTTGGACTTTAGTTCCATCTCTGCCTGATGCAGATTTTCCGTCAAACGACGGTCTACCTCGGCGTCAGTCTCTCTGGCTATCAGACGACGCGTAATGCGTTGGCTGAGCCCGAGCTGTTCATTGAACTGCTCCTTGGCCATCAGACGCACAAAATCACCAACGATCGGCAGTCCATCAAAATCGGTACTTAGTTTCTCAAGGTATTGCTGGCTCGACACGTCCGTGGGCACACTGGATACTTGGTAACCCATCGGATCGATTGACACATATCTATGACTAGCAACTTGCGCCGTTGAAGTGTTGTGAAATACGGCGGGGCCTTTACTGCTACGGGTTAGGCTGACCAAGTCACTGAGGATTTCAATATCAACCTTCCACGCTTGGGGATCCGGAATCAGGTGGATCTTCAGGTCGGTGCGCACTGCACTATCCCCTCGCGTCTCGGCCCCGAGAATGCGTTGCCTAACAGGTCGAGCCTCATACACATCGCTGGGCAAGAAACGTTGCAATAATTCACCATTGATGCTCAACCGAATATTCGCATTTCGATAGTGATCGTTCAGAGCATGGGCAACCGCCTGCTGGCTCTCGGATTCGCTTAGTCGCAACACTTGTACCGTATTGGCCAGTGAACTACGTACGCGATTGATCGGATCTTGCTCAAATAACTCAAGATCCATTAGAAGTTGCCGATAGTCGATGGGTTCTCGCCCCAATACAGAAAGATGGGCGGCGAGTTCATCGAAAACTGGTGCACTAAGAAAGCCCATTTGCTCTTTGCTCATTCGCTGCCAACGTAGACGTGACAGCACGTTGTTGGCCAATTCGTTGCCAGTTTCCCAGTCCTCGTTTTCCGAGGCAGCCCATGTGGAAAGCTCATCGATCAGCAAGTACTTCGACCAAGCCGCGGGCTCCTCACGGGACTCCAAATGGTGTTTGACCGCTTCAATTGCCGAAACCATTTCGTGACGCGCAAAACTCCGATTGCGAGCCCCTATCAATGAAATGGTCGTACTGTCCAAACACTGCTGCACAGATTTCCACACAGCCACTCGACGTTCAAGCGAATAGCCTGTCCGAATCAAGTCGGCTGCCAAGTCCGCATCTGTTAGTTGAGTTCCGAGTTCAGAGGCTTGTTTGGCTAGCTGGGAAAGCTGATCGATGTCCCGAATGCTGGCAGAACTTTCTAGTCCGTGCTCCAGTGTTATCTGTTCAATTAACTTCCGAACCCTGCCGCTCCAACTAGTAACCGCTAAGGAAACACTGGTCGGCAATTCTGTGATGTGAGTTGCTATCAAATGCGACTGTCCGGTTTCCCTATCCGAACCTACTCCTGAATTCCGTACCAATACAGCGTCTTCAAGCTGTTGAATTTCTTGGAGCAACCCAATCGGCAATGGCACATGTCCGGTAAGCCGAGTTGGAGCCGGCAAGGTCTGTAGTCGGTCCGATACTTCCAAACCTCCTTGAGGATCCTCTTCGGCTGTTTCTGCATGTTTCAGGCCTACCGTCTGAATTGGACTCTCTAGTGCCTGGTCCATGGTATCCATAAGGAAATCGATCGCCGACCTACTTGTGTACATTGGCAAGGCATTGAGTTCAGCGTCCGGAATTGGTCGATTCAGCGCCGCTGTGGCTACTGGTTCGGGAGGACGGCGAAGCAAATCGGAAGTATCCGACACATTCGCAGCCGCATCCCAACGCGGAATCAACGCTCGGTCCGCTCGATGCTCGGCAGGTGTTAACATGAGTCCCGGGTCGACGGTAAGAAGAATGCCACTGGGCGTAGTTGTGCTACCAGACAGGCTTACCTGCCCAGTCATCACAGACATGCTAACGTTCGGCTGGCGAATGTGCTTCTCGACTACCAGGAAGACCAGTGACAGAAGTCCTCCCACAGTCAAAGCGGTCATCCAACCGCGAAAGCATCGCATAGAATCCATGTCAGTCGCCCCTTACCAGATTGCCCATTTGCTAGAGCGCACCTGAGCCTACCCCAAAGGTAGACCAGTACCACATCGTGGAAGGGCAATTCTACAGATTCCACGTTTTAGTCGTTTTGGCGCGCTCTAACTTCGATAAAAATACTTTTTTGATCATCGGCAAGCTGCAGAAAGATGCCGAGTCTGGTTGGATTGAAACCACAACCTGTGCTGCCCACGATGACGATGAGCAAAAGTGGATAAAATTTAACGCTTCCCCGACTAGGCGTTCGTGCTACCGGTCGTAACGACTTTTCGACGCCTGCGTTTGAAAGGCAATGCATGCATCGCGGCATCCGGCACAAACGTTTTTGAAATTTCCCCTGCATGATTCCTAAACCAACTTGTCACGAGCGCTAAAGTCTCATTGCGGGCCACAAACGGTGCCCCAACTTGCTGGTCTTGTTCCAACCACCTGCGGGCAGCCGACATGGCGCGCTTCCCCCCTACCGAACGTTTTGGGCCAACCTGCACTCCCTCCACTGTACCCCTACGAATCAAATACCAGACAATGGATCCCGAAAACGGACCACTCGCTTCGCTTTCTACCGGATAGACAAAAGTGAATTGCTCGCGTGCTAGAGCAAGATCATCCACCCAGCGCGACAACCACCTAAGCGCCTTCCAATCCTCTCGTAATACAGCAGCACGTTCGAAATGCTGCGACCGGGAAGCCTGTCGCATTTGTTTTTCCAAGATCTCACAAGGCGCCAAAGAATGCCCCAACAAATACGCTTTTGCCTGATTAACTTGCTCATCGTATTGCGAACGTGAGCACGCCGAAATGCATGGCCCCATGCAAGTCGCGATTTCTAATCGAATACAACCAGGGCGCAAATCAATATCAAACAGTTGCAATTGATCCGTAAAACTGCAAGCTTGCTTACTGCTGCAATCACGCAACTTGAATAACCGATTCAGGATTTCAATTGCTCGATCTGCTTGACTAGCACCAAACAGCGGTCCTATACAAACCAACGCAGTAGGCTCCAACTTGCGTGATGTAAAGAACTGCTCTGCGGGGGCTTTTCCGAGGCAAACGAATATCGGTTTTCGCCGCCGAGGAAGGCCCTGCACATTGAACCTTGGCTGAAAACGCCGAATGAGACTTTGCTCCCTTAACAATGCAGCGAAATCGCTCGGCTGAGGTTCCCACACAATGGACTGCGTAGCCTGCAATATCCTCCCTGCTTTATCCTCTTCGTTGTTCGGCAAGAAATAGCTCAGCAGGCGATTTCTTAGGGCCTTGGATTTTCCGACATAGATCAGACGTCCGAGCACGTCCAACATGCCATAAACGCCAGGAGTTTTGGGAACTTGCTGCCGCACAAAGTATCGCAATTGCTGAGTCGTTTCCGCATCAATTCTTTCAACGGGTTGACGTGGCCACGGTAACAGACCATCTTCACCAAAATCAACAAATGGGCTATCCGCAAGAATGCCATCCATGCCAACTATCCTCAGACTTGCGACTGTTCCAAGGGTAATCCGATCGCAGCTATTAACCGACGCGGATTGCGTCACCTGCTCACAAGGTGACTTGTTTTACGAGCATCATTGTAGCGTCCAAAATCCAAACTGGACACAGAACAGGTGGCTCCCGCAAGACGGCAAGACTTGTTGATTTCATTACAGGCGACGGGTAAACAGCCGGGCTGTGTCCCTTGCCTGGCGCCAGCGGCTTGCTATTGAATTTTCATTTCCCATTAAATCAACAAGCCGTCCAGCAGTGCCCTTAGGACAGTTGCTGACTGCGTTGGGCAGCCTGACATACGGCTTCGATAAATGCGCTGCGTACTCCGCCACGTTCCAATTCTCGCAATGCAGCGATGGTAGTACCACCGGGTGAAGTCACTTGGTCCTTTAATTGTCCAGGATGAAGTCCTGTTTCGAGCACCATTTTCGCCGCCCCAAACACGGCCTGAGCAGCCAAACGCAAGGCAGTTTCCCGTGCCAGTCCACTGGCAACTCCACCATCCGCAAGTGCTTCGATAATCATGTAAATGTAGGCTGGACTTGATCCGGATACTCCAGTTACCGCATGCAGCAAGCTATCCGGCACTTTCAAACAAATACCCACGGATTCCATTAGCTTCTGGGCCCAATCAACAAAATCACAATTGACTTCATTAGTTGCAGACAAACCACTTGCGCCAGCCCCAACCTGGCAGGGTGTATTTGGCATGACACGTACTACCTGGCGAGTCCCCAGAGATTCGCAAAGACTTTCAAGGCTAATTCCGGCGGCAATCGACAACCAACAGTGCTCCGGCCGAACATGCTTAGCCAACTCAGGTTTGGCTATTGCTTGCAAAACTTGTGGCTTGACTGCCAGCACGATTCGTTGGCATTGGGACAGCATTCCAGAAGCAGCTGTCATCAATGTTAGTCCTGGAAACTTTTCCTGAAGCAATTCGCGAGTGGCGGTCAATGGCTCAACCACGCAGATGTTATCGGGTTCCAAAAACCCACTTGAAGTTGCCCCCGAGATTAGAGCCTGAGCCATTTGCCCGCCGCCGAGAAATCCCACCATATCCACCATGACAATCAGCTTTCCAATTCAAAGAGGTTACGCGTATCTCAAGGCTACTGGTGTTTGTCAAAGCCTGGTATTGGGTGTGGATAAGGCCACGACGCCTGAATCGTTGCAAAACTCAGGGTCTCCTAACCTCTAACCAACCTTGCTGGCATCTACTTGCCGTAGCGCTGTCATGAATTGATCGATCGTCTGCAATCGATCTTTAGGGTTCGGCTTGATGCACTGCATAATCGTTGTACCTAGCGTTCGATCCAAATCCGGTAGGTACTCAAAAATATCGCGTGCAGCTGAATCATGGTTCAACGCAGCCAATCCACTAACCTCACCTCCTGGCCAAGGAAGTTCCAGAGTTAGCAATTGATAGCACGTGACACCAAAAGCAAAAATGTCCACTCGCTGATCGGTGGCCCTACGGCGCACAATTTCCGGTGCCATATACAAAGGAGTCCCCGTGCGATTGCCGGGTTTCATGAAATCTTCGGTAGCCGGTACCGTCAATCCAAAGTCGATCAACTTAATGTGATTTAGATCATTTGAACAGATAAAGTTTCGTGGACAGACATCACGATGAATGTAACCCTTACGGTGCACATACTGTAGTGCATCCGCCATTTGCCGAATCAGCTCGAAACGTTTACCCTTTAATCGCTCTTCATCACGGTTATGAATTAAGCTCTGCAAACCAGGTCCATCGATAAACTCCATTACAAGATAGGGTTCGTTATCGACTGTCCTTCCGTACTCCAAGGTTTTGACGATATTCGGATGTTCCATGGAAGCCGCAATTTCGCCTTCTGGCGGTTTTTTCAGTCCCTTGAATCGACTCTCGAAAAAACTGAACTTCTCCAAGTCGCAAAGTTTTAGGCCTACGAAACAATTCCGCTGCCGGTCAAAAGCAGCATAGAATTTGCTCATAGTGCCGCTGACCGCAGTCCTTTGCCTATCAAATCGTTCATCGATTACTATTTTGCGATTGGATTTGACGCTACCTTCAGAATCCTTCGAACCACCAAACGCACTCTTGAATTTGTCAAAGATGCCCATCAAAGGTTACTTTCCGCAATAGTCAATCGCTCGCGCAATTTCATTCTTGAGTCGACTGCGATGAACGATGCGGTCGATATAACCGTGTTCCAAAAGAAACTCGCTCGTTTGGAACCCAGCTGGCAATTCGATGCGGATGGTGGCTTTGATGGTTCTGGGTCCAGCAAAGCCAATTAGCGCTTTGGGCTCTGCAAAAACCAGGTCTCCCAACGATGCAAAACTGGCTGCAACTCCACCCATCGTTGGATTTGTCAGAACAGAGATATAGAGCCCGCCACTAGCATGGTAGCGAGAGAGAGCCGCCGAGACCTTGGCCATCTGCATTAGGGAAAGAATCCCTTCATGCATCCGGGCTCCACCACCAGATCCACTGACGATAATCAACGGCAAATTTTGAGCTGTCGCACGTTCTACTAAACGAGTCAGGCGTTCTCCAACCACCGAACCCATACTACCCATAATAAACGCTGAATCGGTTACCCCTATTGCAACGCGACGCGCCCGAATCATACCACAGCCAGTGATAGCTGCATCGGTCAGTCCGGTCCGCTTTTGCTCATCGACCAATCGATCCGCGTAACTCTTCTTATCGGAAAAGCCTAATGGGTCGGTCGATAACAGAGTAGCATCCCATTCCTCAAAGGTCCCGGAGTCAAGAACTTGCTCCATTCGCTCCAGGGCGGAAACATAAAAATGATAGTCACATTTCGGACAGACGTTCTGCAGTCGCTTGGCTTCCTTCGAGTAAATGCTCGATTTACAACCGGGACACTTTACCCAAAGCCCCTCCGGAACTCCTCGTTTCTGTACCATACGCCTTGTCGTGTTGGAGGTGGATTCTGTGGTCGACATTGGAATTGACTCGCGCTAATACTTGCGTTTCACACCACTTCACAGGAACTTGCAAGCCTTAGAAGGATTCGAGCAAAAAGTGGTGGCGGTCCAAGCGTATTAAAAAGGAATTGGAAGTGGCCTATGAGATTCTACGCCAACAGCATAAGAAAAAACTTTGCTGGACGCCAATCCAATAAGGCAAGCCAAAAAATGAGCCCACGTGGATCCAGTGCTCACGTTGGCCACCCCGCATACCTAGACCGGTTGTAATCGACTGTCGCTGGCCAACAAGCGCTCGACCGTGCCAAAGTCTAATTCTGATTTCCACAAGTCACCAAGACTACCACCTTGGACAGTAAATCGCACAATCGATGCCAATGGTTCGGGCACTAAGACACCAACTCGCCCATTTGGGTGGTGACGAACTAGCTTCTGTATTTCGTCCTGCACACGGTCCACGGCAGTCAACACCATTTCACCCCCCGGTGGGCACACTTCACTCGGTCGCTCCTGAAACTGACGATAGACTCTGGGCTGCAATCGCTTGACTTCGGAGAGCAGCTTTCCTTGCCATAAACCATGATCTAGGTTCGTAAGACGAGGGAGAATCCTTTGGCGACAGAAGTTATGTTCAGCTATTTCTTTGGCAGTCTGCACCGCCGATTCACTATCGGCAATGTACAAGAAATCCAATTTCACATGTTGCAGTGAAATTGCCAGCGCTCGCGCCTGTGCAACACCGCGCGATGAAAGTGGTATGTCCAGTGCACCTTTGATACGTCCGTCTTCATCAAATTGCGTGCAACCCGGACGAATCAACAATATCTCTAACATGCAGACCTTTTGCCTAAATGGGAATTACCGTCCAATGGCACCAGCAAGCTCAGAAATTGCCTGTTGGTAATCTTCCTTGCCAAAGATAGCGGAGCCTACAACGAACAACCGTGCTCCAGCTACGTAACACTGTTGGATGGTAGATAAGTTGATGCCACCATCCACCTGAAGCATCAAATGCGGCCACGTTTGTTTGGCAGTTTGCAACTTTTCCAAAGCTACCGGATTAAACGATTGCCCGCCGAATCCAGCATCTACACTCATCGTGAGTAGCAAGTCGCAACTGGGCAGGATACCTGCAACCTCCCTCAACGCAGTAGCTGGGTTCACGGCAACGCCAACCCCTACGCCTTGCCGGCGAATCATTTCTACAGAACGCTCCACATTCCCCGTTTCGGCATGCACAGTGATCAGATCAGAACCTGCATCAACAAATTGTGTAATATATTGTTGCGGATCCGTGATCATTAAATGAACGTCTATGGGTAAGGCAGTTAGCCGACGAATGGCCGCCACAATCGGCATACCATAAGTGAGGTTAGGAACGAAATGTCCATCCATGACATCCAAATGCAATGCCCTAACGCCGGCAGCTTCTAGCCTCTCAATTTCACGTTCAAGGTTTCCGAAATCGCACATCAAGAGACTGGGCAGAATCGTGGCCGTTTCCTGCCGCAGCCTCAGGAGTGCGTCTCGAGTTGGTGCTACGTTCATTTGGAAAATGATTATTAACCGTTCCAGAAACGCAAGAGCCCACTTTGCAACCAACTAGGCAGTACTGCAGCTCACAACAACCTACCAAAGGCTGAACCGACACCACAGTAGGTCATTCAAGGGAAATTCTCCCACCTCTTTAACCCCGAGAATACCGTAGTTCGCCCGCCAATAGAATTAACCGGATTTTTAGACAGGCAAGATGCAATCCACCCAAAAGAATGACCTCTAAGCAAAGTTGCCCAACGGACATTTGTCCGTAGCCCAGCAATGGCGTTGATTAACAATATTCTGTCGGGTCGAGGGATTTAGATTCGGATTCTGACGCCAGGATTGTTTCAACTAACTGAAAATAATCGCCGTTTTTCGCGTTCGCTCTGCCTCTGTTTTGCGAAGTATTATCGCAACCAATGCTTCCAGTTGTTTTTGACACTCAGAGTTTCTACCTAGCTTTTTAGGTCAATTTCCTTTGTGGAGAAATGATATTTCATGAATGTGAAAGCCTTAATCAAAGTAATACAGCTCATTTTGCTAGCCGTACTAATTTTTGCGATTCCTTCTTCAACATACGCTTCAATCGTTTTTGTCTCCGACGCTTCCATAAAAATCGGACGCGTTGACACGGACACTGGAAACGTGCTCGATTTTAAGCAATTCTCAACCACAATACAGGCCCCAATTGGTCCCGTGAGTGAAGGTGCATTTACAGATATTGCGTTTGCACCCAATGGTCAACTGTATGGAATTACAGCTAACAGCCTATGGGCAGTTAACTACCAACTAGGAACAACAACAAGAGTCGCAGGACTTCACGGAGGCACACTCGTCGGAATTCCTAACGCTCTAACGTTTTCCCTCGATGGTCGAGCATTCATTGGTTCCGAACTTAGTACGGTATTACATACTGTCAACATTAACACGGGAGCTCTGACAAGTTTGGGGAACGCGCCACTAACAGGTGGCTCAGCAGGGGATTTTGCTTTCATAGGTGACCAACTGTTACTGGCCGGAACCACCGGACTACACGCCTTCAATCTGGATTCCAGCCCGCCAACCGGATCGACGGTGGGACAAACCGGAATTGCCAACCTATACGGACTTGCAACACCCGATCGATCGACGCTATTTGGGTTTGCCGGCACATCGGTCTACTCGATTGATGCCAACAATGCGAACTCCATTTTTATTAGCAGCTTCGGCGGGCAGGGCCTAACTTCTGCCACCGGTGCTGCATTCCGCTTAGAATCAGTTCCAGAGCCAAGCGTCGTCGTTTTTCTATGTGCGGTAGTTCCAGCCTTTGTATTCCGTCGCTCAAGAAATCAGAAACCCCATCTCCATTTGTAGAACTTTTTTGCGGATGCGAGAATCGATAGAAACTCGAGAATATGCCCCAAGCATTCAGGATCAATAACCTGTGGCAGAGAACAAAACGACCTTTCGAGAACTCAAAGAGAACAACAATTTCCAACCGCTAATGCGACTAATTTTGCCATTCGTTAGCCTATGGATACATAAGCGACTACAATCGCTCATCGACGAAAGAGACCTCGCCCAGAAAGTGCTTATGAATCTAACGAAAAGCGCCGAGTCGGGGAAATTCAATTTCGACATCGATATTGAATCGACAGAATTCAAGGGAATTCTCTTTCAAACATGCAAGTCGATTGGTAGAAGTTGGTGTCGCAGCATGTACGCGGAGAAGCGTGGCGGCAAGTTCCTGCGGCTAAGTTTGCGGGATCTGGACTCTGAGCTAGAAGGACTTGCAAACGAACTTTCACCACACGTGAATGAAACTCCTGCACAAATCGCCAGCACGAATGAGAGCATTACAGCGCTGCGTAGCGAGCTTGATAAATTCTCGACTGAATCCCGTAACATTATTGACCAGAAATTTTTCCTACAATCTGAAAAAACTTTTTCGGAAATTGGAGAAGATCTGGGAAAGACGGCAGACAGCGTTCGGATGAAACTTTACAGGATTTTTGCAAGGCTACGCAGTTCCTTGGCGAATTGGAAGCCGTAGTTAGTAGTCAGCTTTTGAGAAGTAATGGAGGCGTTCATCCGTTGGAAAACCTAGACGTTCCCGAAATATCAGGCTATCAATTGCATGACCTTATTTTCCAAGGCGGAATGGGGTGTGTATTTAGGGCTATTCAGCTCTCCACAAATCGCCCTGTTGCTATCAAACAGCCGCTGGGCGATCGCGGGTTGGAGGAATTTGATCGGGAAATCGAATTCGCGTCACGTGTGCAACACGAATTTGTTGTACCCGTTTATCACGCGAATGACCAAGAAGATAGCGGACCACTATTCCTTGCGATGCGACTAGTTCTAGATGCGGAAGGAAATCCGTCGGACGGTTTGTCTTTCTTAATCAAGCTTGTCAAGGTTGTTAACAAATCACATACCGACCCTAGTGAACACTGCCGAAAACTGTTGCCAGCCATTCGTGCTGTGGCCGATGCAATTCATGCGGTGCACAAATCCGAGATTATTCACGGCGACGTTAAGTTACAGAATCTACTGGAAGACGAGTTTGGCAAGCTGCATCTAACAGATTTTGGATTAGCCGATAACACCAACTACAAAGTATTTGAGAACGGTGGGACACCTTTTTTTGTTGCTCCCGAGCAATCTGCAGGTAGGCCAACTCAAAAAAGTGATGTTTATTCTCTTGGCGTTACTTTGGCATTATTGTTGGGTACTTGCAATCCTGAACGCCTAAAATCCGGAATCGATGCCCTCAAACGTAGGCGGTCAACCAATGATTCCGAAGACGTTGGTGAAACGATTAGGGAACTTTCTCGCCCCCAGAACCCAGGAACCTCTCTTTGGACGTTGCCGAGTAGTCTTGCAGTTTCATCGTTTTGTGCAGATGCTCCGAAATACTTGAGGTGGATTGTCGACAATGCAACGCTCCATGACACTGAGAAACGTTTGGACAGTCAACAATTGGTCGACCACTTGAACCGCTTCGTTACCGGTAATCCTTGCCCTTCCGATCCGTTTCGATTGGTGAAAGCCGGATGGTTATGGACCCGTCGACGCTGGCCGTGGTTGGCAACTGGGCTGATGATAATGGCTTTCATGATTGTTTTCTTCCTGAATTCCTGGCACACTCAGAAGCGAAAAGAGGAACTGGTTAGGGCCGATTATCAAGGGCGTGAAGAACTTGTCAGTCAAGCCGAACAGCTTTTACGAGACGGTTTGTCATCCAAAACCAGACCGGTGCTTGAGAAAGCAATGGAGGGCATTCAGCACGATTCACCTCTCAAATGGAAAGTCTTGTATCTGCGATCGCAAGTCGGTGAACTCGAACTTCAGGAACTCCTAGCCGAGACGGCATTGCTATTAGATTCTCACGAACCGTCGGAACCTAGCTACACCGAATTGCTGTTTCTTCACGCAGATCTAGCATCCTGCAACGAAGATTTGCGGAATGAATTCGATTGGCGAGGCACTCTGGAGGAAATTGACTTAAACAAGTTGCCACTTGCTGATCAATACTATGTTCGGGCGTTGCTTGCAGCCAATCTACTTGAATGTGAAGAACAACTAATCCATTCGCTTCAACACCGTCAATTTCACGATCGTGCAAGCGTATTGTTTGCGGCACTGAACCTGAGTCAAGGTCGACTTACTCAGACAATTAGGTTTTGCACAGCACAAGAGAATGCTAAGCCTGATGACGGCATATACAAGCTGATAAGACTGGGCGCCGAAATGCTTTTGGCTCAAACTAGTCCCGATAAATTGTCTGCAACAGATTTCCCGAAAAGTACAAATCCCCAATTCCTGATCGCGTTGCGTCGATTGCTACCCTCCTATAAATCTGAAAACAAAAGTACCGAGCCACAGAACTGGCAGAATAGCAATATTTCCATTCGAGCACAAATCGGTTTTGCGCAAATAGCCCAGGAGTTTATTTCTAGCATACCTGAAGCGCTTCAAGGGTCTCCAATTCCCATCCATATTCTCGATAAAAGGGTCGCGGAATGGAAAACAATTGAGAATCTTCTTGCGGAGACGTCAGATGCCGATTTTTCCCCGGAAAGTTTGGCCAAAATTGAGAGAATTGCCACTAACGACCCCGATGGGTTCGGAAAGCTTCTCATGTCGATGAAACTGTCGTTTGAGATCACCGCTGCCATTGCTTCAAATCATTACAAAGAAACCGGTGCAGCAGTATTCGATAGGTTTCTTAATTACCAGCGCTTGACAGCCAATTCCGAAACCTTGATTCCAAGCCAACCGATTAGGTTCTTTGTGTTGTTCTTGCAGATGACCGCGGAATTGGCGTCTATACATGAAGTAGAACTTGATAATCTTGATATTCGAAGAAGCTTGCGAAGTAACGTCAAGATAATTCTGCGTGAATCTCAAAACGTTCCCACTCATATGCGCGAACAAATCCTTCAAATGTTGTTTAAGTCGCTGAATGCATCGATTCAGCAAGAGGACTCGGCAGAAAAGAAGAGTCATCTGGTCGGGTTGGCTTTGATCATGCTCGACGATTGGATCGAGTCGTATCCGGAAGATCCAACCGCATTTCTTTTTCGAGCTTCGTTACTATTTCACATTGGTCAACGTGATGCAGCTCAAATTGACCTAACGAAATTGCTGGTGCTCGACCCAGATAATGCGGATGCCCTCCAACTAGCTGACCAGTTGAAAGGTGACTTCCAAAACCAGTAACAGCAGCCAGACCTTGCAACTGGTTTGCGGCGGATCGGCATTTCCTGCAAGGATAGAACTACAACCGACGCTGATGGTGAAATCGAAAAAGCATTCGGCGGAAACTTAAATCACAAAATGAATAGCCTCAAGATCATTAAGATTTCAATCGTTCTTTCACTTCATCTGTCAGCTTGCTTGATTGCACGTGCTCAATCCAAGTTGAATCCTAAAGAAGTATTCGTTCTTAGCGGTCATGGCGGAGAAGTTCAGGCCCTGGCATTCAACCCGAGGGGACAAGTGCTTTGTTCTGGGGGTGGGGAAGGTGATGCGATATGGTGGAATTTCGCAGCAATCCTGGATTCCGTAAAAAAGGGCTCCGTGGTGCTTTCAGGCTCGACCAGTGCCTATGAAGTTCAACGCAAACACGTCGCGGAACGGATTTCGGCAATTTCCTGTAACAAGCTCGAAGTATTAGCCATTTCGGGCGTGACACACTGGGGGAACGGATTCGGATCTAGCTTAGAAGTTTACACGCAATTCCAGCCAGAACCTCTTACATTTGGGGGCAATGCAGCTTGGTCATTCACAAGCGTCGACATCCACTCGCAAAGCGCGTATATTCTCATGGGTGGAAACAACAATGAATTGAAGGCTGTATCGCTTCTTCAGAAGTTGGACAATAAGGGAAAAGTCGTTCCCAACCGGATAACTAAAATTGCTCCCAACATTCCGGACCAAGTCTGGCGTGTAGCCATCCATCCGAGAGAATCTTTAGTAGTTGCAGCGGGACGAAATGGCTGGATCAAGTATTACTCGGTTAGTCCAATAGGGCTAGATCCCAAAGTTGTTGCCAATGACCCAAGTCACCAGAATAGAGCAGGCATAGTTGGACTTAAGTTTAGTCGCGATGGTCGTAGTCTGTTGTCTTTAGACAGTAGCGGTGAGCTTCACGTATCGAACATTTTCGACGGCGAGACCAAGCAGCAATACAATGGATTGGGAAAACTCCCGGGATGGCTAGATATTCACCCAACTGAATCATGGGCGTTGATACCTTCGATGGATGGCAGTTGTCGAATCATCGATATTTCCACAGGTGCCAAGCTCGCGGAATTCGCACACCATGAAGGAGGCGCAAACGTAGCCGTGTTTGCGCCAGATGGCTGCTTTGTGGCTACAGGCGGCAAAGATCACAAGATTCGTATCTGGGACTTAGGAATCCAGCAACCCAAGAAGAGCCGCCGCTAGATTCTTTTCATTCGTTAGTCCAAGCATCCTCGATGATGTTCTCTCTTGGCGGGGATTAAATACAAATTAACAGATTATTTCCTTCTTTCTTGTTCGCTTGGCGGCTAATCTGCGAATAAGTCGTCAAAGGGCAACTTTCTGGTCCAATTGGAGCTAATTGCCCGTTGTAAACTAGCCTCGGAGGTCTTGGCCATGCGTTTGTTTTCTATTCTTACTCTAACAGCGGTCTGCGCTCTTCCAGAATTGGCTTTTGCACAATTCGGTAACCACATTGAAAATGCTGCTGCGAATTCACAACAGCACTTCAACAACTATCTCCTGCAAAATCAAGCACTCAACAAACAGGCTAATTCCTACTTGCAGCAGAGACGTATGGCAGCACAACAAAGAATGGCATTATTTAGTGCCTTGCGACGTAAGAAGCTGGAAAACACGTTGGCAAAGCAGCAACAAGAAAAAATTCAGAACATGTGGGACGAACACAATGAGAAGATGGCTTCAGACCCCGAATACGCGGCCAGAATACTCAAGAACCAGCAGGCTGCGCTCGAAATGCTGCCATCCGTGGCTGACACCACATTAAAGATCCTTGGTGCACTGGACTCAACGACACAGCCAACTTCCGGTATCAGCCAAGAAGACCTTGATGACTTGAGACGGCACGAAATATGGCGATTCCGGGCAGAACGAGAACAAAATATTGCCGAACAAAATGCATTCAGGGAAAGCCTTAATTGACCGATTCAAGGAAAGCGTTTTCTTGCTGCTGGCGAACGGTGAGCCAGATCGCCAGCAGCTTTTCGAATTCAATTTTCGACCGATACCGTACAACAAGCGGAGATAATAATAAATGAGAGACCCCAAGAGGCCAATTCGCGCGTGTATTTTGGCAGGTGTACTGTCGTTATTCCTCGGTTGCGGAGGCGTAGTCGGAGAAGTTGCCATTGTCGTGACGGTAATCAAGTTACTGGCTATAGGTGCAACAGCCGTACTAACAGTTGCTGGCACCTATTGGATGGTCGAATCGGCGCGACTGGATGCTGCCAAGCGTCAGCTAATTCTGGAAGGCATGAAAGACGGTAGACCTGCCCATTCGACGATAAAACTGACCGACGAGCAACTGCGTACGATCGAGGACACTGGTGCCCTGAAAATCAAGTTCGAAGACGGGCGCGAAATTGAAGTCCAAGTTGACTATGGCTCATCCGAAAAAATCTGACACACAGTATCGAAAGTACAAACCTCGCAGTAGCTCGGGTCGACTGGCCATAGATCGGAGTTTTCTCCTGGCAAGTGACTTCAATTCACCTTTGTCTTTGGCCTGATGGCTCTTCAGCTCGTGGTGCTTTAAGTGGTTCCAAACTTTTTTGTCAGGATTCCTGTCTGGCGAGTATGCGGGTAAGTAGAAAACGTGAAGCCTCGGTTCTGAGTCTATGTATTCTTTTGTTTTCTTGGATGTATGCGGTTTCGCTTGATCCATGACAACCACAAGGTGCCGCCGTGGATGATGGCGGAGCATTTGAATTTGAACCAGGAATGAAATGACTTCGGTAGAATCAATTCGTTTGTCGAGCAATCGGAATACGAGATTGCCAGGGCGGCTAATGGCTGACATCGCAGAGACTCCGCCTCGTTTTCCTGTTACCTTTGCTTTGGGCGTCTGTACACGCGGAGACCAAGTTTTCCCAAGAAACGCTGTTCGTGAAACGTTCGATTCATCCTGGAAATATAAAATTCCCCTGTGTTTTGCCACACATCGTTTGATTTTTGGGACCTCGTATCGAAGCCATTTGTTGCGCGCCTCCTCGTCGATTTCGTAGTACTCAAGCTCCGGTTTCTGATACGTCAAGCCTGCTTCTCGCAGTCTACGCCAGACGGTGTCGTTCGAAACTGAAACCTTGAATCGACTGACGATTACAGAGTGCAGTCTACCTACGGTCCATAGGTCGGTTTCGAATCCAAAAGTAGAAGCTGGGCAGTTCACCGTCGGACAGCTCATCTAGCTTTCTCGGACGACCACTACCAACCCGTCTCTCAAGACCGTCATTGCCATCCTCTCGTACTCTTTCCAGCCAGCGATGCAACGTACGCCGAGAAACGCCAAAATCATCTGAAGCAACCGTAACCGAGAGCCCTCTCTCAACAGCTTCAACTGCCCGAACTCGAACTTCTTTGGTAGAGTATCCATTCTCGTACATGAATGAATGGTATACTCAAAAGCTCTTTCTGCAGCTACGTCAGTGTGACACTTTTTTTGCGGTGATCCATATGATAGAAAAATTAGCTACAAAACCACCTCCTGCCTCGATCGCCACGTGGAATTAGAACGTACGTCAAAAGTGGTTGCCATCGAGGACTATTCAACTCCAACAGCCGACGCTTTGGGCATGTATTTAGCCTTGCCGGCCGAACGGTTGGTAACGCACGATTAGAATCTCAATTGTCCGAACTTTTTCATGGGTTGGAAGGGCATTGATCATATTTGATTGCACAGTCGGTGTTTCAAAAGACAAACAGACACAATCTTACTATCCACTTAGAACAGAATCCGAAGCAATACAAGCATTAGTCAAATCCGCGAATTGGTTAGGAATCTCTGAGGAGTTTTGTATGCACCACTGAGGAAGCACATCTACGACTGCAAGAATACTGTCGTCTGTGGCATGTTCCATTCGAACGTCCTTTGAAACGTTACCAGACAAGTGCCGACCTGGAATTGCTGCTTGCAGGAATTCCAGGTCGGGGAAAACAAGACTCATTTTGCTGAATTCCTTCGCGAACGAACCAAGCCCAATTACGTGAATATGGACGGTGGAGTTTGCTAAGCCCTTATTGCCTGTTTCGGTTATATCGGAATGTGCACAGCGCTGCCCAAACCCAACAACAATCACAAACTACAATTACGCCTTTTTTGGCGGCCGAACACATAAACAAGGGCTCTGGTTTGCAGCCTGCAATAGTTTGCGGTCCGTCTACGGTTACAGACTCACGTGTAGGGAGCTGGCTGCCCACAATCTGTAGTTGATTGACTCGAAATTTCACACGTCGAGGCCTCAATTCGTGATTCGGCTCCGAACACTTTGGAATCAATTCCGCATGCCCTAATTTAGTTCCACCGCACCTGCAACAACTGATAGAATTGCTGGAATGTAGCGGCTATTTCAACCAGCTTGGAAGCTCACCTGCCAAGGGTAACTCGATTGTCTGCACGCGCTCAATAGCATCAATTGCCCGAATTTCATCCAAAGCATTATGGGTAGGCAAGCTATCCAAATTAAGGACTCCAATCGCATGGCCACCTGGATGATCGCCAGCTCTCCCCACCGACATCTGAGCGATGTTCACTTCGTGTTTACCAAAAGCGGTACCTACCCGCCCTATGATGCCTGGCACATCTTTATGTGTGAAAATTAGCAATTGTCCATCAATGTATGCTTCCAGACGATAATCGTCCAACATCACGAGCCTGGGCATATTATGGCCAAAAACTGTACCTGCTGCTTTTACGGTACGACCATCCCCAGAAACCTCCGCTTGAATTGAAGAACTAAAGGCCCCTAACTCTCGATTTCTGTTTTCTACTAACTCAATACCGCGCTCACACAATAACATTTCGGCATTAATAATGTTCACATCTTCAATGGCTCGTTCCAGAAGTCCAACACAGAATGCATTGGTCAATAGCTTCGTATCGCGATCCGCGACTTCTCCACGATAAGTCAGTTGACAGCTGGACACCGACCCTCCATGCCACTGGTTGAGAAACAACCCCAAGCGATAAGCCACATCGAGATGGCTGCGCAATGCCTGCAGCGTTTTGGGATCGATTGACGCAACATTTACCGCATGCCGAATCTCACCCGTCTTAAAGAAGTTGATCAACAGGTGAATACCTTCCACAGCCACTTGTGTCTGCGCTTCTTCGGTGCTGGCACCGAGGTGAGGAGTACACACCACTCCCGGCATTCCGAACAGCGGACTATTGGTACAGGGCTCCTCTTCAAATACATCCAAAGCGACGCCTGCAATCTGCCCATTCTGCAGGCCCTCCACTAACGCAGCCTCTTCGTAAATTCCTCCACGCGCACAGTTGATAAGGCGAATTCCTGGTTTTAGCTGACTCAAATCCTTCTTACCTACTAGGTACTTAGTCTCGCTAGTCAGTGGCGTATGTACGGTCAAATAGTCTACTTTGGGAAACATCTCTGCCACGGTGGCGGCACGTTCAATGCCCAATTTCGTGGCTTGTTCGTCCGTCAAGAAAGGATCGAAGGCAATAACACGCATGCCGAATGCCAATCCTCGCAAAGCTACTTCACGCCCGATGCGCCCAAACCCAACTACTCCTAAGGTCTTGTCCGCCAATTGAGTCCCCATATAGGATTTGCGATCCCATTTTCCAGAACATAGGGACTGATAGGCTGGCGCTACACTTCTGGAAAGTGCCAGCATCAGCGCAAAAGCATGTTCGGCCGTCGATAGTGTGTTTCCAGCCGGGGTATTCATCACGACTATGCCTAGTCGGGTAGCGGCCTCTTTATCGATGTTATCTGTGCCCACTCCGGCCCGCACTATGGCTCGCAGACGCTTATTACCTTCGAGCGATTCGGCCGTGATCTTTACTCCGCTACGTATGATAATGCCGTCAAATTCAGTCAGTGCCTTTTGAAGCTCAGCACCTTTTAATCCGTGGCGATTCTCAAACTCGAAACCGCTTTCAGCGTTAAGCAATGCGATTCCTTCGGCGGCGATGGGATCCAAAATCCCGATCCGATATTTGGCCATGTACCCTTACCTATCCAAGTGTTGTGGTGGAGTTGAAAGCATTACGTATAGCTGCACACATGGTGGTTTTTGCATGGGCTCAATGGTCGCCCCAGTCTACTGACAATTACCTTGTCTATGCAGATAGGCCCACAAACTAGCAGCCAGCCAACGATGCCTAAGCATTCTTTTGAGCAAAATCTTTCATGAATTGGGCTAGAGCCTGAACGCCATCAATGGGCATCGCATTGTAAATGCTAGCGCGGATTCCACCGACGCTGCGATGCCCTTTGAGGCTATCCATCCCATTCTCCCTAGCCCCCAATAAAAAGCCTTTTTCGGCAGCTTCGGTTGCAAAACGGAACGTGACGTTCATCAACGAACGGTCCTTTGTCTGTGCGTGACCGATGTAAAAATCTGGGTACTCATCCAAAACCGAGTACAGTAGCGACGCCTTCTGGCGGTTGATGGCGTACATATTTTCGAGTCCGCCGATTGATTCCTCAAGCCATTCGGCTACCAAACCTAAGGCGTAAACGGCAAAGGTCGGAGGCGTATTCCACATCGAATCCGCCTCAGCATGATTCTTGTAGCTGAGATAGCCCGGGAGGTCATCGGCCGATTTTTCTAGCAACTGTTTTCTGATGAGAACGACTGTCACTCCAGCTGGCCCAGCATTCTTCTGGGCGCACGCGTACATTAAGTCATATTTTTCCATGTCGTAGGGACGATAGAGAAAGTCGCTGGAACTATCGCAAACCAGTGGAGCCGCAACTTCCAAGTCCTCAGCAAACTGAATGCCTTGAATCGTTTCATTGCTGGTAACGTGAACATAGGCAGCCTCTGCATTGAGGGCCAGACCTTTTACTTCCGGCAGCCGGTCATAGTTGGTACTCTTGCCATCAAAAACCACTTCGACAGCCCCTTCTTTCCGTGCTTCTTCGAGAGCACTTTTTCCCCAAGATCCTGTGACGATGTATTGGGCGGCCTGCGGATTCCCTCGAAGTAGATTCATGGGAATCATCGAAAACTGAAGTCTCGCACCCCCTTGTAAGAAAAGTACCTCATGCGAGTCCTTGAGCTTCAACAAACGACGCAGTCGCTCTTTGGCATGCTCGTGAATCGCGATAAATTCCTGACTGCGATGGGATATCTCTAGGATGGACGCGCCTGCGCCCGGCAAGCAAACGATCTCTTCCTGGATTCTCTGAAGGACTTCGACCGGCATGACTGCCGGACCAGCTGAAAAGTTGTAAATGCGACTTTGCGCGACTTGCGAAGCCATAATCTTCCATCCTTATATTTGCACCGGCACAATGCCCAATCTGTCTTTGCAGATTACATTGCAGATTACACTCTCTAACCCACCGATATGCCTACAGGCTCGACCACGTCCCATGTAGCTAGGCCGGGGCCACCGAATACTTGGCCGGGCCCAGTTGATTTTGACAATTGGACTCCGTATCCGACTAAGATCAAAATTCTAAGGGCGAATGTTCAACTTCGGAAGAACCAGCGCCTTTTACCTAGTTAATTGTCTAGTTTCTCAATCGAGACAATTGCTTTCATACAGAGCACCCAGGTGATTGGCTGCAAGAACCGAATACCAAGACCGCCAACAAGGGGTGTTTCAATTCCTTCACTGGGTTGCCAGAGGAAGACAGACATCCGCTAGGCTAGGCACCAGGTCTAATTCACCCAAAGCAAGTTGCGGAAAGAATGAAAAAACAAATCGCATTAGAGAATCCGCCTGCCACTCTAAAACCCCAGAGCGTCACCAAACCGGTCTCGCTCATGCTGTGTGATACGATACATATCATGCATCAATTGCATATCGCAGGGGCGTTGCTGTACCTTGCGGCGCGCAAACATACGCTTTTGCGTGGCTATCATGACCTCTGGCGGCAGGGTAGTCATCTGCCCAAATAGCCTTGCGTAGTTGACGAAACTGGGCACATTGCTCGTGACGAATCCATACATCATGCTGCACACACCAATCACCTTGCCGGTAAAAATTCCGGTATTGATGGCCGTCTTGCTGTAATCCCCCATGACGCAGCCCAAGAATTGCATTTCAGTCGCGGCTTTGCCACACGGGTATTCCATGTTGACTGTCCCGTAAGTGTTTTTCAAATCCGAATTGCAAGTTCCTGCCCCGAGATTTATCCAACTGCCAAGGTAGCTATGCCCCAAAAACCCATGGTGCTGCTTGTTGGTGAATGGCTCCACAACCGAGGCTTCTACTTCACCTCCAATTTTTGTTGTGTGCCCTAGGGAAACAGCATCCTTAATGGCCGCATGCTCAAGAATCTTACAGCCCGGCCCGACGTAAATAGGACCTCTTAGGAGCGTGTATGGACCAACATATGCTTGGCTATCAATGATAATGGGGCCCTGCGCAGTCTCTGTCAGCACATACTCGCCGATTTTCGCTCCAGGTTCGACAAACACACCATCCGACAATTGCTGATAACGCCCCGTATTCAAGCGATGTTCTAAATTGGCACCGATGCAGGACATGTTGGCAGCGATCACTTCATGCGGGAACGACATCAACCGAAGTGGAAAATCCAGTCGAGGTAGGTCGTGTGCTGACAACAATAACTGCTCAAATGAGCCATCGGCCACGGCTGCTATTTGCTCCCAAGTCCAACCTGGATCCACGACCGCTGCTACTTGATCACGATCCCATACAATGCCGGCCGCCGGATCGGGGCGTGAGAGAATTTTTTGTAGGGTGCTGAATGTTTCTACCGATGGAACTAAGCGACAGTTCAAAACCAAGGTTGGCCCAGGCCCAGTTGGTAAACTCTCTGTGCCAAGCGTACGCACATTTGGAAGGTCCTGCTCACATAATCCACGCATATATTTGCGAAAGGAACCTGCGATCGGCAATCCAATCCAACCAACCACGTCCAACAGCGTGTACGACGCAACGGTAATGGAACAGGCAACTCTAGCCGAAGTAATAGGTGCCAACTGCGACACCATCGAGTCTTCATATAAAAGTATCGACATCCAAAACCTCGACCCGCATTAGACGTTTTGCTAGCAAACGGCAGAGACACCTTATACTTTCTTTCGGCGGTCCAACTACAGAGCCTTTAACGTTGCTAACGATCCGCCTTCCGAATTCAATCTTCGTGACATTATCTGCTCGCAAGTATTTTCACCCATACAACACCATAATCCATTTGAAGAATGAGCCAGGATCGTTTCTATTGAAAAGGCTCACCGAAAATGGTCAGACAGGTACGACGGAAACAAACATACCCCCAGCCGATCGTCAGGCTGCAATAAACTGCCAGAGATATTCTTGACGCACCGTGCTCAAGTAAGCCGGTTGTATCTAAATATCGATCTCCTACCCACCATCCTGTGGCCAGATAGAGCCCGTTGGCTAGACTACAGAAACTTGCTAGAAACCACACCCATGACCGACGAAATACAATCGCCAAGGTAAGTGGAAATAGAACGCCTACGATGGGACCAGACCACAGTGTTAGCAGTGGTTGCGGATCTGGTTCAAAAATACTGTACGGAAGATGCCAAGGCCATAAGTCGCACTCCTGAAGCTCTCCGCCGCCAAACCAGCCACCTAGAATGTGGCCCATTTCATGCGTGAATAGCATTACGCACCAGGCGAGTACCAGCAATCCTATTAGTTTGATTGCCGTGCTAATCTTGACCTTTGCCAATTGTTTACCAAATTGCGTTCAGCATTGATGCTGGTTGTCAGGATATTGGCACAAGCGCCTGATTGCCCCTGTGCATCTTCCAGCCTGTCATGGGTTTGCGGCATCCATTAAGGAATGACCTTGATACGTCGCAAGCACCAGCTAATCTGAATGCTTGAATCGTTTGCGAATCAGGTATCGATCGTTTCAGCCGGAGCAACCAGCGGAGCCTTGTTTTCTTCCGTTTCTTGTTTCTCGCGCCAAGGCTCGTTCTTTTCGTAGCTTTCCAGTTCGGCCTTCAGTTGATCGAGTTGAGCATGCTCTTCGGCAGCGCCCAATTCTACTGCTTTGCCAGACCATTTTCGAGCATTTTCAAAATCGCCGGTTTCGGCGTAAGCAGCTGCCAACGTGCTCAGAATGTGCGCTTCTTTATAATCAGTAGCCTCGCAAGCCTTGAGAGCCATTTCCAACGCCTTCGCTCCATCGCGCAATTCGTCCTTGGGACTAGTTGCCAATACCCACGAAAGATTATTCAGCAAACCGCTGTAATCGTCGTCCGATGCTCGTGAGCGAGCATCTTCGACTTCGCGGCTTTCCTCCATCAGCTTCGTGGCAGCTTCATAATCAGCAATAGCCAGCGAGTGTTCATTGATACTTAGTTTCGCATCGCCACGCATGCGTAGAGCCCGCCAGTTGTCGGGTTGTTGACGTATGAGCTCGTCCATCAGTCGAATGGCCAAACGGGGGCGATTGTCCAACTGATAAAAGTTTGCCAAAACCAAAATCCATTCAACGTTCGAGGGAATTGCTCGAACCAACATTTCCACATCCGCGATGGCATCCGCATAACGTTGTTCACGCGAGGCTACCATAGCCCGCATCCAAATGCCCTGCACAGATTGAGGTTCGATAAGCAACGAATCGCTAATATCCCGGCTGGCCTTTTCCGATTCGCCCATATCAAAGTAAATTTGTCCACGCAGGATTAGCGACTGATGATCACGGGGATCGAGTTCTATGGCTTTGTTCAAATCTGCTAGCGCCTTTTCGTCCTCATCCGATAACGCATAGGCTCGTCCCCGCATGCGCCGCAGGTCGCCGTTCTCAGGATCCTTTTCGATGCGAGGATTCAACAAGGCGATAGCATCCGCTTCTCTCCGAAGTTGCAGTAATGAATCTACCGCAGTCTCCAACGCCAAGCGATTGTCGGGATCGTTCTGCAGTAATGACTCGGCGTCCTGGCGAGCTTGTTCAAATTTTCCTACAGCTATCAACATTCTCAATCTGGTTTGCCAAGCTGCTTCGTTGGTAGGATCCGCTTCAATGGCTGCTTTTAGATCCGCCAATTGCTCCGCCTCATCCTCTTGTATCGCGGCCCTTAGCAAGTAGGCTTGAGACTGGTCTACCGGCTTGTCCTTGAGCAACTCAATGGCCTTGGTCATATAGTCAATCGCTTTTTCGCGGCTGCCACCTGGAATGGCCTCCAATCGAGCCAACAAGAGAAAGGCCTCGGACAACTCGGGATTGTTGGCCACAGCTTTTTCAAGGTTGGACATGATTTCGCGTCGCTTGATCGTCAGCGCGCGACGGTTACTGGCAATTGCAGGCAGATCCTGAAACAGGGTCTGGGACAATTGCAGGGCGGATGCTGCCAACACTTGTTTGGCAATTCGCTGATTGCCTTCGTTGAGCCCTGCGTCAAGGGCCTCTTCGCACAGCCGAATGACTTCCGCAAGCTTTTCGGGAGTATTCGCATCCAGCTTCTTTTCAGTCGCCTCATCCAGCTTTGCCTGTCCGTCATTCTGAGCCCGAACAAGACTGGTGTTAAGCAAAAACACTAAGAGGATACAGGACATCAAAATAAGATATTTCTTAACCAACAACATGTCGGATCTCCAACCGTTATATAAAACCGCTGACTCTCTTCCCGGCCGCATTCCAGTTTCCCGTAATCCACTTGTCACGGGTCCCTCTACTGTCTGGTCTTCCTTCAAGAATGCTGCATATCCCAGTTTATACGCTTTTTCCCCAATAATGTTCGACACTGCGACGTAGAAATGCCAAGGACTCGGCCATTTCATCCATCCCATTCATGCCATCTTCGATGCTTATCCACCCGGAATAGCCAACATCGCGCAAGATCGTAAAAATGGCAGCATAGTCGTTTAGTCCCTGACCGGTAACGCCGTGCTTGAGAATAGCCGCGTAGCCTGCTGAGCCTTCCGCATGCTTTAGATCCTCAAGAGTCGCGCCTGGAACCAGAAAGCGGTCGCTGGCATGCATACTGACAACGCGATTGGCTACACGACGCAAAAGTTCAACAGGGTCGTCACCTGCTACGACCGCATTGCTGGGATCAAATTGAACTCCAAAATTGCCATTCTCGGTTATCAAATCTAACAAATCGAGAAACACATCCATCTTCTGTGCAAATTCAGCATACAACCAATATCCATCCTTGTAGTGGTTTTCTAATCCGAGAGTAACTCCCAACTCCATTGCCAACGGCAGGCAGGCTTGAATGCCGTCGGCGGCATACTTTAATCCTTCTTCGCGAGTTATTTCCGGCCACCGTTGCCCACTTAGAACTCGGCAGACAACTCCTGGACCACCAAGACGATGAGCCACTTGGATCATTTGCTGTTGATAAGCGACCGTTTGCAATCGTTTCTCAGGACTTGGATTGGTAAAGTCCGGCGAGCAACAGAGCATTGGCATCTCGAAACCAGCTTCCTGAATGGCAGATGCCACGTCATCGATATAGGCATCTTCCAAACTAGTGAAGAACCCCTCGTACATTTCAAGACCATCCGCATCCAGCTGCTTGGCTTGTTCAATCCAATCGAACACACTCATCGAACGCTCTTGGGAAATGATGTCCAGGTAACATTTCGGGAATGCGCTGATCTTAGGTGCCAATTCGGTTACTTTCTATTTCAATGAAGCTCTTTGGACAAAGCGAATTTACTTCTTCACTATACTATCAGGCTAAAGTGCGAGCGGGCAGGGTAGAACCCAATGTGGGAATACACTAACCGCCAAACTAACCTACATTCCCATCCGCAGATTTTGGCTTTATGTTCGTCAAACAAGCCCCAGTAGACTTTGTAGTTCGTGAGATTACCGAATTTCCATTTTCGCCCAGTGAAAGCAAAGCACGGCGTTATTCTTTCTATCAACTGGATAAAACTGGACTTGGCACTCCCGAAGTCGCGTCCGTAATCCTAAGTAAATGGAACCTCCAACGGCAACAATTGAGCTACGGAGGCTTGAAGGACCGTCACGCGTCGACTCGACAATTCCTAACAATCGATAATGGACCCGCGACGGACTTGGCTGAGCCGGGTTTCACGCTGAAATTCCTTGGATTTTCCAACCGTAAATTTACAGCCGCAGACATCCTTCGCAATCAATTCGAAATTCAATTACGCGGTTTGACTGCCGAAGCAGCTCACAAACTGGCATTGACGCTTGAACGATTGCCAGGCGGCGTACCCAATTACTTTGACGACCAACGTTTCGGGTCGTTAGGAGATTCCGGGCAGTTTATCGCCCACCCTTGGTGTTTGGGGGACTACGAAAAAGCGTTCTATTTGGCGGTAGCCGAACACAATCCTCATGACCGTCCCCGCGATCGAGAGCAAAAACGTATTGTCCGCGAGCATTGGGGAGATTGGACGACATGCAAGGCTTTGCTTGAGCGAAGTCATTTACGCAGCCTTGTCACTTATTTGGTAGATCATCCACAGGGCTTCAAACGCGCCGTGGGATTGATTCGCCAGGACTTGCGAAGCATTTATGTGGCAGCATTCCAAGCCAAACTTTGGAACGAAACCGTTGCTAGATGGTTATCGAGCCAACTTCTTCCCGAACAGTATGTGGCGATGTACGGTGCCAGCGGTCGATTGGTCGTGCCTTATTCGCTGTCGGCAGATTGGCACTCACGCTTATCCGAACTCAGCGTACCGCTGCCTTCTGGAAGAAAAACTGACTGGGATCCGGAGATTCTTCTGGTACTTGACCAGGTTCTCGCAGAGTTTTCCTTGGAACGCCATCGATTGCGTTTTTCTTACCCGAGAGATGTATTTTTTTCGCGTGGCTCAAGACCCGTGATGCTCTTGCCGGAAGATTTGACAACGCGGGTCGAAACCGAGGCATCCGACGAAAGTGACGACAAGGGGCATGTGGTACGGCTCAAGTTTCAATTGCGTGCCGGCCAATACGCTACCATGCTCATCAAGACCGCAACCATGTTAGCCGTAGATCAAGAATAGGTGCATGATCGTCTTACGGTAGGCTGAGCCATATCTCCTCGTTACGCAACTCGACCTCATAGCAGTCAAGCATCTGTTTTTTGGTTAGCAGATTATTCCCAGTAGAAACATCGTACTGCCAGCCATGCCAAGGACAGGTAATGCATTTGCCATCCAACATGCCATTTGCCAGTGGCCCTCCTTGGTGTGCACACATACCGTCCGTCGCAAAAATCCCGTCGGTGGTATGAAAGATCGCTACGACGCGTCCATCAACCAAAAACTCCTTGGCCGTTCCAACTGCTACTTCGGCGACCGCTCCGAGTTTCAACCAAGCCATCTCAAGAACCTTATTTCGAATACAGCATATGAGAAGTTCCGTTTGGTAATATCCGCGGCGAAAGAAGCAATTTTCGGTATAGTTCGGACATGTACTTAGTGGCTGGCCAAGGACGCCCTTACCAATCGATTGTCATTTCGGGCAAAGACGCTCTTTTCTGCAAATGCGGGGTGCGACCAACACACGCCCTTACGTTGGTTTAACTGTAGTGTGGTCGGTTCGATTAGCTTGGCTCTGGACAGTATCTTCAAGCCTGTGGGAGAAAGCCGTGTAATCAATAACTCGCCCCGTTCGTTAAACATCCACACACGATCCCCCTGCGTTACCATGTGCACAGTAGCCCAGCGTGCTTGAGGAACTGCCTCTAGATTTTCCCAAAGTCGCTCGCCGGTGGCCGCATCCAAACATCTGAACTGCCCATAACTGTCGAATCCGAAAACATATCCGTCACGCACAATGCAAGTCCCTATCATGGCATGCAGTGACTCCGTCTTCATTTCATCAGGTCCAACCGCGCGCCACACTTGGCGACTTTCTAGCGTGTCATCTGACAAACGTACCATGAGCGATCCATCATAGAAGCTCGACACAAATACTTGGTTGCCGCTCAAAACAGGGGTCCCAATTCCAATCGGCATACGCGAGGGCAACATTTCGTGCTGCCAATACACGCTGCCAGTCAACGGATCTAATCCTGAGAGACTCTCTCCGGTCCAACAGACGAGTACGTCTTGCCCAGCCTGTTTGATCACGATCGGGGATGAATATCCAGCCCGTTCATTCAGGCTGCGCCAGACCTCGCGACCAGTACTCTTGTCGAAGGCAACGATACATGCGTTTGGTTTACCAGCGACCTGCTGAATTACAAGCTCACCATAAATCAATGGCGAGGCCGCAATTCCCCAAATCGGCATATCGATGTCGTATTCGTTTTGCAAGTCACGCTTCCATTTGACTTCTCCAGTAGCTGTATCTAGGCAATGAAAGTGCCCCATAGCACCCACGGCGTAAGCGCGATCACCGTCAATCGTCACGCTGGCACGGGGACCTGCCGTATAGCTAATGGTATAGGGAGCCTCATATTCAAGTCTCCAAATCTCTTTTCCGGTTGCCGAATCAAAACATAAAACGCGTTCTGACTGCTGCCCATCTGCTGTGATTCGATCCATGACAAATACTCGGCCACTGGCCACCGTGGGACCGCAGTATCCAGCACCTAGCTCCACCTCCCAAGTCAACGGTAACTGCCCTTCCGGTAGCTGTTCGAGTATGCCAGCAGTGGCTTCCCAAACGCCATCACGCGCAGGACCTCGCCATTGCGGCCAATCTTCTGCAAGCGAAATGGACACCAAGACGATCAACAAACAAAGAGCAGTAATTGGTGCTCGGCCGAGGAATTGCAATGTCATATCTGGCCCTTTAATAAAGCCCCATGAAATGGTCATGGGATTGAGAATTGCGTTGAATTGCGCGTTCAATTTGCGCCCTTGCGTCCAGGTCGATATCCCTTTGTACTTCGATTGCGACGCTGCCGGTGGTTGGATTGCGGAGATGATTTTTTAAGCTGGCCTTCGACCCGATCGGTATTATTATCTTTTGCGGCCGGGTTTTGGATGGCATGTACATATTCGCTGCGCAGTCGAGCATCCGCTTCTCGTCGGCGGCGAAGAATGGCTTGCTTGGGAGGCGCCGCAGGTATAAGACAATCACAGCCGTCACCAATTAAATCGGTTCGTCCAGCGGCACGCAGCGCATCTCGGACTTCGAAGTAGTTCTCCGACTTGAAGAACTGCATCAAGGCACGCTGCATTTTTCGATCCCGCAATCCTCGAGCCACAAACACCGGTCGCATGGTAAACGGATCCAATCCCGTATAATACATGCATGTAGCAACATCCAAGGGTGCCGGGATAAAGTCTTGAACCTGATCGGGCTTGTAGCCATTTTGTTTCAGAAAAACCGCTAGGTTGATCATCGCCTCTAGGTCACTGCCTGGATGGCTGGCAATGTAATAGGGAATCAAGTATTGCTTCTTGCCAGCCGCCGTGGATTCAGATTCAAACTCGCGAGCGAAAAACTCAAAGTCGTCGCTGGCCGGTTTCCGCATCTTATACAACACATCCGGATCAACATGCTCCGGCGCCACCTTCAGGTGCCCGCCGACATGATGCCGCGTCAATTCCCGTATGTATTCTGGACTGCGCCTAGCCAGATCCATGCGAATACCGCTGGCTACCAGAACTTTCTTCACTCCTTCGACGCGGCGCGCCGAACGCATCAACTCAATTACCGGTTGATGATCGACCCCTAGCAATTTACAGATTGTGGGATGCACACAGGATTGTCGTCGGCACTTAGCTTCAACATCTGGGCGAGTGCATCGCATTTGGTACATATTGGCTGTCGGACCACCAATGTCGCTCACCGTTCCCTTAAAGGACTTATCCTCCGTCATAGTCCGTATTTCATTGATCACACTTTGTTGGCTACGGGACTGGATGACACGTCCTTGATGAGCTGTGATGGAACAGAAAGTACAACCACCAAAGCATCCTCGCATGATCGTTACCGAATCCTTAATCATTTCAAAGGCCGGGATTGGTTCGCGATACGATGGATGCGGGCGACGCGTATATGGCAGCCCATAAATGCAATCCATAGCCGCCTCGGAAAGCGGTAATTGTGGCGGATTCACCACGACCCATTGTGAGCCGTGCTGTTGAACCAAGCGCCTCGCATTGAACGGATTGGTTTCGTTATGCAACATGCGAGTGGCCAACGCAAACTTCTGTTTGTCACTAGCCACTTCTTCGTAACTTGGCAGAACCAGCGCATCTTCAGGTACCGGCTCAGAGGCTCCCAAGGCGAAGGCCAAACCGCGCATGTCGCGCAAGTCCTTAGCCGACTGACCGCTCGCCAGGCGCTGGGCCATTTCAACTATCGTATTTTCTCCCATCCCGAAGGCCAGTAAATCAGCTTTGCTGTCCATCAGGATGCTGCGCCGAACCTTGTCGCTCCAATAGTCATAGTGCGCCAAACGCCTCAGCGAAGCCTCAACTCCGCCAGCAATTACGGGAACACCCTTGTAGGCCTCGCGAGCCCGTTGACAGTAGCTAAGCGTGGCACGATCTGGACGCAAGCCTATTTTGCCACCCGGAGAATAAGCATCGTCATTGCGAACTTTACGATTCGCTGTGTAGTGGTTAATCATCGAGTCCATATTGCCGGCGCTGATCGCGAAGAACAATCGTGGCCTACCAAAGCGTCGCCACGCCTCGCAATTCCGCCAATCCGGCTGAGAGAGAATTGCTACTCGGAAGCCAGCCGCCTCGAGCGTCCTACCAAGGATGCTCATCGCAAAACTTGGGTGATCGATATAAGCATCACCCGTGACGAAAACCACATCAACTTCATCCCAACCGCGAGCGTTTACCTCCTCCATCGTCATCGGCAAGGGCAGGGGGCTACCCTCTTTGGGTCCTGGAACGCAGCCATCCCGCGCTGGGGCAAATCGTAGGTTAGTTAGAAATCGATCGGCAACCTGTGAAACAGCGGCCAGTGAATCGACGACCGGAAGTTGAACCGATTTAGATGACATTGCAATTCGAATTTTACAGCGATTGTCTGATTGGCTTGGACTAGTAACCGATGGATTTCTTGATCAACCCCATTCTGACCGACTTGTTGCTTTGTTCACAACCCGAAACATCAGTGAGAGATCCGCTTCCACCAACTCTGCTTTTTGATCACAACCCGCAACGTCAGTGAGGGATCGGCCTTCACCAACTCTGCTTTGATCACAACCCGAAACGTCAGTGAGGGATCGGCCTTCACCAACTCTGCATTGATCACAACCCGAAACGTCAGTGAGGGATCAGCTTCCACCCACTC